>CBDUXU010000159.1:0-1661 GCA_965371285.1 uncultured bacterium | reverse complement strand
GCCTTCTTTTTTATTTACCTCTAAAATTTGAATTAAATCAGGCAGGCTCATGTGAGCCAAACTTCCTGTCATATCGTTCATTGTTCCGCTGCCTCCGGACTCCGATGTTAAGACAGAAACCCTGACTTTTCTATAAAAGTCGTCCAGTATGTAAGGCCTAACCTGTACAATATCAATCTTAGGCCTGAACCCGTGTATTTCAGCAGCTCCGTCCATAAAAAAAGCAAAAGGAACATCAGCCGTAATTGGATTATTGAGGAGGATTTTAAAAACTTTAAGAGTATCAATACCCTTAAGTTTAAGGTCAGTTATTATAATTGACGGTTTGCTTTTTAAAGCTCCTTCCATTACTTCACTGCCGTCTTTAGCTACAAATGATTCGAGACCTTTACTTTTAAAGTAGTTAACCAGGTTGTCTGTTTCTTCCTTACGGCTAAGTGCAATTATAGCTCTATTAAATTCTGACATTAAAAGTTTTCCTCCAGTGCGTAATCACGCTGAAGCCTGGTTATCATGCCTTCTACCAGAAATTTATCGGAAGTGTGGAAACATGTACTCACACCGCCCCAGCTCTCTTTTGAAAACACGCCGTATGCAACATCTTTGTTCATAAACAATGTAAAAGAAGTTTCCAAAAGCCTTTGATCTTTCATGTCCCTAACAATAATATTGTTGTTATCAAAGTCAACATTCTCCCTGTCACCAACAAGATAAATTTTTGTCTCATTTTCAAAAATACTTTGCAGTTTTTTGACCAGTGGTTCCTGCCTGGTTATTTTTGGCATACTAATATAAAGTATGCCTCTCTTTTTTGGAGTCAGTATTATTTCATTTAAAATTGCTTCATTAATTGTCTGAAGAAAATCTTTTTTCAACTCACCGTCTGAAGATGTCTCAAATGGTGCGTGAGTTATACCCTTCTCGTCCAATACTGCGACTGTCTCGAGCATTTCCCAAAAAATCTTTTTTTCCATAGCAAGGCGGGTCCAAAGGGACTCTCTCTTTTGCCTGATTCTCTCTTCCGCCACATCTAACAGAGTTTCAAAATTATCACCATGGTGAGGGTAAGCAGATTGCATAACTTCAATTTTGGCATAACCGAAAGACTCCTCTGCAAGTGGTTCAAAGGCATCAAGAAGTTTTCTGGTAGTAACAAGAGAGCCGAAATAATCTGTCTGGGGCAGTAAGATGGCAAAAGTATTACCTACGGTCTTACCTACAGTATCGCAAGTCCTGACAACGCTAAAAATCCTGTCTATAACTTTATCTTCAAGGGCAGGTATTTTAGTAACAGACTCTCCCTCTAAAGGGCTAAGTTTGACCATTATTACGGCATAAGGCAAGGAATACCTTGATGCGCGGGAGGTCTCGGTACTGCCGCAATATTTGAGAAGTTCAAAACTATGTACCTCCCCTTCGCCTGCGCTCTCTATACTATCAAAGGATTTATTCCTCTCAGGTATATGCAGTTCTTTTTTATGTATGTCGCTGCTATCCATATTGATTATTCTCTCTATATTTTATACTTATTAAATGCTTCTGCCGGAAAATCTTTTAATTTTTGTTTAACTTCTTCTGTAGCTATTTGCTCCTCGGGGATAATAGGACTCACAAGGGATTTTGATTTTAAAATCACACTCTCTTCTACAAATATATTTTTA
>CBDUXU010000158.1:0-1723 GCA_965371285.1 uncultured bacterium | reverse complement strand
ATTTAAGATTGCTTTTGTTTGATAGGCCTGTAAAGCCTGTTACTAAGTCCTCTGTCAACAACAATTGTCTGGCCATGAATCCCCCTGCTGGCCGGGCTGCATAAAAACATGGTGACGTCAGCTATTTCATCAGGTTCAACAAAGAGCTCTTCCGGTATAAAATCGAGTTCTTCCCAGTATTGTCTCAACACCTTAAAAGAGTCTGTTTTAACTATACCACCACATATCGCATTGAAGGCAATGTTTTTTTCACTTAAGCTTTCTGAACTATCTCTTATTACAGATTCCATTGCAGCTTTCATACTGCCGAGAGGATAGGCAGGATTATAGAAGCGGCTTCCAAGGCTTGAAATGAAAACTACCTTACCTTGCGTTTTTTCCAATAATGGGAGAGACTTCTGAATACAAAAAATATTCCCAATAAAGTTGGTTTCGATAAGTTGCTTCAACTCTCTCTCAAGGAGTCTGTCCAGAGGTTTAAAAGGAGCTCTTGCAGCATTAAGGATAAGAAAGTCTAAAGAACCAAATTGTTCTTTTATTTCATTAAACAGGTTTGTGACTGACTCTTTATTTGAGATATCAGCTTGTACCATAACAGCCCGACTCCCCATACGCTCGATCTCTTCACAAAGTTTCTCCCCTTGTGCCTGAGATGAGCCGCTGGCTTTCCTGTAGTTTATAACAATATCAGCTCCTGAGAGGGCAAATTTACGCGCAATGGCGCTTCCAATCCCACGGGAACTGCCGGTTATTAGTGCAACTTTATTTTTAAAAAGGTGTGTCATTAATGCCCTGTTGTAAAGGGATAACATTTCCTGCTGTCTATCCCAAATAGGAAGCGCTCATGAAACTTCCAAAAAATGAAAAAAACCAGATGATTATCATTCATAATAAATTTAGTGTCAAGTATGATTAATGAAGATTCAGAATAGAGTGGGTTGCACTAAGAATGGTAAAAACTCAGAGCTTAATAAACCTTTGATAAATGTATCTCTTGATTAGGGCCGCCGTTTACCATCTTTACTACTGCGAACTCAGGTTTATGGTCGGAGCTTGAATCGAAATAGTAGTCAATAATATTTAAACAACCATAATCCTGCTCCATCTTAAAAAAGTTTTCGAGGGGCAGGCTCATAGCATCGCAAAGAATTGTCCTGTTTACGCCGCCATGGGCAAGAATGAAGATGGCTTCTCCTTTATGATGTTTTAAAAGGTTTTCAATGGCAGGGATTACCCTGTTGCTTAAATCAACGATGTTCTCTCCTCCTTTTACCCTGTGATGAGCAAGGTCTCGAAACCTGAGGTTTGCCTCATCCGGGAATCTTTCCTTCACTTCGTTCATAGACAAACCCTCCCATTGCCCAAGGCACACCTCTCTCAGGTCAGTAAGTCTTTTGTTTTTTAGACCAAGCGCTTGAGCTGCTATTTCAGCTCCCCTATAAGTCCTGACCAGATCACTGCTATAGATGGCTTCAACAGGATAATCTTTCAGGAAGGCCGCAAGATTTTCCATCTGTTCCAACCCTTTTTCGGTAATATCCACATCAAAATGGCCGTTATATCTAAGTTCATGATGGTTTGTTAC
Organism: uncultured bacterium; assembly: GCA_965371285.1. Classification (GTDB taxonomy): domain Bacteria; phylum Desulfobacterota; class GWC2-55-46; order GWC2-55-46; family DRQE01; genus CBDUXU01. Next base: position 138 of record CBDUXU010000158.1, on the reverse strand, counting down.
CTGACCATGTCTTGCAAGGTAAAGTCTTGTAAAATTTTTATCCGTCATCTTTTCACTTTTGATTGCTAATATTAACAGAGTGCAAGCCGTAAACCCCGTCCTTTGGGCAGGGCAGCTCCACTTTTAACTTTAATACTC
>CBDUXU010000157.1:0-1976 GCA_965371285.1 uncultured bacterium | reverse complement strand
AACCACAGCTCTATAATCATCATTATTTTTTATCTCAAAAAGTCTCAACAATTTACTCTCAATACCTTGCAATAAAAATTCAAAATCAACCTCTCTATGGCAGATATCTTCCCTGCAAATAGCGCTTCGTACATTTTCCGCCACATTCACCGGACCTGGTGTAAATAACAAATATTTATTCATTTTTTTCCTTACAATATCTTTTAAGTTTTAAATGGATTGCTTGATAAGACACACTTCTTTGTTGGAGTAAATGCGATTTTTACCTTTGGATAGCAATTTAGTATTATAATACAGAATATGCTGGTAGTCAAGCGAGCCCCTTGTATTAGTTCTATACCCATGGCTATCTACGCCACTCTCACCACAAATTCCAGTGGAATTATCAGCTTTTCCAACATATAAATCCCCTTTATAAACCCCCTCAGGGACACCAATATTCTTTGTCTTCCTTTCTTAGAGCCTAATCTTGAAGAGATTTTATAAATCATGTTATAGTACAATCATGTTACAGATCACCTAAAATGAGAAAAGAGGACTTTGTAAAAAATAACCACCAAGGAGATAAACCAATGAGCATTAAATACGGCTTCGGCAAAACCGTTGACATGGACTTCGGCAGCGCCATAGAGAAGGTAACAGCCCAGCTGCAAAAAGAAGGCTTCGGCATACTTAGCGATATTGACGTACAGGCAACACTTAAGAAAAAACTTGGCAAAGACATGCCTCCCTACCGCATCCTCGGTGCCTGCAACCCCACGCTGGCACACAGGGCAATAACAAATGAGCCGTCCATAGGGCTGCTTTTGCCATGTAATGTTATAGTTCGCGAGGAAGACAACGGCAAAGTTCATGTAGAGTTTATGGACCCTGAGGCTGTGATGGGCCTCGTGGATAACCCTAATGTTGGTGAGTTAGCCGGTGAAGTAAAATTGCTTCTCAAGAAGGTTGAAACCTCGCTGTAGGCCATATGTTTAGCTACTTATGGAAATCTGCACCATAATACTGTTATAATGTTGGTGTTTTACGAAATTAAATAAAAAGCGGTTTTTAAGAAAGGTATCTTATTATGGGAGCCATTGAAGAAGTAAAAGAGATTATTGAAGACATTAAGCAGCACCGTGACGAGCTGGCCCTAAAAGTAAACCTCGGGAAACTTGAGGCAAAAGATATGTGGGACGAAGCTGAAGAGAAATTGGAAAAACTGGCATCCAAGGGAAAGCTTGTAGCCGGAGAGGCAGAGGATGCTGCAAAAAACACTTTGGAAGCGGCAAAACTTCTTGCCCAGGAGATTAAAAAAGGCTACGACAGCATACGCAAGCTTTTGTAAAACAAAGGAAATTGCACTATAAAAACCGACCCACTTTAGCAGCAAATTCCAGGGGATCTTCCCTTTGGCAGGAGCGCCATAAGTGGGACGGTTACATGCCTTCGGTATGTACAATAAAATAAGGCTTTAAGGCATTATATGTTACAACCTCATGGCAAACAGCGCAGGCAGGCGTAGAGCTTGATTATAAACTAATAGGAGGTTTATTATGAAATGCAATGTAGGCGGAGTTGAAAGAGGTGCGAGAATAGTAATTGGTATTGTTGCCATTGGGCTTGCTGGAGCCGGGGTGCTACCAACAGGACCTGCAACTATTGCAGGGTATGTGGTAGGGGCAATCGGCCTTGTCACAGGTATACTTGCATGGTGTCCCGTTACATCACTTCTTGGAATAAATACTTGTAAAAAGGACTAATGTAGAGAAATGATATCAGCTTTTCTATCATTAAGTTATCCTCATACACTTGTAGGGAACGCCAAAATAAAAAAAAGCCTCACGCCGTAAAGCATGAGGCTTTTTTTATATCATAAGTGGTAACGATTATTTATTTAAGCTTTTTAAACTTATAAGTTTTAGTACCAGTGCTGCCTGTACTTTTTTCAGTACTACTGGCGAGAACTCTAGCCTCATTACTATAATCAGATC
>CBDUXU010000156.1:0-1997 GCA_965371285.1 uncultured bacterium | reverse complement strand
TAAAAAACTATTTAAAAATGTGCTTAAGTCAAATAACATTGATAGTGACTCAAGGTGGAGTAGTAGTGCCGTAGCTGACTTTATTGCAGCAACAGGTATTGAAAGTGTTACTTCAGATATAAAGGAATGTCTAACGGCTGATACAATGTTAGTTGTAGGAGGTCACCTCTCCGATGAGAACCCCGTTACAGAGTACATGGTCAGAACCACAACCTTTGCTCGTCCTATGAGTCTTGTAATAGCAAGTCCAAGGGGAATGAAACTTGACTTGAATGCTAACTTAAGTGTAAGAAACATTCCCGGCAGTGAGGGAAGTCTTCTCTCAGGAATAGAGAAATCATTAGGCGGGAATAAAACAGATAGCGAAGCCAAAAAAGCAGGCTTAAGCCCAGATGACATAAAAGGTATTGCAGACAGGTTTAAAAGGTCTGAAATAGTTTCTATACTTGCAGGTACGGACCTTATTCGTTATGGAAGCGGAGCCGGGGAACTTAGTTCTTTGGTAGAAAAACTTAAAGCCGATGGTAAAACGGTTTTTGTTCACCCACTTCTTGACAGAGGTAATCAGCGAGGGGCTTGGAACATGGGAGTGCTTCCTGCTGATGGAGGGCTTGGCGCAGGAGAAATGATAGAGGCAGCGTCAAAGGGAGAGTTAGATACCTTGCACATTGTAGGCGAAGATGTACTAAACATGTTCCCTGACAGGGTTATGGCCCAGAAGGCTCTTGATAAAATTAAGTTCCTGGTAGTACAAGAGAGCTTTATGACAGACACAGCCCAGATGGCAGATGTAGTTCTTCCTTCTGCAACTATGTCAGAAAGAGAAGGAACATTTACCAACCAGGAAGGCAGGGTTCAAAAGGCAGATGTACTGATGGCACCAAAGGGTGACTCATTGCCCGATTATGAAATTATCGCATCCATTGGACAGCAGCTGGATTCATCTTTTGGTCCATATTATGCCTATGAGATTTTTTCTGATATTACAGGGGAGGTCGGCTCTTATGGTGATATAAAAGAGAGCGACTTTGAAGAAAGCACAAAGGGAGTTTTTGTTAAACCAACTGGGGGTTCCGTAAAGGTTAAAGGTGGCGCCGGATTTAAAAGTGCCAACGGGGATGGAAGCTTTACTCTTATTACCGGCAACCATTTAAATCTTTCAGGAACAGAGACTGGCCGCTCCGAGATACTAACAGGGTTGGTAAAAGAGGCTTTTGTTGAATTAAGTGTCGCAGATGCATCGGAGTTGGGCATTAATGAAGGGGATGCTGTAAAGGTCTCCGGCGGGGGCGGCGAGTTCGAGCTTACTGCGAAGGTAAACGGCATACTTAAGGGTAATGTTTTTATATCGGAGAACTTTAGCGACTCGCCGGTAAATAAGTTTTTCACCAAAGGCGAAGTATTGCCCAAAGTAAGTGTTAGTAAAGTAAATTAATTTTTATTAGATTTGTTTATGATGAGGAGCCTCTTTAGGAGACTATCGCAGATAGCCCAAAGTTAGTGTGAGTAAAGTTAGTAATTAGTTTGTAAGAGTTTTTTAATTGAGTCCGGCGTCAGCATCAGCATCATGCTGTCACGCTGGGCCGGAACAAACAATAGGAGTGCATGAAATGGCAGATCCAAAAGAGTTAAGAGAGTTACCGTTTTTTTCAGACCTGGCTGATGATGAGCTGGAAGTAGTTTCAACAATTGTAACTGAAGATACTTTTGAGATTGGCGAAACTGTTTTTGAAGAGGGGCAGCAGGGAGAGTCGCTTTTTATTATTAAAAGAGGTGATGTTAAGGCCTGCAAGATGACTCCTGAAGGAGAGCTTCTCACTCTCACTCATATGGAGAAGGGCGAGATATTCGGCGAGATGAGTTTTTTGGACGGAAGTGTAAGGAGCGCAACAATAGTCTCTACCTCAGAGCTTAAGTGTTTTGTCATGAATAAATCTGACTTTGATAAGTTTGTAGATAGTCACCCGAAAATTGTTTTTAAGCTTTTAAAAAATATT
>CBDUXU010000155.1:0-2022 GCA_965371285.1 uncultured bacterium | reverse complement strand
AGCTGTATAACAGAGATTGTTGCAACAGACTCTATTCCTGCTAACAGGAATACTAAGAGCGGTAAAATAAAGTATTTATCAGTTGGACCATTAATTGGCGAAGCTATAAAGAGGATTCATTACGGAGGTTCCGTAAGTTCCCTGTTTGAATAATTTTAATTATTGTAAGTTAAATAAAGGAAGGAAGTAAGGAAGATGGAAAGTTTAGATATTAATGCAGAAATAAGGCAAAAAGGTAACGGAGGGGCTGCCGGCAGACTTAGAGCAGAAAACATTGTGCCTGCTGTGCTTTACGGCCATAAGGTTAAAGAGAATCTTGTTTTAAGTGTGAAGATGTTAGATGCAGAAAAGGCGCTTGGCAGGAGCCAGGGCGGAAATGCTCTTATAAATTTAAAAGTTGAGGGAGTTGCCGATAAGGTTGTCATGTTTAAGGATGTGCAAAGACACCCGTCAAAAGAGACCTTGCAGCATATAGATTTTCTGGAAGTTGTTATGGATGAGAAGGTTACAGTTGATGTCCCGGTTCATCTTACAGGTAAATGCGAAGGTGTTACATTAGGCGGTATTTTGGAGCAGCCAGCCAGAACTATTAAAGTTGAGTGTCTGCCAGGAAACATTCCTGCCAGCGTGGATGTTGATGTTACTAATATTATTGTCGGAGGGTCAGTTCATGTTAAGGATGTAACCCTTCCAGATGGTGTCAAGTCAATGGACGCACCGGATCATACTCTAGTTCTTGTAACCCAGCCAAGAGAAGAAAAAGTTGAAGAAGTGGTTGAAGGTGAAGAAGGAGCAGAGGTAGCAGAAGGGGCAGAAGCAGCGCCGGAAGCTGAAGCTACAGAAGATAAAAAAGAAGGTTAATTTTACAGGAGGCCCTTACCCTTTTTCCAGTATGGAATAAGGGTAGAGGCCTTTTTTTATTAATATTTTCATTAAGAGGAGACTATATTGTTTCTAATAGCAGGTCTTGGTAATCCAGGTGCTAGGTATGAACTTACGCGCCACAATGCAGGTTTTATGGCAATTGACCTTATTAGTGATGAATATGATATAACTCTCACCGATAGCGGAGGGTGCCTCACAGGGAGAGGGATTATAGAAGGCTCTCCTGTGATGTTACTAAAACCGACTACTTTTATGAATAGAAGTGGCGGACCTACCAAAAAAGAAGCACTTCAAAATAATATAGACCCATCTAACATTATTGTAATCTTTGACGACTGCGAACTGCCTGTAGGCAGGTTAAGAATAAGAAAGCGCGGCAGGGCCGGCGGCCACAACGGCGTAAGCTCTTTAATAGATAACTTAGGTACAAGCGAGTTTCCGCGCATAAAAATAGGTGTAGGAAAGCCTGAAGGTAATTCAGACCTGGCAGACTATGTTCTATCCCCTTTTAAAAAAGATGAAGAAGAAGAATTTGATAGAGTTTTACTCAGAACGAAAGAAGCTGTAGCTTATATTGTAAAAAACGGTTTAGGCAGTATTGATGATGCAATGAGTAAGTTTAACTGTTAGATTTATCTAGTTATATTTTACTAATTAGATTTTCCTGGGAGGTAGTGATTTTCTGGAAATGGATGTAATAATAAAAATAGCACCACTGCTCGCTTTAGTTGGACTTGGTTTTGCCTTTCTTATCTATATTTATATTAAGAGGCAAAGTGAAGGTTCTGAGAAGATGAAAGAAGTCTCTCAACTTATCCGCCGCGGCGCGGCAGCTTATCTTAAAAGGCAATATTTAGTATTAAGTATTTTTGTTTTAATATTGGCTCTCTTAATCGGAGTTTTTATAACTAAGGAGACGGCTTTTGCCTATGTTCTAGGGGCTTTCTTTTCGATGGCTAGTGGCTTTTTTGGTATGAAGGCAGCTACAAGGGCAAATGTAAGAACTACTGAGGCGGCGAGAGCCGGTAAGCCGTCAGCAGCAAAAGCTCTTGATATAGCATTTTTTGGCGGTTCTGTAATGGGTTTAACAGTAGCAAGCCTTGGGCTTTTAGGAGTGGCTCTTCTTTTTATTTTTTT
>CBDUXU010000154.1:0-2179 GCA_965371285.1 uncultured bacterium | reverse complement strand
GTTGCTACAGGTAAAGCCCTAAGTGACATGGTTTTATTATAAATTAAAATTGTAAACATATAATAAGGAGAATAGAAAGTTGAGACATACTATATCTGTACTCGTTTCTAATGAATTTGGCGTATTGTCAAGAATATCAGGGCTTTTCTCGGGACGCGGGTTTAACATAGAAAGCCTATGTGTTGCTGAAACCCTCGACCCAGAGGTAAGCCGTATGACTATAGTCTCCAGTGGAGACGAGAAGATTGTTGAACAAATAACAAAGCAGCTAAACAAACTCGTAAGCGTTGTGAAGGTTCACGACCTAACCGGTGAGGAGCATATAGACCGCCGTCTTGTGCTTCTTAAGGTTAAGGCTGACCCGGAAACAAGAGCTGAGATTTTAGGAATAGTAGAAATCTTTAGGGCTAGAGTTGTTGATATTGGCTCTAAAAACTATACTATTGAAGTAACAGGGGGAGTTAAAAAAGTTGATGCTTTTATAGAGCTTTTAAAACCTTTTGGCATTAAAGAGATGGCAAGCACAGGGGCAATAGCCATGGCAAGGTCAACTAAGGTCGCAGAGACTGCCAGTACAAAAAAGGGAGCAAAGAAGAAGAGCAAGTAATTGCCTTCTTTAAAAGTTTTAATATTTTAATTAAACTATATAAGATAAAAAGGGCATGATGCCCGTAGGAGGAGGAGCGTGACGCTCCACTCATTTTAAAAAATAGTTCATATAGTTCATATAGTATCTAAAATAATTTAAATGAATATAATCATGGAGGAGTATAGGAAATGAAGGTTTATTACGATAAGGATGCGGATTTAAAAAATATTAATGGCAAGAAAGTTGCCATTATTGGTTTTGGTTCCCAGGGTCATGCTCATGCGCAAAACTTGATTGACAGCGGAGCAGATGTAAGAGTCGGGCTTAGAAAAAACGGCCCGTCTTGGGCAAAGGCAGAAGCTGCCGGCATACAGGTGGAAGAAGTACCGGAGGCTGTTAAACAAGCCGATGTTGTTATGATACTTATTCCCGATGAAACACAAAGCGAAGTTTATGAAAAGGAAATTGCACCAAACTTAAAGCCGGGTACATACCTTGCTTTTGCACATGGACTTAACATTCATTTTGACTTAATTAAACCATCAGATGATATGAATGTATTCATGGTTGCACCAAAGGGACCGGGCCATCTTGTTCGTCATGAGTTTACAAGAGGCGCTGGTGTACCTTGCCTGGTTGCCATTCACCAAGATGCGTCAGGCGACACAATGGATGTAGCCCTTGCTTATGCAAGCGGTGTTGGCGGAGGCAGGGCAGGTACAATTGAAACTACATTTAAAAATGAAACAGAGACTGACCTCTTCGGTGAGCAGGCTGTGCTTTGCGGAGGAATTTCTGCTCTAATTACAGCAGGCTTTGAAACTCTAACAGAAGCAGGTTATCCGCCTGAGATGGCATACTTTGAGTGTTTACATGAGACAAAACTCATTGTTGACCTTATTTATGAAGGCGGTATCTCAAACATGAGATATTCTATTAGTAACACTGCCCAGTACGGCGACCTTACAAGAGGGCCTCGCATAATCACTGCCGATACAAAAGCAGAGATGAAGAAAATTCTTGGCGAGATTCAAAGCGGAGAGTTCACAAGAGAATGGATGGCTGAGCATAAAGCAGGCAAACCTAAGTTTAATGCACTAACTAAAGCCGGTGAAGACCACCCAATTGAAGAAGTTGGCACTACACTTAGGGCAATGATGCCTTGGCTTAAAGAATCAAAAATCGTAGATAAGGCTAAAAACTAGAGCCAAGAAGGGTATTAATGATGAGAATTCCTATTGCCCCTCAAGGCTGGCCGTTTATTTTTATAATTATTACGGCCACAATACTTCTGTGGATTTTTACCGGTAGGGTAGAAGACGGCACTGTAGTTTATACTGCTATAGGTGGTCTGTTAACTGTTTTTGTCCTTAATTTTTTCAGGGACCCTTGCAGGAAAATCCCGGAGGGCGAAGATGTCGTAGTTTGCCCTGCCGACGGTAAGGTTATAAAGGTAGAGAAGTTCATAGATGACAGGTTTTTAAATACCGAAGTCATGAGAGTTTGTATCTTTATGAATGTTTTTGATGTTCATGTAAACAGGGCCCCAATAGCTGGAAAAGTCACAAAAATGGTCTATAACGAAGGTAA
>CBDUXU010000153.1:0-2224 GCA_965371285.1 uncultured bacterium | reverse complement strand
CGTTGTCTGTTTTCTCCTGCTCGATCCACTTGGAGAAGGGATGAGTGCCTGCAAGACAGAGCTTGAGGTTGTTTGTTTCGGCAGCTTTATGGACGACTTTAAATTTTTCCATTATGTCCGCCCCTGCTTCTTTAAGGTTTGAACAGACTTTGGTGTTAACCTCCAGGTTGGATTTCATAAGCTCCGGTTTTACTGATGTTTCATATTCAGGAACTTTGGATAAAACAGAGGAAATAATCTCTGGAGCCTTAGGGGTAAGGGCAAGGGTCTCCCCATCAAGCACCTGAGTTTCAACCTCAATGCCTATTGTATTTTTATCACTGCCATTGAATTTGATTGCCATTATAAGAAAACCCCTTCAAAAACATAGAAATAACAAAACCCCTTTAAAACCTTTTAAATACCCATAATTAAAATTTATCATTTTTAGAGTTTTTAAATTGTCCCCGGCGGTGAGCAATGATTGCTACGCGTCACGCTCCTTGCCGGTTATAGCAGCGCCCTTGCACCGACATTTTCCCAGTCGGCGCTTGTGACAAACCACTTTTCATCAATCTTTTTTAAAACCAACTTAAACCTGTACCCCCCGCTTTGGTCGGGTATGATATCACTGATGGATTCTACCTCTGCCCCTCTTGCTAGTATAACATTAACTCTTGCCAGTGCATCAACACCTTTTACCTGAACTTTAGTGCTTCTAACAAATACACTTATTGAGTCTTTACGAATAAGCTGGGAGAAAATCAGACCTTTAACATTTCTATAATCGTGACCTCTGTCGTCTCTATAGTCCTTCGAAAAATGTTTCATCACTCCTTTTACATCTTTATCACTTGCAGATGTCGCAACATCTCTCACAAGTGCCTTAATTCTGTCTTCATCGGTGAGCTCTTCTCCGCCGCAACCTACCAGAAAAAAAGTTATTAATATAAATAAAAGTTTTTTCATAAAATATAACCCCGTAAAGAACTTCCGTTCAAACCCTTTGACTGACACTTAGTGTCGCTCAGGGCGAAGGTAGTGTTTTAAAATTCTCCCCCAGCGTTACGCTCCTACACCCACCCTAGAAGTGGTGCCATTAGCATTAGCCCTAACAATATTATAAAAAACCCGCCTATGTCGAAGAATATTCCCCTCTTAACCATAGTTAATATATTCACCATTCCCGAGCCATAGACAATTGCATTTGGCGGCGTACTCACAGGGAGCATAAACCCGTAGCTGGCTCCAATGGTTGCACCTATCGCAGGGGGAAGTGGGTTTATGCCCATTGATTGGCTGATGGCAATAACAACGGGAATTAACATATTTGCCGAAGCTGTGTTGGATGTAGTCTCGCTAAGTATAATTGCCATGGCTATTGATACGGCGGTAATGGTCCAAAGCTCTGTTGCGCCGGTGAGACCTGTAAGGTTTCTGCCGAAGGCATCGGCCAGGCCGGTGGAGAACATGAGTGTACCTAAACTTATTCCGCCTCCGAAAAGCAGTATGGTCCCCCAATCAATCTTAACTGCCCTTTGCCAGGTCATGGTAAATCTTAAAGACCTGTCATTTGTATTCCTGGAAAGGGGCATCATAAAAAGCAGTATGGCTGCAAAGAGTGCAACTATGCCTGAGTTGAGCCGATATTTTGCAAGGAGGAAGAGTTCATGGTCTGCCCCGAGACTAAGTTTTAATATACTTGGCAGTACCCAAAGAGAAATTGCAACTGCAAAAGCTATTAAAGTATTAACTTCTCCCCTCTTCCAGTCTCCAAGCTCTGAGGCTTTTTCTCTTACATAGTCTTTTGCCCCTGCCATTGAATATGTTCCGCTTATGCCAAACTTTAAAACAAAAAACAAATAAACCATCATAGCGGCAGCAAGAGGGAAGGCAAAGGTCATCCATTCGAAAAATGTAATCTTAACGCCGACGAGGCTGTCTATCATACCTATACCGATAACATTAGGAGCTGTTCCGATTGGCGTGGCTATTCCTCCCACCGATGAACCATAAGCAATCATGAGCATAAGGGCTGTGGCAAATTTTTTATAATCACCGTGAGACATTTTATCTACCCCCGCCCCACTGCCGACATCTCTCATGGCATGAAGCACTCCAATTCCTATAGGCAGCATCATGGCAGTTGTTGCAGTATTGGAAATCCACATGGAACTAACCCCTGAGATACTTCCAAAGGCCAAGAGCACGCGCATAGGGCTTTTAATTAAAAAATCTACAGATA
>CBDUXU010000152.1:0-2558 GCA_965371285.1 uncultured bacterium | reverse complement strand
GGGCATACTGGGACCTTGCAGGCACCTTGCCCCATCTGACAGGCCCGGTATCCTTGGCTCCTTTAAACATGAAAGAATCTATTATCATTAATAAGATTATTACACTCAAGGTAGACATAACCTGCGGTATGGAAGACCCAATCTTAAAGGGGGTAGAGACCATGTAACCATATATGACTAAACCTATTACATTAATGATAGCGGCTGTAAAGATAGCGATCTGGACTAGGTTACCATATTTGGCCCATGGCACAATTGCTATTTTACCGGCACGCCTGTAAAGAACAAAACTCAAAAAAGTCGCTTGAATAAGAATATTAACAGCCATATTCTTGGCCGGCATAATACCGAAGGGACCAAGAAGTGGATGGTAGGCCCCACCCATGGCCTTCATTTCAGAAGCTTTGAGGACTATAGAATGGGGGGTAAGCCACATAAGGAAAGAGATTGCAACAGCAGCTCCAATATACTTCAGATAAGGGGTGTACCTTTCAGAACCTTCGACTCTTCCCATACCGCACCATAGGTAATAATTTGCGGAAATAAAGAGTGAACCTATAAGCACAGCCTGTATGATAAATATCCAGGCAAGGATACCACCCATTGCGGTTATCCCCATCTGCTGACTGTAGGCATAGACCTCTGCCATAAGATAGTAACCTGCAAAGGGAAGGGGAAGAAGAGCAGCGATAGCAACCAGGCTTGATGTATAACCCATCCAGTCATAATGTGCCTTATCTTTCTCAGACTTGGCATTTAAAAACATATAAGCGGCATAAGCTCCGACAACAGCGCCACCAAAACATAAATTAGCTATAAAACGATGGAGATTGAGCGGGTTCCAGAGGTGATTTCCTATCACCAGCCATACGCTCCCGGTCATCCGTCCTGCATCATCTACACCTGACGGGGACATCATAAAGGTTGCCCACGAATTGGCTAAAAACATGAGCGTTGTACCAACAACGTTTAATACAAGCCCCAGGGAGAGATGAACCCATTTGCTAAAACCCTCTTCCATCCTGTGCCATCCATAATAATATATGTAAAGAGCTGCACTCTCAAGAAAGAAAAGGGCTGCATAGACAATCATAACAGGCCCAAAAACAGAGCTTAGGTATTTGAAAAAATCCGGATAAAATACCATAAAGCTGAAGGCAAGAAACCCTCCTACGATTGCCGTAATAGAATAGGCAGTAATGCTTATCTTGATAAATTCATAGGCCAGTTTATCGTACCGTTTGTCCTTGCTTGCCATTCCTATCCCTTCAATAAGTAAGACAAAGATGGGGACAGCCAGAACAAAGGCGCCCAAGAAAAGATGAAGCTGGGCTGCTATCCAAATTACTGCCCTGCCATCCAGTCCCAGAGGGGCAGGGTAATCGGCCGCTTTAAGCTTGGGATAAGGGATAGAGTAAAACACTTCTTCATGCTCAGCCTCTTCTCCTTTCTCACCAGTTGTAACTGCCGGCTCCTCGGCTGCAAATGCCGGGGATGACAAACCACTAATATGAGGAGAAGAAAAGAGAGGAAGCAGCGTCATCAGTGCCAGAAAACCTAATGTAACAAAGGCACTTCTTTTAATTTTCATAATCTTAGTCATCTTGAACAAACCCCCTTAAATTTATTTCGCAGGGAAAAGATTCCAACCTACGTCAAGGCCTTGAAGCTCCATAAGGGCCATATCCAAACCCCAGAAGGAGATTAAGCATACAACTAACGCACACAGAAAGAAAAGAACAGACTTCATAATATTAACCTCCTACTTTTTTAATGAACAGCCGGACCTCCATGCTCGACTAACAGAAGCCACCAAAAGAAGATAAGTGAGAGGGCTGCGACAGCTATAAAGAGAATTGGACCTGCCTTGCTACTTTTTTCTTCCATTTTATTGTCTCCTAAACTTTCAAAAAATAAAAAACAACAATAATGACTATAACAATCAAGTTAACCAACATTCCAAGATGAATAATGCCGTCAAAGACTTTCGGTCTCCAATTAATTTTTTGCTTCTTCATAAATCAATCCGCTAACAGAAAATAGTTTGAAGATTTAACAGTCAAAAAGTGTCTTGTCAAGTTATTTTATTATAAAAAAGCACCTAACCCGATAAACCGAAAAGGCACCCTTACGAAATAATTTTCTGCCAGAAAAGCACAGAAAATTATCCCTCATTTAAGCAAAAGTAAACAATATTAAGGAGTGATACTGAGCACATCAAATCTTGTAACTAGCAAGTTGCATACCACTAAGCTTCAAAATCAAAAGCACATCCTAAGCTACTATTACAGCAACATATTTTAGCTCATGATAAAAAATTCTTTATCACAAGTTCAAAGCAAACAACACTTCTCTGGTAAGTAATAAACCACATATGGTAAATTACTTACCAGATTGAATTAATATACAGATTGATTTTCAGGTAGATGCACCTGGGGTATGTAAAAGTTATTGCCATGCAAGTCGAATGAGTTGTCAAGTTAATACGGTGAAGGAGATAAAAACTTATTTTTCTTCTTTCATTTCATAGCGATAAGATTCAACAATATTATCTTTTA
>CBDUXU010000151.1:0-2765 GCA_965371285.1 uncultured bacterium | reverse complement strand
CAGTGTTATGATTTAGTCAGAAATATGAATCAAGTTTAAATTTTAAAAACAATAGTTATTACTAGGAGGATTAATGAAAGTTTTTACAAGCAGCATAAGGTTGACTACAACAACTCCAAAGGGTGAGATTGATATTACCGGCCAGGTAGAGGCCCTTGTTGAAGAGAGCGAGATAGAAGAAGGAATAGCTCTTATTGCAACCGGCCGTACTACTGCAGCAATTCATTTAAACAATGCAGACCGGGACTTAGAAGAAGACTTACACGACTTTTTAGACGACCGTATTCCCGATAAGGATACTTATAAACATAACAAAGGTGAGTATGGTAAAAACGCAGCTGCCCATCTTAAGAGTGTTATGATAGGAACCAGTATTACTATTCCTGTGACCAGAGGGAGAGCATCTCTTGGCCAGTGGCAGGTAGTTTACTTCTCTGAATTTGATGGGCCAAGAAACAGGCTGGTTTCTGTTAAGATTATAGGAGAGTAACTAAAAGAATTTGAGAGTTGTAGGAGGCACCATAAAGGGAAGAAGGCTTATGTCTTTTAAATCCTCTTCCATAAGGCCTACCTCCGATAAGGTGAGGGAGGCAATTTTTAATGTATTAGACCGCCCATTCCCCTTTAAAAATATATTGGACCTCTTTGCTGGCACCGGTGCTCTTGGTATTGAATCCCTTAGCCGAGGGGCAGAGTTCGCAGTTTTTGTTGATAAGGATAACTCCTCAGTAGGGGTTATAAAAGATAATATTGATAAATGCGGACTTGGAGATGTTACCAAGGTTATAAAAAGGGATGTGCTTAGCGCAGTAGGGAGCCTGGGAGGCACTTCGAGGTTTGATTTAGTTTTTCTTGATGCCCCTTATAAGGATTTTGATTTAACTTTGAAGGTTCTAAAAGCTTTAAAAAAAGAAGTCCTAATGACTGAAGACTGTTTTATAGTATGCGAGACTTCATCAAAAGATGTAATAAGCGGGGAAGTTGCAGAAAAAATAGGTTTTGAATTTATAAAAGAAAAAACATATGGAGACACTTCTGTATGTTTTATGCAAAACAAATCAGATTAAATAGGAATAAACAATGGCAAGACATTTAGCGGTATTTCCAGGTACATTCGACCCCGTAACCAAAGGCCATCTTGATATAATGAAAAGAGCTCAGCCTCTTTTTGACAATATTATAGTTGCAGTGGCAAAGGACCCGGCAAAGGACACTCTTTTTGATGTAGATGAGAGAATTGAGATGATAAGGGCAGAAGTAGGGGCTTATAAAAATATCAGGGTAGAGAGTTTTGACGGGCTTTTAATTGATTATGTAGAAAAAAAGAACGCACAGGTTATTGTTCGCGGCCTTAGGGTTGTTTCTGATTTTGAATATGAATTCCAGATGGCTCTCACTAACAGAAAGTTATCTTCCAAAATAGAAACTGTTTTTATGATGACAGAGGACAAGTATGCAGCAGTTAGCTCCAGGTTTATAAAAGACATTGCCCGCTTTGGCGGCAAGGTAAAAGACTTTGTAACCCCCGGGGTGGCAAAGGCATTGAAGAAAAGATATTCAGAAATAAATAAAGCGAATAAAAAATAATATGACTATTAAAAGCAGAATAAAAGTAGCAGAGAGGTTCTCGGGGCTGGGGGAGAGCCAAACACTTGCAATAACTGCAAAGGCAAATGAGCTCAAAGCCCAGGGCGTAGATGTGCTGAGTTTTAGCGCCGGCGAGCCTGATGTTAGTACCTATGGAAATATAAAAAAAGCGGCAATCGCTGCCATCATAGATGGCAAGACTAAATACACTGCCGTAGGCGGCATTAATGAACTTAAAGATGCCATAATAGAAAAATTTAAAACCGATAATAATTTAGACTACTCAAGGGATGAGGTAATAGTTTCCTGCGGAGGCAAACATTCCTTTTTTAATCTTTGCCAGGCTCTTATTAACCCCGGAGATGAAGTAATTATTCCGGCTCCTTATTGGGTAAGTTACCCTGCAATAGTGGAACTTGCAGGAGGTGTACCGGTTATATTAAATGCAGGTGAAGATAAAGATTTTAAGATAAACGGCGAAGATTTTGAAAATGCCATAACAGATAAAACAAAGATGTTTGTACTAAACAGCCCCTCTAATCCGACAGGGGCTGTTTATACCGATGGGGAGCTTAAAGCTCTTGCCGAGGTGGCTGTTAGGCATGGCGTAGCCATTATGAGCGACGAAATTTATGAGAAACTTAGTTACGCCGAGAGTAACAATGATGACCCCGTTAAGTCAATTGCTTCCTTTGACCGAGAGGTTAGCGGAATTAAAGACCTCACATTTATAATAAACGGAGTGAGTAAGGCTTATGCAATGACAGGGTGGCGTATTGGCTACACCGTAGGCAATAAAGATATTATAAAAGCCATGAGTAAATATCAAAGCCAATCTACATCAAACCCAACATCCATTAGCCAATGGGCAAGTGTTGAAGCCCTTACCGGCGACCAGTCAAAAGTCTCAGAGATGAGAGAGGTGTTCAGGGAAAGAAGAGACGCCATAGTGAGCGGTTTAAACAGTATTGAGGGGGTAAACTGCCTGACCCCCGGAGGGGCATTTTATGTGTTCCCAAATGTGTCTTCTTTTTATGGCAAATCCTTTGATGGTAATACTATTAAAAACTCAGCCGATTTTGCATCCTTCTTGATAGATGTGGTAAAAGTTGCAGTAGTGCCTGGGGGAGCCTTTGGGGCAGAGGAAGGAATTTGCCCTCGACGTCGGCGGGTGGGCC
>CBDUXU010000150.1:0-2782 GCA_965371285.1 uncultured bacterium | reverse complement strand
CCTTCCCTGTACCGCTTTCTCCAAGAATGAGAGCAGTTACATCCTGGCTGCTAACCTTACCTACATCTTTAAATACTGCTTGGATTTCCCTGCTTTTGCCTGCAAAGGTAAGTTCCTTTGTTCTCTCTTGTAACCTGTTTTTTAAGTTTGTCACTGAGCGGTGCAGCCTGGTTGCTTCAAGTGCCTTGTCTACTATTATGTCCAACTCGTCAAGGTCGAAGGGTTTGGTTATATAGTCAAAGGCTCCGTGTTTCATTGCTTCCAGTGTGTTTTTCATAGAGCTGTCTGCGGTCATGATGATAATCATGCAGGGGTTGCCTTTTGCTTTCATGTCTTCGAGTATGGCAAGTCCGTTTTTGCCCGGCATATTTATATCCATGATTGCAATGGTAGGGTTATCCTTTATAAATGACACAGTTGCCTGTTTGCCGTCCTCTGCAGTTATTACTTTCATTCCTTTGTCTGTAAAAAATTCTTTCAGTACAAATAAAATCCCTTCATCGTCATCTGCTATTAATACTTTTTCCTGGTTCATCTTTAATCCTTCCATGTAAAATGTTTATATTGTTGTTGGCAACATAATACGCACCGTGGTGCCTCTGCCTAATGTGGAATCAAATTTTAAAAACCCATCATGTTCTTTTATTATCCTGTAAGAAATAGGGAGTCCCAGGCCTGTGCCATGGTCTTTTGTTGTAAAAAAGGGGGTAAATATTTTTTCCAGTTCTTCTTTTGATATACCGATGCCCCTGTCCTCTATTTCTATTTCCGCAAACTTTGCCGTCTCCGACTGTTCTTTTTTAAGCCTGAAGTTAGTTATTATCCTGGTTCTTATGGTTAGAAGGGGAGTGGTTTTTTTATTGCTGTCATCACCATGAGCACCAGCTACTGCGTCTAAGGCATTTTTAATTAAGTTTAAAAACACCTGGGTAAGTTGATTTTCGTCTCCTATAACATCGGGAAGGCTGGGGTCATATTCTCTTTTCACTTGCCCGGTTATTTGGCCCCCCTTGTCCTGCTGGGCCAGTATTAGGACTTTGTCGATTATTTGATGTATGTTTATGGGTTTTTTATTTATTGCACGGGGGCGGGCAAAGTTGAGCATGTCGTTTACTGTGGCATTTAAACGGTCTGCTTCTTTAATTATGACTTCTGTGTATTCTGTTAGTTTTTTGTTTTCTGAGAGATTCTTATCTGCTGACTTGCTTATTCTTTTACTTAGAAGCTGGGCAGCCCCCCTAATTCCCAGGAGCGGGTTCCTGACTTCGTGGGCAAGGTTTGTGGCAAAGGTGCCAATATAGGCCAAACGGTCTTTTCTCAGAGTGTCTTGCTCCAGGGATTTAATGCCGGAGATGTCTCTCATAAACCATAGCGCGCCGATTAGTGTTCCGTCATTGTTTTGTATTTGTCTTGTGGTAACGGATATTTGCACCGGGGTGGAGAATTTCCTGTGGAGGGTTTCTTCAAATTCTGCAAATATTTTGCCCTTTTTTAGGGTTTCTTCGATTATTTCTATGAGCCATGGGTCTAGGGAGAATATCTCTTCCATACCCTTGCCTAGCCCTGCATCTCTTGATATGCCTGTGAGCTTTTCTGCCCAGAGGTTAAATGAGGTGATTTTCATATCCAAATCTACGGATACGACACCTTCACCGAGACTTTCTATAATGTTTTCAGATAGTTCGCTCATATTCTTCTCTTTTAGGGGAGTCAGTAATTGCCTATATTATAATCGTTCATTATAACATTAGAGGAGGTATATGACAAGTGAGATTGTGAATTGTTCTGGAGAGGTTATAAAAAGGCATTTTTGCTGTTTTTTTAGGCAGTATTTGTGTTTTTTACAGGTAGTGAGGAGGTAGTTCTTCCTAAGATAGTGGTAGCCAATAGTAATCCTCAACCAACCACCATGAGTGCCTAAGCAAGTCTCTTCTAGGCACTACTTAAAGAATGTTTAACAGAGCATTAAAGATTTTACTGTAAAGATAGAATTGCCTCAACCCCTCTGGCAATTCTATCTACGTCAACTGCTTTCTCAAGGTTTAATTCATCTTTATAAGTTTTTTTATAGTATAGCCACATTAAACTTGTGTATAGCATGTCTCCTTTGGCACCACCAATATTGTTTGCACTTGTTTCTATAAAGTCTTTCCATTTTTCAGCAGACCCGCCCCACCTAGGCAGTAATGTTGAGGCCATTTTCTTATAATAGGCAGTGTATTCTGGTTCGAAAGCTATAGCCTCCTGGAATATGTCATAGGCGTTGGTCTCTGGTGAGGCAGATAATCTATTTAATATTAAAGAAGTAACCCACAAATGAGGACACTTTGCTTCAAGGTTTATTGCTTCTAGTAGGGTTTTTTCTGCATTTTCAATTCTTTCATAGAATATGAGCCACTGCGTTTCTGTTACATCTTTTGCAAAATGATGTCCACGAGCTGCAAAAGCATAACCTATCCATGTTTCTGTTAAGGCAATTCTTGCTGTAATTGAGTCAGGTTTGTTTTCTATCCACTTTTTAATACGATTTATTACGATTACCCAGCGTGGATCTCTTGGTGCATGGTTATCTTCACCAAAAGCCAATTTGTATAATGATAACCCATCATAAAGGTAGTTTAGCTTCCAAGTTTGAGTCGCAAAGGTTTCTTTATCCTCTCTATAACTTTTTGCAAGCTCTTCCAATTGGTCGTATTTTTCTTCTTTAAGAAGGTTGAAGGTTTTAATTCTTATACTATGACCATTCTTTTTTTCTTCTTTTTGCATGTCCCTTAGCTTGGCA
>CBDUXU010000149.1:0-2783 GCA_965371285.1 uncultured bacterium | reverse complement strand
CAGGAAATAATGCTTAGAAGGACGACGGAAGGTTTTTTTGATCAAGCGGCATATGGCGGCGTGTTAAGTTCAAATATCTTTTCTATATATTCCAGAGGAGAGATTGAAGGAATGGAAGTTGGTATCAGGGCCATTGTTAGCCGCAGACACGGGGTAAACGGTTTTAAAATCAGTTATTGGAATGAGGCGTAAAGTCTAAGTGCTTTTATAATAGTTCGTGTAAAGAGGATTGCATGGTTTCACTCGGTATAAAAATTATGAAAGACAAGTGGTCTGTTGCGGCCATGAAGAAGACCCGTTTTAGTATTAAGTTCGTTGGGTGTTGCAGTGTGAGTGGTGCGTCGGTTAAAGACAGGCTGGACGCACTGGTGGATTTAATGAGCGAGGAAGAACTTAGGTCTTCATCTATTACCATAGGACTACCAAGGGACTTTTTTGTTTCAAGAATGTTGACCATACCTGCTCCTACCGAGGGGGCAATAGAAAATATTATACGCTTTGAAGTAGAAAAGCATATTCCATTTCAAATTGATGAAGCTTATTACGACTATCAGGTGTTTGGTCGGAATGACGGTCAATACAGCGTTATGATAACTGCGGTGCGTAAGAGTAAGCTTGATGATATTTTAGAATCTTTTAAGGATAATAATATTGAATTTATATGCGCGGATACAGGTCAGCGTTCCGTCTTCAATGCCCTTGAATACTTTGGTGAGCTTCCTGAGAATAAGAGTTTCATGTTTATAGAGGTTGATGAGGAGTTTGTTTCTGTAGATACTTACATTGACGGCGCTCCTGTAGATTCAAGGGTTACGAAAGTAGATGGAAGAAGTTTGAATGAGTGTATAAAGGATATAAAAAGCACACTTAAGTCGGCGTTACTTGCTGCCGGTTCATCTGAAGATTCTAAAAAACCTGAATCTGTTGTTTTAGTTTGTGAAGATTCTGTAAGTGAAGAGTTTACTACTGAAGTTCGCAGTATTACCGGGCTTTCTGTGAAACGGATTAATCTTTCTGAATCAGATATATCATCTAATTTTATTTCAGCTGCCGGTCTTGCTCTGAGTGGGCTGGGGAAAGGAACGCTTAACTCAAGCCTGTTGCCGCCTTCGTTGGTAAACAATCGCAAAACAGGCAAGTCCCGTGTAATGACCGTTGCTGTTGCTGCAGCTATTCTTTGGCTGTTGGTAGGAGCGTCCTTTCTGGTGCGTGACTTGGTGGCAGTTAGAAAACTTGACTCGACACTCTCTGTACTCAAGGGAGAGACCGATAACATGCGAAGGCTCTCGGAAGAACTCAGGGTTATTGACAAACGCCGTAGAATACTTGAAGCGGCAGACGGCAAATTGATTTCAGGTCCTCTGGACGTATTAAAGGAACTGTCGTATCTGTTGCCTGCCAATACCTGGCTTATTGATTTCGATTATAAAGACGGTACTATTTATCTGGAAGGTCTCTCTGGTCAGGCGTCGTCACTTTTACTCAGGATGGAGCAATCCGAGTTTATCGAGGATGTGGAGTTTAACGGACAGATCACTAAAACCAAGGACGGGAGAGAGCGCTTCAGGATAAAAGCTCAGGTTAAAAACAAGGCTTAAAATGACTAATACATCTTTTTATAAAACCATATGCAACTTGATAAGGAAGAATAAATTATTGCTACCGGGCATAATTATTATTTTTGTTCTTATATGTGCGTTGATTCTTCAGGCCGGTTACGGATACCATATTTCGCTTCAGGAGGATTTAAGGGTAAAAACGGAACTTTACAGCATGTCTTCGGCAATGCTTGTGGACACAGAGCAACTTGAAGAAGGGTTGGAGTTTACAAAGAGAAGGGTTGATAGCCTGGAGCGAGGCCTTATAAATGAGCAAAAGGTCCCTGTGGCTGCTGCGAAGATTCAAAAAGAAATAGAGGGTTTGACAAAAAAAAGAGGCATTGTTGTGACCTCTACGAAAACATTGCCATCCAAAGATAAAGATGAATATTTAAGGATCCCGGTGCAGTTCCAATTCGAAACAAAATTGCAGAGTTTAACCGAACTGCTTCATGATATTCAGTCGTCCCAGGCTGTTCTGTCAGTTAAAAATATACATGTAAGGAATGTTAAAACCAAAAATAATGGTAGACTTAATGTGACAATACTGGTAGAAGGTTTGATGAAAAAGTAACGGATGATTTTTTTGTTTTTTATGTTTTATTTTTTTAAGTGTAAGGGGTAACGTGGAAATATCAGAAAAATTCAGCGGCACTTTGCAAAAGATTAAAATGAGCAAGTCGGCTCATATATTACTTGTAGCGTCTATTGTTATTTCCTGTGTATTTCTTTTTAAAATATGGAGTTCGTCTCCACTACCTCAGTCCTTAACTGAAAACAAGCCATCAGCCAGGACAGGTGATTATCAGGTTATAACCTTACAACAGTTATCATTTTACAATCCTATTGTTGAAAGAGACCCGTTCTCATCAACACGCGGCAACATGCAGCAGGCGCAGTTAAGCGCCGTAAAGCCGCCAAGTGGGATGACCCTGGAAGGCACGGCGTTATTATCTGATAAGAAGATTGCAATAGTAAGTGTGGCCGGACAATCCGGCAAACCATCTATATATAGCGTTGGTGATAATATAAAGGGTTTTATTATCAGTGATATTCAAGAGAAAAAAATTGTACTTGAAAAAGGCGGACTAAGTACGGAGCTTACTTTACTTAAAGAACAGCTGATTGGTAACATACCTGAGAGCACAGAAAATGCAATAATTGGCGCTAAAGGCTATGCTGACG
>CBDUXU010000148.1:0-2818 GCA_965371285.1 uncultured bacterium | reverse complement strand
TTTGTTGATTTTGTCAATTGTAGCGGCGACTAGCGGGGCGACTTTTTCTGTTTTAACAGCTTCTTTGTTGCTAATACTTACCGATGAAATATTAAAATCAGGCAGGTTTGCATGAGCTGAGAGGATTGTATAGTTATGTGAGGCATAAACGGCAAAAACCACCAAACAGATGGATTCATAAAATGGCATGGTAGGGTATCTGTGGTTAAGGGACTTTATGTAGTTGCCTAGAGGTTCTACCAAAACGCAAAAGCCAATTGTTATTACAGAAAAGATAACTGCAGGTATGACCCATAAGCTTCTTAGAAGCTGCAGGGCTAGCGCTACAGTTATGTAAGCTGCGGCTAGGGAAGCTCTTAAAGTATTGCCGATTATCCATATAAAGGACTTAAAAAATGCAAAAATCGAGGCGATTGAAAAAATTGATAACAAAATGAGCAGCGACATCCCCATGGCAGCTAAGTAGTTAAGAGTTCTCCAGCTTATATGGGAAAGTGTTTTTGTAATAGGAGTTATAAAATAAAAAAACCTTAAAACCTGTCCGCTAAGCGACTTGTATATGGCAGGGACTATTGTGACTAAGTGGTCAGTGATTTCTTTTCTTGTGACAGGTCGGACGACAACTTGTTTATTTGCCTGGCGCCACTTTATATTAGTTGTGTCAAAGGGAGGGGTGAACAGTCCTGTGTTTATGACTCCATCTTTTATAGAGCGGCTGTAGTGAGTGATGTAATAGAGGGTTGTGCATTTGAAGGAGCATAGCCTAGCTAAAATGTAATAGCTATACCTAAGCCTTTCAAAGGTTTTATGGCAATGGCGGCATTGGCCGACTATTTTCTCATGTTGGTTGTCTTTTTTCATGTTAAGTTCGTTTTTACCTGAAGTGCTAGTAGTTATAAATTTATCACGACATGGCAGGCCAGTCAATTGTATAATATTATATCGTCTTTTTTATAATAATCTTGAAAAACAAAGACTTACAATATATTATAGTCTTACTTCTGGTTGAGAATTTTTTTATCGTTTCTAGAGGGGTTTTTTTATAATGAAAGGGTTTTCTTAAGCTTTTTATTTTTTGTTTGAAAGGGGTTTCGTTAAAAATGTTCGGGATTGGGTTTACAGAAATAGTAATAGTGGCGCTTATTGCCCTTGTAGTTGTGGGCCCCGATAAGCTGCCTGAGATTGCCAGCTATTTGGGTAAACTCTTTGCATCCTTTCGCAGGGCGAACCTAGAGATTAAGCAGACCCTTAGCAATGTGAAACCCCCTGATGTTATGGATATAATAGAAAAGCGCCTTAAAGACGAAGCCGGGCTTAGCGAAGTCTCAGAGGTTTTGGCCACAGACAGGGCAGGTGAAGATAAAAACAAGCCCGACGAGCCGAATAAGCAGGGCAAAATTGATGATGACAATAAGGAAAATAGTAAGTAATGGCTAGCGGCGAAAAAGATACAGACACTATGCCCGAAGATAGGGCGGAAGAATCAAGAGAGAAGCTTATCTCCCATTTAACTGAGATTCGCTCTCGCGTGGTCTATTCTCTTGTGGCTATTTTAATTGCCTTTGGTTTTAGTTATCCCTTTTCGGAATACTTTTTTGAACTCCTCACTCGTCCTCTCCTCCCTGCGCTTCCAGAGGGTAATAGCAGCCTTGCTTACATCGGCATAGTGGAGCCGTTTTTTACTTATCTTAAAGTGGCCTTTTGCGCATCATTTATTTTTGCATCCCCCGTAGTGCTTTATCAGTTTTGGGCGTTTATTGCTCCTGCCTTATATGACAAAGAAAAAAAGATCTTTGTAGGGATTGTTATAGTTTCTGCCTTACTTTTTTATAGCGGCGCATATTTTGCCTACGGTTTTATATTTCCCGTAGGGTTTGAGTATCTGGTTAAGTTTGCCGGCAGTGATGTCATACCAGTCATAACTATGGGAGGGTACTTCTCAATCTCTACAAAACTTCTAATCGCCTTTGGTCTTATCTTCCAAATCCCGCTCGTTATACTTGTGCTTTCGCTACTTGGTCTAGTAACTGCTCGTATGCTCCTTGGCTGGTGGAGGTACGCTCTCCTTGGGTCGGTTATAATCTCTGCCATACTAACCCCGCCCGATGTTATAAGCCAAGTCCTAATGGCTGTCCCTATGATGGGTCTTTATTTTGCAGGGATTGTTGTGGCCTATTTCTTTGGTAAGAAGCCTGACGATAAAGAAGAGGAGGGGTGACCCCGCAACATTTTGTGTTAGCACGCAATGGTAAAAAATAAGATAATGGATGAGTCATCATTCATTGTTATCGAAAACAGTATTGTTTTTTGACTGGATGCAAACACAGAGTGTTCCACATCACATTTGCCGACTCGCCGGCCGGCTTGTCATAACGGTAGAATGGTGGTAAAATTATAACCATCAAACATCTCGTGCTTCAACAATTATAAAGACCGAGGCATTAGTTTTAGCCTTGGTGCAAACCTGTAATTAGCGAGGAAAATTATGGAACCACTTTTTAACAAGGACTCAGAACTTGTTGGCTGGATGGACTCATCTCTTCATATCTTTGATTCTCAGCTTAATTGGGTAGCTTATATTCACGGTGGTCATGCATGGTCAGTTGATAGTAATGCTTGGTGCGGTCCTGTTTCGGGGCTCTTGTGTTTAGACCAAGAAGGGCATGTAGTGGCGTGGAATACTAAAGATAGTATTACTGATGGTGAAAAACCTACGCGGCCTGAGAGTGCTGTCCGTCCTGTGAACCCTGCCAAGCCGGCTATGCCAGAGAGACCAACAAAACCTATTAAACCTTTAAGACCGGATGGTGGTTGGTCT
>CBDUXU010000147.1:0-2819 GCA_965371285.1 uncultured bacterium | reverse complement strand
CCGTATGAGAAGTAGTGCCGCCAAGGTCAGTTAAAAAAGCCAGTACCTGCCCTTTAACCATCTGTGCTGTGTCGCTGGGGGACAAGTCATGAGCTACAATAATAACTTCTTCATTTAAGTCTGCTATACCTTTTGGTTTCTCACCGGTGAGGTTTATAATAATTCTATGAACAATGTGACCGATGTCTGAGCTTCTTTCCTTAATATACTCATCATCAATTGTTTCAAATTTTTTTTTAATGTTATCTAAAAAACTTTTCAGCGCCCATTCTGCATTTAATTTTTCATCTTCAATAATTTTAATTGTGTCATCTTTTAATGTTTTATCGTTGGATATCATTATGTGAGCATCAATAATAAGTATATGCTCCATGCCCTTGCCGTCTTTTTCGAGTTTCTGTTTTATTTTTTTTAGCTGAGCCTTACTCTCGCGCAGGGCGCGGCGAAACCTTGCTACTTCTTTTTCCACTGCAACGCTGCCCAGGTGGCAGAATTTAGGCGCATCAATACCTCCCTGGTCAATACGATGCACCTTTCCAATCGCAATTCCAGGGGAAACTCCAAGTCCTGCAAGCTTTCTTAACTTACCTGCTACTTCTATGTCAGATTTTACGGTCATAAAAATTATTCTTCTTCATCAAAGTACCTGTCAATCAGGTCTCCAATAGACATTACTGCAGTTTCAGCATCTCCCCCCTCAGCACTTATTAAAACATCGGTCCCGCAGGTGGCAGCTAGAATTAAAAGCCCCATAATGCTCTTGGCATTAACCCTTTGCTCACCCTTAGTGATGTATATCTCTGATTCAAAACTAGAGGCTACTTGCACAAACTTGGACGCAGCCCTTGCATGTAGTCCTAATTTATTTTTAATCGTAAAATTTTGTTCAAACATCTCTGCCATATCCCTAACTACCCCCCCCCGCCAGAGAGAGGCTGGGGCTGGCTATCGGGGACCTCCCTTATATCAATTGTTACGCCGCTACTGATAAACCTGGAAATAATCTCATCATCTTCATTATCGAAACTTACAGTCCTTGATATCCGTTTACTCTCCTTAACATGATGAAGGTTGCCGATATTCAAGCTATCAAACTTGACACCACTCTCAAAGAGCCTCATAGCATCTTTTAAGTCGGCCACGATGAGAAGGACTCTATCGCCTGTTAGGCAATCCCTGTCACCACCTGTAAGCAGTTCTTCAACACTTTTAACACATACAGGTATTTCGTCAAAACAGCAATTTGTCATTATTGAACTTTTAACCTTATCAGCAGCAACTTTATCAGAAGCTACAACAAGCGAAGTGGCTTCCACATAAGGAACCCATGCGCACATTGTTTGTCCGTGAATCAGTCTATCATCTACTCTAATAAAAAAAGCCATACCGCTCCTAAATATTCTTTTTATTTGTCTTCTTTCAAAACATCGCCGGCAATTACAATGGTACTTGCGCCATAATCTTTAATGCCCTTTATGATTTCTTTAAAACTCTTGGTTTTTCTAAGGCTTGTAAACTTAATAAAAACAGGCAGATTTACTCCTGCGATTATTTCTACCTTGCCTTCCTTTATTAAAGTTAAAGAAATATTAGTTGGAGTTCCGCCAAGCATATCGGTAAATATAATAACACCATCGCCGGAATCAACGCAGGAAACTGCATCTGAAATGCTTTTTTTAATTTCATCAACACCTGAAGATGAAACAATAGACACAGATGCAACATTTTCAAATTCACCTGCAATGCCCCGAGCAGTAGAGAGAAGGCTCTCACCTAAACTGCCGTGAGTTACTATTACCGCCCCTACCATATAAAAAACCCTCTAACTTTCATTTAATCCTTCTTAACCTTTAATAAGGTCTTCTCTTCCATAGACTTAGCAAGTTTATCAACAAAATCGCCGGCAGGATTATAACCCATTATTTTTAATATTCTGTTCCTGGCAGCAACCTCAACGATAGTTGCCACACTTCTTCCGGGACTAACCGGAACAGTCTTATGAGGAAGTTCTACGCCTAATATGTCTTCTGTCTCATCATCAATACCTAACCTATCATATTCTTTTTCTTCATCCCAACTAACCAGTTCCACGACCATATCCATCTGCTTTTCATTTCTGATTGCAGTAATTCCATAAAGGTCTTTTATGTTTATAATACCGAGGCCCCTTACTTCAATATAATGCCTCGTTACATCTGCGCTGCAGCCAATAAGAGACGAGTTAGGAAGCCTTTTTACTATTACAACATCATCAGCAACAAGCCTGTAACCGCGAGATATTAAGTCAAGCGCGCACTCACTTTTCCCTATACCGCTTTTTCCTTTAATAAGCACGCCAATACCCAACACATCCATGAACACACCGTGAACAGTAGCAGTAGGCGCTAGCCTGTCTTCCAATAACTTTAAAAGCCTGCCTATCAATACAGAAGAAGTCAGTGATGTTAAAAGAACTGGTATCTTTTTTCTCTTCGCAAAAGCCAGTAGACACTCTGGGGCATCAAGACCTCTGGTAACAACTATTGCCGGAATAGTCGGCTTTTCCAGTACTCCCAGCACCTGTTCCAGTTTTTTTTCTGTAACATTAGAAAGATAACTCACCTCTGCGGCGCCGAAAATCTGGATTCTGTCGTTATGAAGGTCCTCAACAATACCGGTAAGAAGCAGTCCTGGTTTCTGTACCCTGGAGAAGGTAACTTCCCTATCCAGCCAACCTTCTTCTCCAATATAACTAAGTCTTAATTTTTTATTCTTAAGAATTTCAGAAATCTTAACAGTTTCCAAACTGCCCCCTAACTAAAAACTAAATTAATTTCTCG
>CBDUXU010000146.1:0-2846 GCA_965371285.1 uncultured bacterium | reverse complement strand
AAGAATCCTTGTTCTATGAAACGCAACCCATGTGGCCTGTAGGTTCTAATTGATTAATAATATAATAATAGTTTGTTTGGCAACATTAGCTACCCTTACTGCAACAGTTAGTAGGGGTAGCGATGTTTCCACTCATTGGGAAAGACCCTTCTCAGTTAGCGGCGGTGATTACAGCGAACCAGGGAAAGCCTTGCCCAGGAGTTGCAGCGCTTGTCATAAAAGCCAGTTTGATGACTGGAGCAACTCTCTGCACAGAAAATCAACTGGCCCAGGACTACTCGGACAGTTAGATATTAAAAATAGTCCTGAGTTTGCAGAGTCTTGTTACTACTGTCACGCACCTGCCAAGGAGCAGTATAGCCTTAATCCACAGTATAATAAAAACTTACATAAAGAAGGAGTTAGTTGTGTTGTCTGTCATATGAGAGGTGGCACTGTTTTTGGCCCTCTTAGGTCTGGTAATGTCACAGCAAACCTCTATGGACATAAGACCGAGGTAGAGTCTTTTTTTAGCGGTAGTGAATTCTGCGCAGCATGCCACCAAATGGACGACGGGTTTTCTTTAAACGGCAAGATACTTACTAACACTTATAGGGAGTGGAAGGAAAGTAAATATGCAAAATCAGGAGTCAGTTGCCAAACTTGCCATATGCCGGGTAGGAAACATCTCTTCAAAGGTATTCATGATAAGGGCATGACACTTAGTGCCTTGACAATTAATGTAGATCGAAGAGGTGATAAGTTTGAGATTGTTATTAAAAACTCAGGAGCAGGTCATTATTTTCCTACTTATGTTACTCCTCTTGTAATAGTGAAAGCTTACCTTAAAGATGATAAAGGGGGAGTTTTGGGAGGCACGACAAAGGAAAGTTATATTGGCCGCGTAGTCCTTGCAAACCTGGAAAAAGAGGTTATGGATACCAGAATTCCTCCTGATGGTGAATTTAATTTTAGTTATAATGTCCCTAAAAATGCAAAAGGTGGATCAGTAGTTTTTGAAATTTATGTCCATCCCGATATGTTCTATAAACATTTCTATAAAGAAACCCTCAGTGACGGTACCTACACCGTTAAAACTTATATAGAGGAAGCTCTTAAAAACGCCGAATCATCCCCATACCTGCTTTATTCCAAAGAGGTTGCCTTCTAACTATTGTCTTTATATTATCTTCACATTATCTCTTCAGGCAGTAAATTCTTTTAACTTTTAGGCTTATTTTTCCTTTATAATTAACTGGTTATATGGTTAAATTCTTATAATTTCTATTAAACCGGAAACAAATATCAATAATATATAGTAAGGAAAAATTAACCCATAATGCCCCCTGTAAATGACGAAAACAACCAATATAACCCTGAAGAAATAGAGCTTAAATGGCAAGCCAAATGGGCTAAAGATAACTGCTTTGCCGTTTCTGATGATGTTGAAAATAAGGATAAATATTATGTCTTGGAGATGTTCCCTTACCCATCGGGTAAAATCCACATGGGCCATGTCCGTAACTACGCCATAGGTGATGTTTTGGCCAGGTTCCTGAGTATGAATGGTAAAAAGGTTTTGCATCCTATAGGTTGGGATTCTTTTGGACTTCCTGCCGAAAATGCCGCAATTGAGAGGGGCACTCATCCTGCAAAGTGGACTCATTCTAATATAGAGAACATGAATAACCAGTTCAAAAGGCTTGGTTATAGTTATGATTGGGACAGGGAGATTGCTACATGTAAACCTGATTATTACAGGTGGAATCAATGGATTTTTACCCGCATGTTAGAGAGGGGTTTGGCATATAAAAAACTCTCCACTGTTAATTGGTGCGAAAGCTGCTCCACAGTACTTGCAAACGAGCAGGTAGAAGACGGCCGGTGTTGGAGATGCGACTCTGTTGTAGAGCAGAAGGGACTTAACCAGTGGTTTTTTAAGATTACTGAATATGCAGAAGAGCTTTTGGAGTTTACCGATAAATTGCCCGGCTGGCCGGATAGAGTCCTAACTATGCAGAAAAATTGGATAGGCAAGAGCGTTGGTGCAAAGGTTAGTTTCAAGGTAGATGGTAGTGATGATGTTATTGCAGTGTTTACGACCAGGGCAGATACTCTTTATGGCGTAACCTTCATGAGCCTTGCTCCTGACCACCCTATGGTAGATAAACTGACCACCGAAAATAACAAAGATAAGATGGCTGAGTTTGTTGAAAGGTTTAAAACAGACAGGGCAAAAGGTGCTCAAGCTGGCAGTGAAGATGAGAAAAAAGAAGGCGTCTTCACCGGTAGTTATGCAATTAACCCACTAACAGGTGATAAGGTTCCTGTCTATGCAGCCAATTTCGTGCTGATGGACTATGGAACAGGAGCAGTAATGGCTGTGCCTGCCCATGACCAAAGAGATTTTGAATTCGCAAAAGAGTACGATATCCCAATGAAAGTTGTTATAGATAATACCGATAAACCTTTAAATGTAAATGATATGACAGAAGCCTATGCTCAAGACGGAGTTATGAAAGACTCTGGGGATTTTACCGGCAGGGGTAACAGGGAAGCAATGGAAGACATTGTTAATTATTTAGAGAAGAATAACTACGGCGAAAAAAATATTAACTTTAGAATTCGCGACTGGGGAATTTCCCGTCAAAGGTACTGGGGTTGCCCTATACCCGTTATTTATTGCGACGACTGCGGCACTGTTCCAGTGCCTGATGCCGACCTTCCTGTTAAACTTCCAGAAGATATAAAACTAACAGGTCACGGTTTATCTGCTCTTGCTGATTGCGAGGAGTTTGTTAATGCAGATTGCCCAAAGTGCGGCGGCGGGGGCAAGCGTGAGACAGACACGATGGATACCTTTGTTG
>CBDUXU010000145.1:0-2873 GCA_965371285.1 uncultured bacterium | reverse complement strand
GCATTTTCTATGTTTGGACACCCTTCAAAATATAATAATTTCAGTACCGGACTCATAACTGCCTCACTTTTTAATTTTTTCTTTTTCTTTAGCTTTAAAACCCGCCTTGCCTACAGACCTTATTATCTCATCTAAGAGCTTTTCATCTCCCTCATAACTAACCGTTGCTTCCTTCTTCTTATAACTGACCTCCACATCACTTACGCCATCCACTTTTGATATGGCTTTTCTTACAGCCCTCGGGCAAAGCCAGCAGGTCATGCCCTCGATCTTAAGCACAACCGTCTTACTCTCCCCGGCATAAACTACATCCATGCAGACCAAAGCTAACAAAATAATTATCGTTGTTATTACATTTTTCCGGCTAAATAAGTTCATCTATACACCCAATCTATAATAAAAGGAAAAGTTAATCCTAATGTTACGATTACAACAAGGCTCCAAAAAAATATCCTGTTCATCCTCCTTGCAGGCAAACTGCAAGTACCGTCATCACACCTCGCCCCACTGCCGTATGCATAGTAATAAGACATAACCACCAATATAAATGTCAAAGCAAGGGTATAGGGCCTTAAGAATTCCAGTTTAGAGAGAAAACCCAGGCCTGTTATTCCAAAGACTATAAAAAGCGCAGGGCCAATACAGCAGACAGAAGCGGCAATAACAGCTGCCATACCGCCAATAGAAACAGAAACTCCCTTTATATTTTTTTCGCTATCACTCATTTAGCATTCATTAGAGGTTACTCCTGTCCCATTGACCTTAATATGGGACATTTATCAGTAGGGTTCCTGTTGGCACAAGTATTTATTAACTCCCCCAAAACTTTTTTAACAGACATAAGGGCTTTTATCTTTTCTTCAACCTGCCTGAGCTTAACCTCAGCCTGCGACCTAACCTTGTCGCAAGACCCAGACTCATCCGAATCACTACTTAGTGCAAGCAGGTCCTTTATCTCGCTGAGAGTAAAACCCATCAACTTTCCCCTGCCTATAAAAAGAAGCCTTTTCAGCGACTCCCCGTCATAGATCCTGTACCCTGACGGCTTTCTTCCAACAGGGGAAATAAGTCCCTTCTTTTCGTAAAAATAAACCGTCTGAATATCTACCCCTGCCTCTTTGGCAAGCTTTCCTATAGTAAACGAGTTTTCCATAATCCAGTCTCCTAAAATTAAATTATAAACCCTATAGTATAGTATAGAGTCAATAGATAAAGTTTGCATGTTTTAATTAAAGTACTACACGGTGTGCACCATAGATTGGACTATTCGAATCCGCTACCATACCTTAACTAAAAAAGGGCAACTCAAATGAGTTGCCCTTTTTATTTAAATGGTGCCGAAGGGGGGATTCGAACCCCCATGGGTCGCCCCACCACCCCCTCAAGATGGCGTGTCTACCAGTTCCACCACTTCGGCCCAGCAAGTCGCCGGTGACATAGGTCAGCCGCTTCTCGCCATAAATTAATAACTATTTAATATTACTTAACATTTAAGTCTTCTTAGAAAACAGACGCAGTCTGCGCCCCACCACCGCCTGAAGAATGGCTACTGTCTACCAGTTCCACGCGACCGCCCAAGCGTGACGCGAAACACTCTGTGTTTGACCCATAGGTCAAAAGCACCATACTTTTAATAAATTCTATCGATTAATAACCAAATCTATACTTAATAAACACTACAATGTGCTTAGAAAAGGGCGTCACGCCCAGACAGAAAAGCCCGAACTTTAAGTTCGGGCTTTTTACAATTTCTCTTACTTAAATAATAAAACTATTTTGCTGCTTCGCCCTTAGTTGGCGCCGGAGCTGGAACTGAAGCCGGCTCGCCCAGGGGAACAACAACTTCTGCCGTAGCTCCTTCTTCTGTAGGTACAGTCTGGACAATTTCCATACTATCCATTACTGAGCCGCCTCTTTTATGCACTGAGTAGTAAGTAAGGTATAGAGAAGTACACATAAAAACTATTGCAAAAAAAGTAGTAAACTTGGTAAGCAAACTAGCTGACCCCGATGTACCAAATACTGTTTGACTTGACCCGCCGAATGTAGAGCCTATTGCAGCTCCCTTACCGGATTGCAAGAGCACTGTAACAATAATGAAGAAACAAGTAAAAATGTGAACCCATGTTATTAAACTATCCATAAAACCAAATCTCCTATCTAAACCCTGTTTCAGAGCCTACAGGGTCTCTCCCCTGCCGTTAAAATTAGACAACCATTATAATGATATTTACCCCTAAAAATCAAGCTCTATCTGACACTGCGTGTCTTTTCTAAAGGTAACTAGTTAATTCCAGAGAATTTTGAAATAATTTTAAAAACTCTTAACTCTAGATATCCCTTACTGCGGCACTTTCCTAGAAAACGCTCCAATAAACTGCAACAATCTGCCCGACTGTGCCTACGGCACTTTTTTAAGACGCGCCTAGAATGATACCGACAAAATCTTCTGCCTTCAGACTTGCCCCGCCTACCAAAGCCCCATCTACCGACGGCTTGCTCATAAGCTCTGCAATATTATCCGGTTTTACGCTGCCTCCGTAAAGAACCCTTATAATATCTCCACTATCACCAAAATGTTCAGATAAAAGACCTCGAATGAAACTGTGAACTTCTTCGGCAATCTCAGGTGTGGCGGTCTTGCCTGTCCCAATTGCCCAAACAGGCTCATAGGCAATAACCAGATCTTCCAGGTCTTCTGCTATTACACTCCTTAGACCTTCAGTCACCTGTCTCTCTACGACCTTTAGAGTGTCTCCCGCTTCTCTCTCCCCCTCTGTCTCGCCAACACAGAGTATAACTTTTAAATTACCTTCCAGGGCCCTCAGGAGTTTTTTGTTTACAACCTCGTCTGTCTCGCCCCCATCCCTGCC
>CBDUXU010000144.1:0-2980 GCA_965371285.1 uncultured bacterium | reverse complement strand
GTTAAAGGGTCTATCACACGCCTCATTGGACGCTTTCTGAGCATATGGTCACCGTTAATAACAGAATAAAAAGGCAGTCCCGATAATATTCCCATAAGAAGTCTTGCTGTAGTCCCGGAGTTGCCAGCGTCAATAACATCAGTCGGCTCTGTAAGCTCTCTGTAACCCTTGCCTTTAACTATAAGTATGCCTGTCTCGGGACGGGCAAAGGCAACTCCCATTGACTGAAAAGCTTCTATGGTAGAGAGGTTATCCTCGCCTTCTAGAAAGCCTGTAATTGTGGTATCACCCTCTGCAATACTTCCAAGCATTACGGCCCTGTGAGAGATGGACTTATCGCCGGGCACGGTTATCTCACCTTTAAGGCTGTTACATAATTTTATTTTTCTGCTATCTTCACTCATAAAATTTTCTTATATTATTTATATAGTTCCAGTTGATTGTTTAAGTTGATTAGATAAATTTTAGTCTTTTTGCAGCGAGTCTCTTGCATCTTTTGCAGCGGTAAATGACTTCCTAACAGACTCCCAGTTCTCTGCTTCTATACCTGCTTTTAGAAGGGCTAAACTTTCAGAGAAAGACTCAATTGTTTTAAGTATTGCATCTTTATTAGCTGCGCAAATGTCTTTCCACATATCAGGGGAACTTGAAGCTATTCTGGTGAAATCTTTAAAACCACCTGCCGAATATTTTAAGATGTCTTTTTCATCGCTCTTCTCTATATTTGAAATTGTATTAACAAGGGTGTAAGCAACTATATGGGGTAGGTGACTAATTGCAGCTAAAACCAGGTCGTGATGCTCTGCGTCCATGATAACTACCTCAGAACCTACCTCGGTCCACATAGAAGTAATCTTCTCAAGCGCATCTTTATTGGTATCCTTAGTTGGTGTGATAATGCATCTTCTGTTTACATATAAATCAGCTAATGCGTTCTCGGCCCCTGAATGCTCCGTGCCTGCAACAGGATGAGCAGCAACAAAGTATGTACCGTCGGGCATAACTGGAAGAACGGAGTTTATGACAGACTCCTTAACACTTCCAACATCTGTAACTATAACGCCCTTTTTTAAATTAGGAGCTGCCTTACTTACGGCAGAAGCTGTAGCAAGAACGGGTACTGCAATAACAACTAAATCGCAGTCCTTAACTCCCTCTTCTAAGTGGTGGGTGTAGGAATCTATAATGCCGAGGTTTACTGCCGCCACCAGGTTATCCTTACCGCGGCCCACACCAACAATCTCTCCTGCCATACCTTTGGACTTAAGACTCATAGCAAGGGACCCGCCGATTAATCCTACGCCTACAATGCAGACTTTATCAAAAAAAGGTTTCTCCATAACAGTTATAAAAACTCTCTAAAAACTTAAGCCCTTAAGCCAATTAACAGAGAGTTTTATTTCATTGTCCTCCCCACAGCTTCTGCTACCAGTTGAAGCTCTTCCATCAGTTTTGCAAACTTCTCAGGTTTAAGAGACTGCTCACCGTCGCTTAGGGCGTTGGCAGGGTCGTGGTGTACTTCTATCATAAGGGCGTCTGCCCCTACTGCAACTGCGGCCTTGGCTAAAGGCGCGACCAAGTGCCAGTACCCCGTGCCGTGGCTAGGGTCAACGAGAACAGGTAGGTGTGATTCTTTTTGCAGTACCGGCACTGCGCTCAGGTCCATAGTGTTTCTTGTTGCAGTCTCAAAAGTTCTGATTCCTCTTTCGCAAAGAACAATATTTGAGTTACCCTGTGAAGCTATGTACTCGGCACTCATAAGAAATTCTTTTATAGTTGCAGCCAAACCTCTTTTAAGCAGCACTGGTTTATCCTGTTTGCCAATTTCTAAAAGCAAACGAAAGTTCTGCATGTTCCTTGTTCCTATTTGGAACATATCAACCCTGTCGTACATAACTTCTATGTCCCGCGGGTCCATTACTTCCGTGACTATTGGAAGGCCTGTAGCTTTTTTACCTTCTTGCAATACATCAAGCCCCTCTGTACCCATTCCCTGGAATGAATAAGGACTGGTTCTTGGTTTATAAGCGCCGCCCCTTAAGAAACTTGCTCCTGCTTTTTTTATGAGCTTTGCTGTATCAACAAGAGGGCCTCCCGGCTCTACGCTGCAAGGACCGGCCATTACCGGTATAAACTTACCGCCAATTTTGACTCCCCCTACATCTACAATAGTTCTCTCTTCATGCAGTTCGCTGCTTACTAGTTTGTATGGTTTTAACACCGGCATCGCTTTCTCCACTCCTGGCATTACTCCTAAAGGAACATTAACAAGTTTGGACTCATCACCTAGCGCGCCAATAATTGTTCTCTCCTTACCTTTTGATACATGTACCGATAGACCAACTCCCTCTATCTTTGCTATTACAGCTTTTTCTTCTTCCTCTGTTGCACCTTTTTTTAATACAATAATCATCGAAGATATGCCCCTTTCATATATTAAATTTAACTTTTATTTTTAAATTATAAAGACAAAAAATATTTAGACCTTTAAAGTTCAGTCTCAGAGAGCTGCCTTAAAGGCCTCAATAAATCGTTTGTTCTCAACATCGGTCCCAATTGTTACTCTTATATATTCATCCATATTATAACTTGCCATAGGCCTTACTATAACGCCTTGAGTTAATAGTTTGTTATATAATTCAGACCCCTCACCAACTTTTACTAAAAAAAAGTTTGCCTCTGTTGGAACAGCTTCAAATCCAAGTTTTTTAAGTTCTCCGCTTAAAAAATCAAAACCCTCACTGTTTATTCTAATAGACTTCTCTACATGCCCAGTATCATCTAAAGCTCCCATAGCGGCAGCTTCTGCAACAGAGCTTACATTAAATGGCTGGCGAACCCTGTTCATATAGTCGGTTAAATTCACCGGCGCAACACAGTAACCCACCCTTAATCCTGCCAGGCCGTATATTTTTGAAAAAGTTCTAAGTATTACAACAGACTTCCCTTCTTTAACATACTTAAGGGAGTCAGGAAACTC
>CBDUXU010000143.1:0-3020 GCA_965371285.1 uncultured bacterium | reverse complement strand
AAGTTTTTAATCAACTCTTGTAAAGCCACATAAAACAAACACAGAATAATCAAATCACAACTATACCTATACAATGACCGATAAACCATCAATCCAAAATTTAAAAAAAATTACCGCAGAGGCCTTATCTGAAATTGAGAAGGCGTCTTCTTCTATTAATACCTTCACTGTAGAGGATGCAAGCGAACTTAAAAACAAGTATCTTGGTAGGAAGGGTATCTTTGCACTGCTTTTAAGAGAACTCTCAACTATTCCCAAAGAAGATAAAAAAGAAGCTGGGGCATCTATTAATTCTGCCAAGAATGAAGTAGATAAAAACATTACCTTACTTCTGCAAAAGTTAGAAAACCAAGAAAAAGAAAAAGAATTAAAAAATGACAGGACAGATATAACCCTCCCTGGCAGGAACTCTGAGCTTGGCAGGATGCATCCCATTACTCAAATCACAGAAGAAATAGAGAATATTTTTGTTTCCTTAGGTTTTGACATTGCCGAGGGGCCTGAGGTAGAGTCAGACTATTATAATTTCGAAGCACTGAATATTCCAAAAGACCATCCTGCGAGAGAGATGCAGGATACTTTTTATATTGTCAGCGGGACTGATAAGTCAGATAATGACTTAGGTCAAAGTGACAAGTGTTTAAGAACTCACACATCACCTGTACAGATTAGGGTGATGGAAACAAAAGAGCCTCCCCTTAGAGTCATAGCTCCAGGTACTGTTTACAGGAGAGACTCAGATGTTACTCACACCCCTATGTTTCATCAAATAGAAGGTTTTATGGTTGATGAAGGAATAACCTTTGGAGACCTTAAAGGGGTACTTACCTTCCTGCTCCAGAGCCTGTTTGGTGAGAAAACAAAAATAAGATTCCGTCCAAGTTTCTTTCCTTTTACAGAACCAAGTGCAGAGATTGATATAGGGTGCGTTATCTGCAAGGGAAAAGGGTGCAGGGTTTGTAGTGGTACCGGTTGGATAGAGATATTAGGCTCAGGCATGATACATCCTGAGGTCTTTAAATCTGTTAAATATGACACAGAGAAATATACAGGTTTTGCTTTTGGCATTGGTATTGAAAGAGTTGCCATGCTTAAGTATGGCATTGATGATTTAAGAATGTTTTTTGAAAATGACAAAAGATTCCTTTCTCAATTTTAATTATAAAAATATAATTTCAAGAATAAATTAGGATATAAGATAGAACATGTTATTTAGCCTGAATTGGATAAAAGAATTTACTCCCGTAAAACTAAACGACTCCGACCTCTCAGAGAAGCTGACTATGAGCGGTTTTGAAGTGGATGGGGTCACCGAAAAAGGAGCATCTCTGGACGGGGTTATTACTGTTAAGATACTGGAGAAAGTAGCTCACCCTAATGCCGACAGGTTAAGTATTTGTAAGGTAGATACAGGGACAGATACCCGCCAGATTGTTTGCGGAGCTACAAATATGTCAGTTGGTGACATGGTTCCTCTTGCAACTGTAGGAACAACTCTTCCCGGGGACTTTAAGATTAAGAAGTCTAAAATAAGAGGAGAAGTCTCGGAAGGGATGCTTTGCTCCCAGGTAGAGATTGGTCTGGCAGAGAGTGCAGACGGACTGCTTATTCTTCCTAAAGATACTAAGCCTGGTTTAGATGTAGAGGAAGTTCTTACAAATAAAACAGAAGCAGACTCCATCTTCGACATTGCAATTACCCCTAACAGGCCCGATTGTTTTAGCGTAAGGGGTATGGCAAGGGAGATTTCTGTAGAATTAGGCTCTAAATTTAACGACAAAAAGTCTTTGGATAAAACCCTCTCAGCTAAACAGTCTTCAAAAAAGACGGTTGATTTTGTTAAAGTGAAGATCGAGAAGGGTACAAATTGCAGAAGATATATGGCTTTAGTAATTGAGGGAGTTAAAGTTGCTCCTTCGCCAAAATGGATTAAAAACAAATTAGATGTTTATGGTATAAGGTAGATTAAAAATATCGTAGATTCTACAAAACTGGTGATGCTTGAGTACGGTCATCCGCTCCACGGTTTTGATTTGGATAAAATTGATTCAAAGAAAATTTTAGTAAGAAATGCTTCTAATAAAGAAGTCATAGAAACTTTAGACGAAGAAAAGCGCACCTTAGATGACTCTGTAACTTTAATAACTGATGGTAAATCTCCCCTAGCTATTGCCGGCATAATGGGAGGCTCTAGCAGCCAAGTCACAGATGATACAAAAAATATATTACTGGAATGTGCTCATTTTGACGGGCCGTCTATTAGAAGAATTTCGAGAAAGATGGGGCTTTCCACAGATTCGTCTTATAGATTTGAAAGGGGAGTTGATATAGGGGGTCTTCCTGAAGCCATAAAAAGGGCTGCTACTTTAATTGTAGAGCTTTGCGGCGGCAGGATATCAAAAACTATTATAGACGAGTACCCTAAGCCCCGGGAGCTTAAAGAGGTAACTTTTAGGATTGATAGGGCTCAGAGTATTTTGGGTCTTAAGTTAAACAAAAAAGATGTCAGGAAAACTTTTGAAGCTTTAGGTATAACCTGTGAGGAGAGAAATGGAACTTTTTATGCAAAACCTCCGTCATATAGAAGTGATATTGCTTGCGAAGAAGATTTAATCGAGGAGATTGCAAGGCTTACCGGTTATGATAAAATTCCTGCCAAGATGCCTGTGGCTACACTTACAAAAGAAAAAGTAGACATATTTCATTTTTTTAAAAAGAAAGTCAGGAATATATTAGTTGGGGCAGAGCTAATGGAAGTTATAAACTATAGTTTTGTACCTCTTGATTTTACTAATGTTTATAATAAGAATAAAACTCCTGTACAAGTTAAAAACCCATTAGCTGAAGATGAGTCAGTGCTTAGGGATAGCTTGATTCCATCTCTTATAAATAATGCTAAATATAATATTGCCAGAGAAGCTGAATCTTTAAAGTTTTTTGAAATAGGACCTGCTTTTGTAAATAAAGAGAATGTTGTTACAGAGAATTGGAAAGTTTCGGGACTTTTATTTGGCCCAAGA
>CBDUXU010000142.1:0-3115 GCA_965371285.1 uncultured bacterium | reverse complement strand
TGCCAGTAGGGCTTTGGTAGGTCTCTAAATCAAATTCTTTTAGTACTGCAAAAAGGTGGTCAAATATATCACTTTGGATTTTTTCAAAATTCACCCAGTCCTTGTCGCTGGAGAATGTATATACCTCAAGAGGAAGGCCATGCTCGGTGGGGGCGAGCTGCCTTACTAAAAGGGTTAAGTCTTTATTGATCATAGGGTGGTTTTTTAAGTATTGGATTATGTAGGCTCGAAAAGTTCCCAGGTTGGTCATGTTCCTGCCGTTTACCAGCACTCGAGTATCCACTTTCATGTCTTCATTGTATTTTGATATCTCGTCTTTTTTAGATTCAATATAGCCGGAGATATATTCTACCTTGGCAAACCTTTTTAGCATTTCTGTAGTGCAGAATTTTATGGAGTTAATATTTATATTTATTGACCTCTTAATCCTTCGGCCAGCGCTATCCTGCATACCTCTCCAGTTTTTAAAGGATTCACTGATTAAGGCATAGGTAGGGATAGTTGTAATGGTGTTATCGAAGTTTTGTATTTTAACAGTAGTAAGGGCGATGTCTACTACATCTCCGTCAGCCCCGTACTTGGGCATTTCTATCCAGTCGCCTTTGGCAATCATGCGGTTTGCTATGAGTTGTATCCCTGCAACCAGGCCGAGTATTGCATCCTTGAAAATCAGCAGCAGCACTGCAGTCATTGCACCAAGACCGCTTATTAAATAAAGAGGAGACTTGTTCAGCACTATTGCAAGGGTTATTACAAAAGTTATTATAAAAATTATAAGTTTTGTAATTTGAATGAAACCTTTTATCGGCACTTCTTTAGATGCCTCGAATGTGTCGTATATGTCGCTGCTTGCATTGAGGAATGCAAAGATAGTTTTAATGACGACAATAAGCATGTAAATAACTATTAATTTCTGCGCAGAAACTATTGCTACCTCAAACCCTGTGAGGGCCATAGGAGTTAGGAGGTAGAGAACCACTGCCGGAGCAAGGTGAGAGATATTTGCGAATACTTTTCTCTCATGTATCTTATTGTCCCAGTGGGTATCGGTTTTTGTAACAATAAAACCAATAAAACGCAAAATAACTTTTTTAGCTATAAAGTTACTTATAAGTGCTATTACTATTATGGCTGAGATGTAGGTGAGTCTTGCCAGCACCATTGCAGTCTCAGGTGCAGCGCCGCCCGTTAGAAAATATTCATAAATGAAATTAAGCATTATATATGTCCTTTATGGTAGAGGAGTATCTGTGTAAGCAATATCTGCGTCTTCGTATTTATATGGAGTCAGTTCTTTGTTGTTTTTCATATCTTCAAGCAAGTTTGGGCTTAGAAGCATAGATTTTCCGCTAAGTACAATGTCAGAGTAGTTAAGGGCGTCCTCTGCGCTTGTCCTGTCAAATATCATGCCGCAAAGCATTAAAGGTTTGTCAGTAACTTCTTTTGTAAGTTCTGCCATGTTAAGGTTTGTGTCAAATTCCTTGTTAGAGTAAGAGTATGTTGACAGTGATATCATGTCTATAGGTTCTTTGTTTAGTAGAGATATCAGTTCCTGCCATTCCTGCTTGTCTTTAAAGAGACTTACCTCCATGTCTGCAACTCCCCAGTTAGATATCCTAAGTGTAAGTAGCCTATCTTCCGGCACTACAGTTTTAACTGATTCTATTACTTCATGGACAAATTTATAACGGTTATCCAGCGTGCCTCCGTATTCGTCTTCTCTTTTGTTGGAATAGTTCGAGAGAAATTGACTTAAGAGGTATCCGTGGGCACAGTGTATTTCTATTCCGTCAAAACCTGCTTTAATTGCACCTTCTGCAGTTTTTACAAACCCCTCTTTAACTGCGAGCATTTCTTCTTTTGTAATTTCTTCAGGAGTGGGGTAAGGCTTGCCAGTGAGGGGGTTATCTTGAGCCGGGGCAATGGGGCTTGGGGCTATAACCCTGCCGGCAGGGTTTACCTCATTATAACTCATGCGGCCGCAATGAAACATTTGCATTATGGCAATAGAACCTTCTTTATGGATAGCATTTACTACCTCTTTCCAGGCATTTATTTGTTTCTCTTCTAAGAGTCTCGACTGGCCGGGGTAGCCCTGGGAGCTCTCATTGTCAGTTATAATAGCTTCCGTATAAATAATAGAAACGCCGCTTTT
This sequence comes from uncultured bacterium, assembly GCA_965371285.1. Lineage (GTDB taxonomy): Bacteria > Desulfobacterota > GWC2-55-46 > GWC2-55-46 > DRQE01 > CBDUXU01. The sequence goes on along the minus strand of CBDUXU010000142.1, from coordinate 960 downwards.
TGCCCTGCTAATTAATAGGTCTGTTACATCACTTCTGGGGATTGAGTTCTCATCGGAAGAAGTTCTAGTGAGAGGGGCCAGCCCAAGCCTGTTTTTAAGGGTAAAGTTTTTTATTTTGAATTCAGAAAATAGCTTATTTTCCATGTAGTTAACTCCTTCTATTTAGTAATCTAAAAAATTATAGCATAAATTATGGAGTAATTGTAGGCAGAAAGGCTAATAATATGCACATTTGGGGCTGGTTTTGGGTGTTAATAATGACAATTTCGTTGACTAATTTGGATTGTATGTTATGGTTTATTATATATTGATTAAAAAATTATATTAGGAGAAGCTCTTTATGTCAAAGAATATAAATGTAGCAATAGTAGGCGCAGGCAGGGTAGGCAAGACATTACTTGAAAAACTTTTAGAATTTGAAGGTAAGGGAGTGACCGTAGTTGCTCTTGCAGATAACAATCCTGAGGCAGTTGGCATTACATTGGGCAGGGAAAAAGGTATCTCAATCTATGATGATGTGCAAAAGATTGTAGACTTAGGTGACAAGGTGGATGTAATATTTGAGCTTACAGGGGACTCAGGGGCTAGAAGAGATTGCCGTATGGCAATGGTAAAATCAGAGAATATACACACTGTGATAGCGCCTGAGACTATTGCTTTTCTTCTATGGAACCTGGTTACCGATGGCTCTAGCGAGCTAGGCGGCGATGCCGGCGGGTATTAATTAGTTTTTCATTTCTTAAAATTAAAAAGCGGTAGGTTTTTGGCCTACCGCTTTTTTTATTCTTTCTATCACTTCTACATAATAAAATTAAAACTCAGTAGCAAGCCCGGTTGTATATAGGGTGAATAGGCTTTATCAATAAGACCTGTTAAGTAATTTTTTAGTTGCTGGTAATATTAGTTTTGTGGTGGTTAATGGTGGGCGGTTTTATTAAGCAGTTTATCCATTATGTAGTT
>CBDUXU010000141.1:0-3118 GCA_965371285.1 uncultured bacterium | reverse complement strand
ATCATAATGAGGATCTCCTCCGTTAAGTTATTTTATTTCGAAAATATAATTAAAAATTCAATAAGCGCCATAAGGCCGAATATAAGTGCTAGTATTTGCCAGAACTTTAAAGGGTCTCTCTCTATAAGAGGCGCGGCTTTTTTAAGTAGATACCTGCTGTTGGCCCTGCTTAACTCAAAAACAAATTCTCCCGGAGTTTCATGTCTTTTAAGGGGGTTGTAATCGAGGCCTCTCTCTATTGCTCCGTCTATCCATCTAGGTATGTTTCTGTCTCCGTGGGAGAGGTGCCTGTACCTTGCTTTTTTTAAACTTTTTTTATTGTAAGAGATGTTTTCGCCAAAAGGGTATTTCCCTGAGATTAGTTCATAAGTAATCACTGCCAGTGAAAAAATGTCTGACTGAACAGTCCCCCCCTGACCTGTTATACATTCAGGGGCAGAGTAGTTAAGAGTACCTGTAAGGTGAGTTTTATCTATGGGGGAGCGTACTTCGTTAAGCCCTCCAATTGATACGGAACCAAAATCAATTATTTTAACTGTTCCATGACTGTCTATCATTATGTTCTCAGGTTTTATGTCCATGTGGATAATTTCTTTTCTATGAAGCGCTTCAAGCCCCTTCGAGATTTGTCCTATAATATCCCTGATTTTTGATATATCAGTATTAGGGTTGTCATCTATCCATTGCCTTAGGCTTATACCTTCAACAAATTCAGTTGTATAATAAAGAGATTGTTTTTTTCTATTGCCGTCTATAACCTTTAGTATGTGAGGGCTGTTTACACATTTCCCTGCCCATTCTTCATTAATAAAAGAGTTTATATATTCAGGATTGTCGGAGTAATTTACCGACGGAGTTTTTAAAACCATCTCCCCCCCTGTTTGATTATCAATAACTAAATAGACTTGAGTTTTGTTTGATGCATGAAGTTCTCTTATTATTTTATAACCCTCAAAAACATTTCCCTCTGACAGGGGAGGGGGGAAGGGCAGCTCCAGGAGGTGTTTAAAAAATTCATCTTCATCTACCTCCGGGATATCATCAACTATTAATATCTGGCAGGTAATGTTGTCACTGCTTTTGTTCTCTGAGGCAGCTTTAACTATTTGAGAGCAGGTTTTTTCTGCATCTGTTATGTTAGATGTAAGCAGTTCTTTTAATTCTTTATTCGTGAGAAAGTCATGCACCCCGTCTGTTGTAAGTAAAAAGATGTCTCCTGTTTCCAGTCCAATATTTTTATAGTCAATATTCAGGTCTGTATCTATGCCCATGGCGCGGCTTAACATGTCGCGGCTGCTGGCGAAGCCATGGCGGTGGTCGTTTGTCAGACATTCAAACTCGTTGTCCCTTAACCTGTAAATTCTAGAATCTCCTACATGAAAAATATGAGCATAGGTTGCTTTTAATACGACTATGCTTAGTGTTGTTATCATGTCGTATTCGTCGCCGAACCTGCGAATACTTTCACCGTAGAGCCATTTGTTTAGTGCACGGAGGACCTTTTCTCCTGAGTTTTTAGTAGTCCATGACTCAGGGGTGGAGTAGTAATCATTTAAAAAACCCAGGACGCAGCACTCGCTGGCTTCTCTGCCTCCAACGCTTGAGCTTACTCCGTCTGCTATGGCTGCAGAAATTCCTTTTGTCTCCAAGAGACTGTCCTCGGGAATGTGAATTCCCGAGCAGTCATCATTGGTATCTTTTATGCCTATGTATGATTTTTGCCCGGCTCTTATTTTAAGTACTTTAGCCACAGAATTAATTTACCGATATCCTTTCTATTGTTCCATCAGGCAGGACTTCAACCATATGTCCCGATGGTTCTTCCATAAATACTGCAACCACAATAACTGCAATAAGGGAGGTTACTGCAATAGTTAAAAATAAAATTTGCGGCGTCACAAATGAAAATATTGTTAAGTATGTGACCGCTCCCACGCTTCCGTAAGCGCCGGACATTCCAGCTACCTGACCTGTGAGTCTTCTTTTAACAAGGGGCACCATAGCAAAGATTGCCCCGGACCCGGCCTGGCCAAAGGAGGAACAAAACATGGTAACTAAAACTGCCAATAGGATAGGCCAACTGGATGTCATTTGACTCATTAAGAGGTAACCTATAACCATTCCTAATAGAAATATAATTAGTGTTTTTTTCCTGCCGAACTTGTCACTAACATACCCTCCGCTAGGGCGGGTTACTAGGTTAGTAAATGGGAAGGCAGATGCCAAAAGACCTGCAATTATAATAGAGAGTCCAAAGGTATCTTTAAAAAACAGAGGCAGCATTGACACTACTGCCAACTCGGAGCCGAATGTTATGAAGTAGGATATGTTGAGCACGGCTACCTGTTTAAATTTATACCTATGTATCTGGGGTACTGGGCCCTTGAAGACCTGTTTGTTAATCCTTAATACGCTTAGTGACTGGAAGAGATAAATAACAAAAAGTATTCCGTAAATTGTATTTACATAAAGACTGTTAAGTACAGCCAGGTTTGCAGGGCCAAGTTTCCACGAAAGTACGGCCAGGACCAAATACATAGGTATGTTCATAAGAAGGTATAAAACAAGGTCGCCCTTGCTGGATACTTCCATAGCGCCAAGTTTTTTTGGTTTAAAGTAAGTAGACCCTTTGGGGGTGTTTTTTGCCATACCGTAGTATATAAAGCCGTAAACTAATGACAGGACGCCGGTTGTGGCTACTGCGTACCTCCAACCGTTTTCACCGCCATATATAAGTGCTAAGGTAGGAATGGTTAGGGCCGCAGCGGCGCTGCCAAAATTTCCCCAGCCTCCGTATATGCCTTCGGCTAGTCCGACTTCCTTGGCAGGAAACCATTCTCCAACCATACGAATACCTACTACAAATCCGGCTCCTACAAAACCAAGTAGAAACCTGGATATGGCAAGCTGAGTGTAAGTAGTAGAAAAGGCAAAGGTCATACAAAGCACTCCTGCTAATACAAGTATTGATGAGTAGAGTAGCCTTGGCCCAAGTTTATCTACAAGCATGCCGATAATAACCCTTGCAGGGATAGTGAGTGCCACGTTAAGTATGAGCAGGCTTTTTACTTCCTGATTTGTAAGGCCAAACGACTCTTGAATTATGCTAAGGAGCGGC
>CBDUXU010000140.1:0-3134 GCA_965371285.1 uncultured bacterium | reverse complement strand
CGCTGCATCAAAAAGTATAAAAAAAGCAGGCATATATTCCGGTTTTCCCGCAATCCCACACGGAGATTGGCTTAGGTCTCAATCGCTGGTGCCTCGCCTGCCGGAGATGAAAAAGAAAATAGATAGTTTAGAGAAAAAGTTAGAAGAACTTATTAAAACACAAGAAAAAAAGAAATAAAATTTTGATGGAGGTATAAGTAATGTCAAGTAACGAAAAAGAAACAAATAAAGAAGTTGTATTTGATGTAAACGAAATTATGAAAATCATTCCTCACAGGTATCCTTTTCTGCTTATTGACAAGATAATAGCCTTTGAAAAGGGTAAGAGCTGTGTGGGAGTGAAAAATGTAACAATTAACGAGCCGTTTTTTCAGGGGCATTTTCCGGGACATCCTATTATGCCGGGAGTTTTATTAATAGAAGCTATGGCTCAGTGCGGAGGCATACTTGGCATTAAGTCTTCTGATAACGAAGGTGATATGGCAGGTAAGGTTGTTTATTTTATGGGTATTGATAATGCGAAGTTCAGAAAACCTGTCTTCCCGGGCGACACAGTGGAGTTCCATATGACTGTTAAAAAACTTCGCGGCAATTTGCTTTTCCTTGCAGGCATAGCTTATGTTGACGGGGTTAAGGTTGCCGAGGCGGATGTTAAGGCAATGTTAATGGACGAGTAAGGCCGGTGATTTGTTGTAATTATAGTGGAGAGGAGTTTTTTTATAAGTGAGTAAAAACAAAATACATGAAACAGCAATCATAGACCCATCGGCCCAGATAGACCCTTCCGTCGAGATAGGTCCATATAGTGTTATAGGTAAGGATGTAAAAATCGGCAAGGACACCTGGATAGGCCCCCAGGTTTGTATTTGTGACAGAACTACCATTGGAGAGGGAAATAAAATTTTTCAGTTCGCATCTATCGGAGCCCCTCCACAGGATATGGCTTACGATGGTGAAGATACATATACCGTTATAGGTAACAATAATAAGATAAGAGAGTTTGTAACTATTCACGGAGGCACGGTTAAGGGAGACAGCAGGACCATATGCGGCGATGATAATCTTTTTATGGCCTATGTTCATATTGCCCATGATTGCAGGGTTGGCAGCAATATTGTATTGGCAAACTGCGTGACCCTTGCAGGCCATGTGGAAATAGAAGACTATGCAATAGTAGGAGGGCTTGTTCCTATTCACCAGTATGTAAGAGTAGGGGGTTATTCCATGACAGGAGGAGGGTCGGTTATAACAATGGATATTCCTCCCTATGTGATGGCAGTTGGCAACAGGGCGCATTTCTACGGTATTAATATCATTGGTCTCAGGAGGCAGGGATTTTCAAATGATGCTATAAAAGAAATTAAGAGTTCTTATAATATATTATTTCGTTCAAACAACACTGTTAAGGAGGGAGTGGAGCTCCTTAAAAAAGAACTCCCTGATTCACAATATGCAAAGAGGTTTATTAAATTTATAGAAGTCTCCCAGAGGGGGCTTGCTAAGGCGAAAAGAAAGTCGAGGTCCGGTAGTGAAGAAGATTAGAGCAGGGGTTATAGGCGTGGGGTATTTGGGCAAGTTTCATGCACAAAAGTACAAAGGTATGGAAGGGGTGGAACTTGTCGGCGTAGTTGATGTCGATATTAAAAGGGCAAAAGAGGTTGCAGAGGGGCTTGGCGTGGAGGCTTATGATAATTATAAAGACCTCTTGGGCAAGGTTGATGCAGTCAGCATAGTTACTCCCACGGAGACTCACAGGGATGTGGGGAAAGAGTTTCTCTCCAATGGTATAGATGTGCTTATAGAAAAACCTATGACAGTTACTATGGAGGAAGCTGACGACTTGATAAACGTTGCAAAAGAAAATAATGCTATTTTGCAGGTAGGGCACCTTGAAAGATTTAACCCTGCAGTTACTGCCCTTGATGGAATTGTAAAAAAACCTGTTTTTATTGAATCCCACCGGTTGTCACCTTTTCCCAACAGGGCAACAGATGTGGATGTGGTTCTTGATTTAATGATTCACGATATAGATATAATACTTAACCTTGTTGATTCTGAACTAGAAAGGATTGACGCTGCAGGGGTTCCTGTTGTGTCAGGCAAGGTTGATATAGCAAATGCAAGGCTCAAGTTTGTAAACGGTTGCGTGGCAAATGTTACTGCCTCCAGGGTGAGTAGTGTGCCTCAGAGGAAGATAAGGCTTTTTCAGCATGATGCCTATATATCCATTGATTATGCAGGGCAGGAAATTTCTGTTACAAGGCTTAAAAAGGGAACTGAAAAGCTAACGATAGAGGAAGAAAAGATCCATATAGAAAAAGGCGACAGTTTGTTGGAAGAGATAAGGAGTTTTGTGGATTGTATTAAAAGTGGGAAGTCTCCTTTGGTGTCGGGAACTGTTGGCAAGAGGGCTTTGGATGTTGCCCACAGGATTCAGGATGAGGTGAAAGCTTCGATGGAGCTCTTAAAACAAAGCTCCTAAAGGGGAGCTTCTAAAGCAAAACCCCTAAGAGTGGGAGGCTTTTAAATAAACATGGTAAGAACAGAAAAATATTCCTGTTTAGGTAATCAATTTGACCAAAAAAATAATGATAATAAGCGGCGAGGCTTCGGGAGATAAACACGGGGCAAACCTTATTGACGAATTAAAAAAAATTGATAAAGATGTTTTTATTGGCGGCATGGGAGGGGAGAAGATGCTCGGAGCGGGACTTCGCGGCATAGATTCCACCTCTATTGCTGTAATGGGTTTTGTAGAAGTTGTAAAGAGATACCCAAAAATCAAAAGTATTTTTAATTCCCTTATAACCTCCCTAGATGGTGAGGAGGGGTTTGACGCAGTCGTGTTAATAGACTACCCCGGTTTTAATCTCCGTTTTGCCAAGGAGGCTTTTAAGAGGGGAGTTCCTGTTATCTATTATATTAGCCCCCAGGTCTGGGCTTGGAAAAAAGGCAGAGTCAAACAAATTGCCCGCTATGTCACTAAGATGCTCGTGGCATTTCCCTTTGAAGAAGATTTTTATAAGGGCAGTGGTGTTGATGCAGAGTTTGTAGGCCACCCCCTTTTAGACCATGGGCAGTACAGCTATGATAAAAACGAGGTCAGGGCAGAGTTTGGTTTAGATATTCATGAT
>CBDUXU010000139.1:0-3269 GCA_965371285.1 uncultured bacterium | reverse complement strand
CGAAGAGCAGCGCACTAAGAGGAGTCTTTGGCGCAGGTTTTAAAATAATAGGATTCATAGACGCCATGGCGGGAGCAATTTTATGCACAGCTAAATTAAGAGGAAAATTAAATGGCGAGACACCAAGGACAACACCAATGGGGAATCTTTCTATTATGGCAGTCCTGTTTTCTGCCCCTGCCTGTATGTCCAGTGGAAGCACTGTTCCGGTTAGGCGTTTGGTTTCTTCTGCGGCAATGGTGAATGTATTAACCGAGCGGCCTACTTCAACCCTTGCGTCTTTTATAGGTTTGCCGTTCTCCATTGATATTAAACGAGCCATCTCTTCAGTTCTTGAAGTCAAACCTTCAGCTACCTTCATTATATAATCAGCTCGCTCATAAGAGGTGAGTTCTTTTAAAACCTTAAAACTTTCATGGGAGGTTTTAAGGGCTTTTTCTATTTCCTTATCGCTGCATAGGGTAGTCGTCCCCACTACCTCGCCATTGTAGGGACTACGAACCTCAAGCTTCTCATTATCCTCTGGCGCAGAGACGAACTCCCCGCCAATTAACATTTTAAATTCTTTTGACATACTCATTTCTCCCTGTAAAAATCATTTTATAAAAGCTGCTAAGGTTATTGATTTGCACTATGATACAATAAGAAACACCAAATTTCTACATTAGAAGGAGAAATCAAAATCGCACAAGTATTCGGGTGTCATAGACACTTTTTTAAAGAGACGCCATGCAGTTAATTTATTCCACAGAAAAGGAGAAATCACTATCGCACAGGTATTTGGTAACACTAAAGGCCTAAAATCCAATCAGGTCAAAAGGCTTGAGAAAATATACAATCGCCGTATATCAAAGGACTCCTTCATAACTCCCGAGCTTGGCCGTTATATGACCGAACTCTCAGCTGAATTAAAAAAACAAATCGGAATTATGGTTGACCGTAAGGGCACAATCATCGCAACCATACTGGGGGACGAAAGAGAAATTGTAATCCCCCTTCTTCGCCCCCTTGGGAGAAGCTCCCTTCGCGGTGTAAGCTGCATCCACACCCACATAAAAGGCGAGCCACTCTCGGAAGACGACTTTACCGATTTAGCTCTCCTTCGCCTGGACTTTATGTCTGCCATAGAAGTTACGGCAAAAGGTCTCCCAGGTAAGATTTACAACGCCCACCTCCTCCCCGTAACAAGCGGCAAGACTTATGAAGTGCTACCTCCCCAGGACTTTCACGACTTTACAAGCGACATAAACTTTAATAAAGAAGAGTTCCTCGAAGCATTAGAAGATGAAATGGGCAGGGCAATTGTTCGTGATGTAAAAGATAGTAGAGAAAGAGCAATACTAGCTAGCGTATCCAAAGAACACAAAGACATACAAATGGAATCCTTAGAAGAGCTAACAGCCCTGGCTGTTACCAATGATGTATTAGTGCTGGACACAGTTTATCAAAGGCCCGATAAAATCAATCCTAAATATCTAATGGGGGTGGGGAAAATAAAAGACTTAATCATTAAAGCCCTACAGAATGAAGCTACCATGATTATATTCGACCAGGAACTAAGCCCCACGCAAGTAAGAGAACTTACTGAGTTAACAGAACTTAAAGTTATAGACCGAACGCAATTAATATTAGACATCTTTGCAGGCAGGGCTCATTCAAGAGACGGCAAGGTGCAGGTAGAACTTGCCCAGCTTAAATACCTACTACCTAAACTATCAGGTAAGGGGATAAGTATGTCCCGTCTTATGGGAGGTATCGGTGGTCGCGGGCCCGGAGAGACAAAACTGGAAATAGACCGTCGTAGAGTACAAGACAGAATTAGTCATCTTTCAAATCAGTTAAAGTCTCTTAGTAAAGGCAGAGTTGAAAGAAGGCGCCAGAGGGCTGACAGCAGGACCCCAATTGTCTCAATTGTGGGATACACCAACGCAGGCAAGTCCACCCTCCTTAACACACTAACAGGAGCTGGCACCTTAGCAGAAGACAAACTCTTCGCTACCCTTGATACAACAACAAGGAAGATGCGCCTACCTGATGGTAGTGATGTTGTACTAACGGACACTGTGGGTTTTATAAAACACCTGCCAAAGGATTTAAAACAAGCCTTTAAAGCAACACTGGAAGAGATGGAAGACGCAGACCTCCTCCTCCATGTTGTAGATATAAGTAGCCCTACCTTTGAAAACCAGATGGCAGCAGTAAACGAAATTTTAGAAGAAATGAAACTAACTAATATTCCTCTGCAGCTTGTTTTTAATAAAATAGATTTGGTAGAAAATTCAGTAGTTAAAAACCTAACGGAAAGATATGACGCAGTAGCAGTAAGTGCCATGAACAAAGAGTCACTAAAAATACTTATTGAAAGACTCACCAGCGTGACGCTGGGGCCAAACTAATCAAACCAGTCCTGTAGGGTGGGCACTGCCCACCAATTAAAAATACCGTCCAAACCTTTCAGCAAATACTACATATCACTCATGGCAAACGGTATTGTTTTTAAAACTGCGCCCCAACACAGAGTGTTGCGGGGTCACCCCTGGCTGTAAAACTTCAAAAGAACTTTTACCGCTTTTATAAATCTCGACGCTCATATTTCCCTTTTGTCTTTAATGTAATAACTGCCGGCGTGGAATAGTAGTTAACCCAATACCACCCAAGAGTTCCATCAAATGGTGCAATAAAGGAACCTCCATCCTGACTGGAGGTTCCCTTTTTAAGACTTTCAAAATAACCGGTAGTATCGCCTGCCGGTTCACCATGAAGGTCATAGTATAGTTTTTTCCCTTCAGCATCCCAACTATAGTCAAGCTGAGCACCTTTTACCATGTTAAAAGCATATTCTATATCACTCCCTACAGGAACAGTAATAGTAATTGTATCGCTCCAATCAGACTGCTTGAGCGTCTTAAGACTTACAGCCCCTTCCACAACCTTCTTCTGACTATTTTTTACTTGCTTAGTTAATTCATCACTAAAACCAGCACCCTTTACAACACCTTTTAAACTTATAAGTTCATACTCACCTTTTACCTCTAAGGTAACAACTACAGGTGAGGTAGTGTTATTTTTCCAGTACCAACCATATGTACCTTCAAAGTTAGCAGTTAAGGAACCCCTATCTTTGCTCTCTGTGTCCTTTTTATAACTCTAAAAATAACCGGTGTTATCACGTTCCTTCTCACCATGAAAATAAAAAAACTATTTTCCTCCATCACTGTTCGAGAGTTACTCAATTGTTTCAACTTTTTTAAGCTTTACCTTATTCTCAA
>CBDUXU010000138.1:0-3395 GCA_965371285.1 uncultured bacterium | reverse complement strand
AGAAATAATCACAGACCAAAACTTAACCCAGGCCGTTGTTCGGTTAAGCGAGGGTGAGGTAAGCAATGTTGTTGATACTCCGCTGGGACTTTATGTATTAAAGGTGGCGAAGAGAATTGATGAACATGCACCTAGTTTTGAAGATGCAAAAGATAAGGTTATAACTGAATATAAAAAAGATTCGTCCATTGCCTTAGCTAAAGCAGAAGCAGAGAAGCTTATAAATCTTATGAAGGGGGGAGAGACAATCGAGTCGGTTGCTGCAAAAAACCAGCAGGAAGTTAAGTCAACAAAACTCTTTGCAAAAAAAGATAAGAAGTTGCCGGTAACAGATATATTTATTGGCAGTGATGATAAGATGTTTGCCCTGACAATGGAAGAGCCACTCTATAGCGATATTATATCTAAAGGAGAGTCTCATTTTATCTTTAGTTTAAAGCAAAAGCAGGACGCTGATGCTGCCCAGTTTGGCACTCTGTATAACCAAATTGAAAAAAGCCTTATGGGTAGGAGGTCAGACAAGGCTTATTCGGAGTGGTTAGAAGGAGTTAGGAATAAAGCTAAGATAGAGATTAAAGCAGAACTCCTTTAAGGGGGCCTACTTTAATTTTTTTATATAAATAATTTATAAGAATGGGAATAATTAATGCGTCTGTCAAGAATGTTACTACCAACCTTAAAGGAATCTCCTGCAGATGCTGAAGTGATAAGCCATAAGCTTATGGTTCGCGCCGGCATGGTTCGTAAGGTTGCCGCAGGCATATATACTCTACTTCCTATGGGGCTTAGAGTTATAAGAAAAGTTGAAGCAATAGTTCGTGAAGAGATGGTGAGGGCCGGGGCCGAAGAGCTGCTTATGCCTTTTGTCCAGCCTGCTGAGCTCTGGAAGGAGAGCGGCAGGTGGGAGGCTTATGGTAAAGAACTACTTAGAATCAATGACAGAAATGGCAGGGATTTTTGCCTCTCACCAACTCACGAAGAAGTTATAACTGACCTGGTTCGCCACGAAATTCGTTCCTATAGGGATCTTCCCCGTAATCTTTTTCAAATACAAATTAAAATGCGCGATGAAATAAGGCCTCGTTTCGGCCTTATGAGGGGCAGGGAGTTTATAATGAAGGACGCCTACTCCTTTCACGCAACAGATGAATCTGCCCAAAAAGAATACGACAATATGCTTGTAACCTATAAGAGAATTTTTGACAGGTGCGGGCTTGAGTTTAAAGCAGTTGAGGCAGACAGCGGGTCTATAGGAGGCAGTTTCTCCCACGAGTTTATGGTGCTTGCAGACACGGGAGAAGACGCAATAGCCAGCTGCTCGGAGTGCGACTACGCTGCAAATGTTGAGAAAGCAGAGCTTAGTGAGCCAAGCGAACCTGCCTCCGCCGGGAGCAAAAATGACATGGAAGAAGTCTCTACTCCTGGCCTTTCTTCGATAGACGAGGTATCTGAGTTCTTAAAAATTAAAAAATCACAAATGATAAAAACTCTTATTTATGTTGCAGATGAAAAGGTCGTTGTAGCTTTGGTAAGGGGCGACTATGAAATTAATGAAATAAAACTGCAAAGAGCAATTGGCGCAGAATTGCTTGAGCTGGCAGATGAGAAAAAAGTAATGGAAGTCACGGGAGCTCCTGTTGGATTTGCCGGTCCTGTTGGTTTGAAAGATGTAAAAATCTATGCAGACTTCTCTGTTAAAAATATTGTAGATGGTTATATGGGGGCAAACAAAAAAGACACACATCTGAAAAATGTAAGCCCCGACAAAGATTTTGAATGTGGTTATTTTGACCTTAGGGTTGCAGTAGAAGGGGACAGCTGCCCAAGATGCAGCGGCCTTATGGAAATTAAAAGAGGCATAGAGGTTGGTCATGTATTTATGCTTGGTACAAAGTACTCAACAACCATGGGGGCTAATTTTCTGGACGAGAACGGAAAAGCTCAGCCTGTAATCATGGGTTGTTATGGAATTGGTATCGGCAGGGTTGCCGCTGCCGCAATAGAGCAAAACAATGACGACCATGGTATTGTATGGACAAAGGAGCTTAGTCCCTTCTCTTGCATAGTAGTGCCTCTGGATATTAAAGACGACGCTGTTATGAAGTGCGCAGAAGATATTTATAAGACTTTAAATGAGAAAGGCATTGAAACACTAATAGACGACAGGAATGAAAGGCCGGGTATTAAGTTTAAGGACTCGGAGCTGATTGGCATACCTGTAAGAGTTACCATAGGGTCTAAGACCTTAGCTAATGGTGAGGTGGAGATTATGGAGAGGGCTAAGGGTGAGAAGGTTTTAATTAAAGCTCAAGATGCTGTGGAGGCAGTTACTAAAATTTTAGGGGAATAGGGGTAGGTTATGGAAGATAAAACAAAGTATTGGCACATTAATACATTCAGACTTTTTGAAGGTTTGTCAGAAGAAGATAAAAAAACTCTCGGTTCTATGCTGACTGAGGAAAACATAGACAAGAAGTGTTTTATTTATTCTGAAGGTGACAGTGACAAATTCGTTTATATGTTAAAAGAAGGCAAGGTTAAGATAACAAAACTCTCAGAGAGCGGAAAAGAACTTACTGTCGATATTTTAGGCAGCGGAGATATATTTGGAGAGCTTTCTATGACCGGCGAAGATGAGAGACGAACCAGCGCAGAGACCATGGAGAACTCCTATATATGTAAGGTTACAGGAGATGAGTTTGCAAAGTTTCTCTCAAGCAGGCCTCAGTTTTCTTTTAAGATAACCAAGTGGTTTGGCTGGAGGCTCCAGAAGATTGAAACCAGGCTCCAGGATATGATATTCCAAGATGTCCCAACCCGCCTTATTACCATAATTAAAGACCTATCGGTCCGTTACGGCACTCCCGTGGGCGACTCGGATAAAAAGAAAATCAAATTTTCTCACCAGGAACTTGCCAACCTAATCGGGGCAACCCGAGAGACAGTTACTTTAGAACTGAATAATCTTAAAAAAGATGGTAAAATAACCATGGAAAACAGAGAAATAATTATTTAGAAATCCCGCACTTTTTGACTCTCACTGGAACCTACATCCAGATTTTACACCTAAAATCACCTAGAAAAATTAATAACAAAAAATAACTACTTGTAAGCAAGGTTACATATAATTATATGCAGGTTCTGTACTCTGATTCTATAAGCTAAGGTAAAACTTATAGATTGCGAGGTACAGAATGAAAGTTGCCATTATACTCCATGCTGAACCGGGGACTGAAGATGCTATGGGCAGGGCTGCCCATAGCCTTATTTACACTAAAGAGCTTAAGGACAAAGGCCACGATGTCAAACTTATATTTGACGGCGGCGGCACTGCCTGGATAAGAAGGATGGTGGAGGGCGACCATCCCTTAAACCCTCTTTACTTGGAGGCTAAG
>CBDUXU010000137.1:0-3600 GCA_965371285.1 uncultured bacterium | reverse complement strand
AATAAGTTTACTTTTTCCCTGACTTTCCCATATTCTAGAAATATTAACTCTTCCTTTTTCTTTAATATATCTTTTCAACTCAACAGGAATAACAAACTCACCAAAATACTCACCTAACTCATTTTCGTTAACACTAAAAGAACAACTTACTTCGGGTAAACGAGCATCACTTCTTAAAAAGTCATCTTTTAGCTTGTTGGTTTGAAAACAGTACAACGCTTCTAAGATAGAAGTTTTCCCTGATTCATTTTGACCAATTAAAGCAGTAATATTATCAGATGAGAAATTACACCAACCAGTATCTACTATAGACCTGAAATTTTTAATTCTAAAAGATAAAAGTTTCATAATATTTAACCTATTCGTTGAATTATTTATAAAAGCTTCTGAATTTCATAATATATCACACACTAACAATATGAAAGATACAAAAAATGCAATTTTTACATTATAGCTTTATTCATGCCCTAGGTCAATCTTTGAGGGAATTAAAGGGAACACCACCCCCTTTTCCCCTGGAAATTAACGGGGACGGAGCCCTTTTCCCTCTGCCTTTGAAACTATCTGCGGCGACACGCCGCCCCTCGCCTAAGCCATGTCTTTTTTTTAATGTGTGCAGGGGTCACCCCTGCCGTCACGCTCCCCTTTAATTACTTATTCTCATGCTCCATAGTAACTACCAATTTTCCTTTAACGTGCCCTTCTTCAAAATACTTTAAAGCTTCAGGGACTTCATCTAACTTGCAGACCCTGTCTATGGCAGGTCTTACTTTACCTTCTGCAACAAGCTCTCCTATATATGCCAAGTCTTTGTTTTGTTTTAATCCAAGCAAGCAAACTTTCTTTGTTCCTACTAAGGTCATAAGCCACCCAAAAAATATGACCTGAGAAATTTGTCTATTAGAACCACCTACAATGACATAAGTCCCATTAGGGTTTAAGACACTCATGCATTCAAAAACCGAGTGACGAAGCGCAGTATCCAAAACCAGGTCGTAGTGACAGTCCTCTTTTATAAAGTCAACTTGAGTGTAATCTAAAACACGGTCTGCACCGATTGAGCGCATTACTTCAAACTTCTCCCCACTGTCAACGGCCGTCACTTGGGCGCCAAAGGATTTCGCCAACTGCAGGGCAAAGCTCCCAACACCACCGCCGGCACCGTTAATTAAAACCTTTTGCCCTTTTTCAATATGACCAATAGAGCGAAGACCCTGCAGTGCCATAACCGACGCCTGTGGCAGAGATGCCGCCTCTTCAAATGTTATCCCCTTGGGCTTTGCTGTTAGCGAATTTTCATTGGCACAAACATACTGGGCAAAACCTCCCCAGCCACGCTTCTTTATACCTCCAAAGTTTGACAGGTCGCCAAAAACTTCGTCACCCACTTTAAAATGCCTCGCCTTTTTGCCAATTGACTCCACGACTCCCGATATGTCTGCTCCTAATATATTTATCTTTGGTTTCAGTAAACCAAACATTATGCGGTTCACAAAGGGCGTACCTCTCATTAGTTCCCAGTCCCACGAGTTTACTGAAGCACATTGGACTTTCACCAGAACCTGATTATCATTAGGAACAGGTTTGGCCACTTCTTTTACCACAAGGCCTTCAGGTGAGCCATATTTTGTCCATATAACTGCTTTCATAATTATCTATCTTAGCATAAAAAAATTCCAAAGCCATAATAGCCTTAGGATACAAAAGGGGACAGACCCCTTTAAGAAACATATAACTACATAGAATTAAAACACCACCCTTTTCCCCCTCGCCTGCTAAAGCCTATCTATAAAATCTTCTATGTCGTCCCATTTCCATGGGATGATGTCTAGTCCCTTTAATTCTGTACGGTCGTCCGTATATGTCCAAAGGGAGAGAATCTTTTTACCCTCTTTTAAAATAGTTTCAATTTCCCACTTCTGCCCCTCTGAAATAAGAGAATTTTTGCTCACCAGTATAACAGCCCCATCGGAGGATTTAACCTTTTTTATGACGGCATCTTTCCAGTCTGGGTCGTGTGGGCGTTTATCGTCCATATCTACGAATTGAAACTCTGCCACAGTATCCATAGTCAACCCCTTTAAGAGTCCTCTTTGGTTTTCGTCCTCAAGGGCAAATGATATAAATATTATTTTTTTATGAGTCATTAACTCTCCTATTTGCTATCGGTGTAATTAACTTAATACCTACTACCCTACCCCAACCCAAGCTATTTGGTCAACATTCCTTCTTTCTCACTTTAGTGCTATAATCCCTAAATATATTGAATTATGGAACAGGAATCTAAAATAGGTGTTGTGCTTAACTCCGGCGGCATAAGGGGAATTTTCGGCCATACGGGCTTTATGCTCGCCCTTGATAATGAGCAGCTAGGCATTACAGTAAGCGCCTCTGCCGGTTGCAGCGCCGGCGCTATAGTGGGCGGAGTATTAGCCAGCGGGACTGATGTTAAAAACTGGGCGGCGGCTATAGCCAAAACAGACCAATCCAGCTTCAATCACCCCAAGTCCTTTTTAAACCTTCTTTTCGAGGTGCTTTCTAATAAAGGCCGAAACCTGACAGGGTTTTCTCAAACAGACAGGGTCATTTCCTTTATATCCCAAAACCTCAAGGCAAAGACATTTGAAGACTGCCCCTACCCCTTCTCCTCAGTTGCCTTGAATCTTGGTACATTGGAGAAAAAATATTTCTCTTCAGGAGACCTTGCCACGAGGATAATGGCAAGCGCCGCCCTGCCCCTAATATATGAGCCGGTTGAAATAGACGGAGAATACTACTCCGATGGTGCGTCCATTGAGCTGAGCCCCTTTGAGGCTATCTGCTGCAGGAATAACCTCGATGTATTGATTGTCCACCATATCTCACGGGAGGAGATTACAAAACCCCACTGGCTGGAGTTACTTAAAAAACCCTGGCCCATTGTAAACATATTTCACCGGGTAATATTTAAGGATTTGCCTTGGTACATTACCGGCGAGCCAATGAGCTTTCATGCCTGCCGATGCGGATGCAAGGCAGTAATAATAGTGCTGGAGACAGACCTGCCAAAACTTGACTGGCCGGAAACAAAAGGCGGAAAAGACATAATGGAAAAAGGTGAAAAACAAGGATTGGAAAGGCTTGAAGGGATTTTGGATATTATTAACAAAAACCCCCGCATTTTGCTTGAAAAGAAAGAGTAGACGAGCGTAGCATCTGACCATGCAAATTGACAAAAAAATTCTCTACCACGAAATTATAAATCTGGTATAATGTGGACATATAAATAAGGTTGACTTGGGCAACCTAGGGACTCGTAATGACCAATTAATTGCTTTTTAAATTGAAACCTGCGTCACGCCGGACAGCATGATGCTGGGAAGGAGCTGATTATGGATACTTTAAAACACCATCATATCAAGTTTACGCTCCCTATTGGTAGTTCGCACTCACAGATTACAAAACCTACATTAGAAACCCGGCTTAAAGCCCTACCGGGAATGGAGGAAGCAGAGTTTAACTTAACAGAAGGCGACCTCTTCGTAAAGTATGACCTGAAAAAATGCAGGGAAGAATTAATAGAACGGTGGCTGATAGAAGAAGGTTTTTTGTTAGCCAATT
>CBDUXU010000136.1:0-3632 GCA_965371285.1 uncultured bacterium | reverse complement strand
GCACTTATTCAGAGGCGCCTAAGTTTAAATTTCCTTTAAACAAACCTGACCCAAAAAATAAATATATAGACATATATAAAGGCTCCAGAGAGGTAAAACCATATGATATTAGCGATATCGGCAAATTTATGGAGCTTTCTATGGGCCTCTCCGCTTGGAAAAAGTATGGCAGCAACACCTGGGCGCTTCGCATAAACCCCTCTAGCGGTAACCTCCATCCAACAGAGTCATATCTAATACTCCCGGACATAAAAGAAAAAAAGGAAATTAAAATAACCGGCGGAGTTTTTCATTACAACCCCTTTAACCATGAGCTGGAAAAGAGAGCAGGACTTGAAAGTGGTCTCCTTAGCAGGGGCTCTGAGAGGGGTTTTGTTCTAAATGACACTTTTTATATTGGACTAACCAGCATATATTGGAGAGAGGCCTGGAAGTATGGAGAGAGGGCTTTTCGTTACTGCAACCATGATGTTGGTCACGCTATTGCCTGCTTGTCTTTTTCTGCAAACCTTATGGGGTGGGATGTGAGAGCTCTGAGTTTAAGTGACGACGATGTAGATGTTGTCTTGGGAATAAATAAAACAAAGTGGTTTAAACTAGAAGAGGACCATGGAGATGTTATTTTGCAGGTAACTAAAAAAGGTGTTCCGGTAGAAGATACCTTAAAGGATAACATTGACATTTTTAATAAGCTTGATTTTGTAGGAAAGCCAAACCGACTTAGCGAATTTCCGGTTAGGTGGCAGGTAATAGAAGATGTTTCACTTTCTTGTTATAACAAAACTCCATCAAAAAATAAAAAGGTCGGTGAGATGGTTGGCAGCGACTTTATTAAAAAAGATTATGGTCAGTTTGGAGCAGTAGAGATAATTAGAAAAAGAAGAAGTGCTCAGCACTTCGACGGTGAGACTGGTGTTTCAAAAGACGATTTTATTGCAATGTTAGATAAGACTCTGCCCAGAGGCGACTGCGCTCCATTTAACTCAGGATTAAGTAGCTCTAATACAGACCTTTTAATATTTGTGCATAGAGTCATTGGTCTAGGTAGTGGTCTTTATTTTTATCACCGAGGCGGTAATGATTTAGAGGATATAAAAAGTAAATATAATAAAGATTTTCTTTGGGAGTTAAAAGAGGACAGGCTTTATCTCTTGCAAGAAGGAGATTTTAAGGAGGCTGCAAAGGTAGTTAGCTGCACCCAAGCTATTGCAGGAGACAGCGCCTTTTCTCTTGGTATGGTGGTTAAGTTTAAAGATGTTATAGAGAGTGACCCGTCTATGTATAAAAAACTTTTTTGGGAAACCGGTATGATAGGTCAGGTATTATACCTGGAAGCTGAGGCGATAGGACTTAGAGGGACGGGGATTGGCTGTTTTTTTGATGACCTTATTCATGAAAAAGTTATGGCTATTCCTTCTAAGGATAATAGCTATCAAACTATTTATCATTTCACTGTAGGAGGGCCTTTGGAAGACGAAAGGCTTACGACATTAGAGCCTTATTTTCACCTAAATGAAAAAGTGGGCCAGGGAGAGTGAAGTTTTTCGGAGAAACAACAGAGGGGACTTTTTTGTCTCGCCATAACAGGTTTATTGTTTATGCTACGGTTAATGGAAAGAAAGAAAGAACTTATATGCCCAACCCGGGCAGGCTCTTGGAACTCCTATATCCGGGAAGTAAGTTATACTTTGAAAAGAGAGTTGTTGAGACAGAATCTGATAAAAAGAAAATTCCCCTCACTGTGGTTGCAGTGGAATCAAACGGTGAGCTGGTTATGCTCCACACCCACAAGGCAAACGATGTTGTTGAATATTTACTTAGGGAGGGGAAGATAGAAAGTCTGAGGGGCTTTGGAATTGTTAAAAGGGACGCTAAGTACGATAGAAGTCGTATGGATTTTCTATTGTCAAAAGGCGGCAGGGAATATTTTTTAGAGGTTAAATCCTGTACTCTTTTTGATAAAACTACTGCAATGTTTCCCGACGCCATTACCGAAAGGGGCAGGAGACACCTTGAGGAACTTATGGATATAAAAGTTCCAGGGAGGAAAATGGGCAGGTCTAAAGTGCTTTTTTTGGTGAGTTCCGGCCGGGTTGACTACTTTATGCCTGACTATCATACGGATATAGAGTTCTCTCGTACCCTTTTAAAAGCAAAAGATAAAGTTGATATAATCCCACTCTCTGTTGGGTGGAAGAATGACTTAACTCTAAAACCGAAGATAAAAGAATTAACGATACCTTGGAAAGTTTTAAGAGAGGAATGTAAGGACAGGGGGTATGTTATCGTTTCCTTTCTAGTTGAAAAGAAGAAAACTGTGCAAATAGGGACCTCAAAGGTAACTCTACTTAAGGGGCATTATTTATTTGTGGAGTATTTAGACGAAGGTATGTCAAAAACCATAGATAGTATCAAAAGAGGTTCTAAGAATTCTAAGCCGGCTCAGGTGACAAAAGAACTTGGCTGCAAGGGAGTACTTTCTATAAGAACCGGCGATAATATATTAAATGAGTTGGAGAGAAAACTAACTAACATCTCTCTAGACACAGTAGATGGAGCAGGTTTTAGGTTTTATAAATTTAATGAATTGCCGTTTAAAACAAAAGAGTTCCAGGACATGCTCCTGTATTTTAGGATGGGAAGACTTAAAAACAGGCTAAAAGGTAAAATGTAATGGGTAGTATAGAGAAAAAAAGCATATTCACTTCAGTTCTACTGTCACTACTGGTTCATTCTCTTGTAATTGCTGCCCTTGCTGGCGGGGTGAGTCTTTTTAATGGTACTAGTAAGAAGAGTGGCAAGGGTCTTGGAGTTGGCGCCGAAAAAGAGATGCCTCAGTATATTCAGGTTTCAAGTATTCAAGTAGAACCAGTTAATTCCAGTATTAAAAACAAAACTGATTTAAAAGATAGTATTTCTATTAAGAAGGTAGTTAAAAAAGAACCTGCTCAAAGAAACTCCCCTTCTGCTGTTAGTCTAAAAAGAAATCTTGGGACCAGCGGTAGTATTGATCGCGGTGGCAGCGGAAGTGAGGGCAGGGTTACGGAACTTTCTTTATACGTGCAGAAAGTTAAAAAACTCATTGCTGAAAAAAGTTTTTACCCCCGGTCAGCAAAAAGAAGAGGAATTGAGGGGACTGTAAATATTTCTTTTTCTGTCAGGGCCGATGGAGTCCTTTATGACATAGATATATCAAAACCAAGCGGATCTAACCTTTTAGATGAGAATGCTTTGGCTATAGTGAAAAGTGTTTCGCCCCTTCCAAAGCCTCCCAGGGACGACCTAAGGCTTGAACTTCCTTTGGTTTTTTCTATTAAAACAATTTGGTAGAGAATACCATTTTAAAATGTCCTTGACTTAGATTTAAAAACGAAGTAAAAGTATTGCTATTGAAATAAATCAATAACGAGATGGATGTGTGGAAGTGAGGTGGAAATCCTCCGCTGCCCAGCAGCCGTAACGGGAACGAAAGCCAATAAGCCACTGTTAGAGTATAAACTCTAGTGGGAAGGCGGTTAGTAGGTAGCCCTAAGCCGGAAGACCAATCTATCTTCAATTCCTCTAGGGAGGTAATCTATGAATACTCAGTTCTATTAGTATAATTCGTTTTCCACCATTGTAATCAAACAGGT
>CBDUXU010000135.1:0-3783 GCA_965371285.1 uncultured bacterium | reverse complement strand
GTATAAATCTGATGAACTCCTGAAAATGGTAGATTTAATCATTATGGCACGGCCCGGCGGCGTAGTCGAAGCTAATAAAGCTCCACTTAGGGAGCTGGCTCAGCCAGTGGACAGTGGGAGCGGATTTTGTTATGATGAAAATAGTAAAGTAATTACCAGTAGTTACGGTCGTGATGTAACTTTAATAACCGAGAACTTAACTGATGTTTCTAGTACTATTATTAGGGAAAAGGTTAAAAATGGCGAGTCCATTGATGGATTGGTGCCAAAGAAAGTTATAAATTATATAAAAACTACCGGTCTTTATAAATAAATTAAGAATAATTCTAAGAAGGAGTATTTAAACTGGAATCAAAAGAGAAGGCAATCGAAATTGCCAAAGTAGCATCATCAAAATTGGCTGACAATGTAAGGATACTTCATGTGGGGCCCTTATCGTCAGTTGCGGAGTATATCATTCTGGCAAGCTGCTCAAATGATAGACAAGTAAAGGCGGTAAGTAAATATATTGAAGAGGCAATGATTAAACTGGGAGAGAAGACTATTGGCCAGGAAGGTAGGAATGGTGCTTCCCTGCCTGGTTTAACATGGCTGCTTATGGATTACTCAGATGTAGTTGTTCATATATTTCACAAAGAAGCGCGCCTTTTTTATGACTTGGACGGGCTTTGGGCGGATGTAGAGGAAGTTTGGTTTGAAGCGCCCGAGGGTGCAAGGGAAGCTCAGGAGAGTCTGGTAACTTGAAAGTTCTTCTAATAGCTGTCGGCAAGGTAAAAAAAAGTTTCTTTCAGGGCGGCGCAGCGGAATATATTAAAAGAATTGGCCACTATGCGGACTTTAAACAAGTAGAAGTCAGGGACGGGTCGGGCGACAGGGGAGCAGAGAAAGAATCAGACTTAATAAAAGCAAAAATAGAACCAAATGATTTTGTAATAACACTTCACGATGTGGGGAGGGAGTTTGATTCAAAAAAATTCTCAGAGTTTATAACCACTAAAAAGCAGCAAGGTTTAAAGAGAATAGTTTTTATAGTTGGCGGGGCTTATGGGTTGAGTGAGAGTTTAATAAAAAGTGCCGACTTGGTTTTGTCACTATCCAAGTTTACTATGCCTCACGAGTTGGCAAGGGTGGTTTTTTTAGAACAGCTTTACAGGGCCTTTACTATTGAAAAGGGTGAACCTTATCACCATTGAAAATAAAAAACTTGGCTTTCATTATACTGTATGAGTGGAGACCAAGATTTTTTAGCGGTTATCATTAAGAAATAAAAAACTATGTTTTTTTGTCTTTATAGTTTTTAAGGTTAAAAAGGCCTGGATTTTTTATTTTCTTATATTTTATTCGTTGGTATTTTTTAACTTTCATATTATTTGAGGAAGCAGTTATGCATACAAAAATTATATTAGTGGCAATCATAGTCCTTATGGGCGGGTTTTTCTACCTGCATGAGCTAAACCCCCAGAGCGCTGAGTTTATTCTTGACGATACCCTTAAGTTTGACTTACCTGTAACTGCTCTTGTTGGTTTGGGCTTTCTCTCAGGCATAGTGCTTATGGTTTTTAATGCTCTTTTTGTTGACCTGAAGAGAGTTTTTCACGACTTCAGGATTAGGATGGAGCAAAAGAAACATAATGTGTCAGAAGACAAACACAGAAGGGGAGTTGAGGAACTTCTAAAGGGGAGGGCCGGTAAGGCAGTACTCTTTTTAGAAAAATCACATTCTGATTTTCCAGACGATATAGACATTACCCTCCACCTGGCAGAGGCTTACAGCCAGGATGGAAATTATAAAGACGCACTGAAACTTATCAGGAACTCCGTGAAAAGTAATGGCGGGAAGCTGGAACTGTTTTTTGCTCTCCATAAATGTGCAATGGAGATTAACGACAAACAGTCTGCCGAGAAGGCACTGGATGATGTGTTAAGGCTGGACAGTAAAAATAAAACTGCCTTAACTACTCTTCGCGACATGGCGGCGGAGGATGAGAACTGGCAGAGGGCCCTTGGTTGTCAGGAACTTGTAGTTGCTTTAAAACTCTCGGCCAAGGAGAGCGCAGAGGAGAAATCCACCATGGCAGGCATATTCTATGAGCTTGCAGTAGATGAATATAATGAAAACAATATTACGGAAGCTATGGAGTATTTATCTCGCGCCTTAAAGGTTGATTCTACCTTTGTTCCTGCCTATGTGCTTATGAGTATATTGCAGACAGTAGGTGGCAGCGTGTTTGACTCGAAGAAGACCCTGCTGAAATCAATAGATAAGATTGGCGACCCTGCTTGTTTTGTTTTCCTTGAAGACCTCCTCATGAGCGAGGGAGTTCCCGATGAGATGCTGGAGGTATATTCCAAGTTTATAGAGAGTAGCCCCGGCGATATTGACATTAAAATTTTAAGTGCCAGGTTTTATTTAAGGCTTGAGATGGTTGATGAGGCTATGGAACTCTTGGAGAACATATATCACAATGAAGGGCGAGGCGGAGACCAGGGTTTTTATATAAAAGCTCTTTTGGCAGAGTCTTACTCCAGGCGGGATATGAAAGAGAAAGCCATGAGCCTTTTAAAACAATCATTAGATTTCGAAAAAGAATTATCCCCTCATTATATATGTTCTAACTGCCGAAGAAACGATAACCAGTGGAGACCCAGGTGCGAAGATTGCGGCAGGTGGAACAGTAGTCATTTAAACCGTCACTCTGTTTACGGTAAGCCTGCACAAAATAAAAATCTAGAAAAGATAAAAAGTTAATATGAAACCTGTTGTACTTATTATAATGGACGGTTGGGGTATCTCTAATCGCTCCGAAGGTAATGCTATAGAAAAATCTAATACTCCTAACCTGGACAGGCTCTCTGCGGAGTATCCCTCCTCGAAAATATCTGCATCGGGAACTGATGTAGGGCTCCCTCCCGGCCAAATGGGTAACTCGGAAGTCGGGCACCTGACAATTGGCTCAGGCAGGGTAATATACCAGGACTTAACAAAAATTAATAAATCAATAGAAGATGGCGAGTTTTTTAAAAACGAAATTCTTCTTAAATGTATTAATGACACAAAAAAAAGCGGTAAGGCTCTTCATTTGATGGGACTTCTTTCCGACGGTGGTGTTCATAGTCATAACAGCCATCTCTATGCTATTTTAAAAACTGCTAAGGATAATGGACTGGAAAAAGTTTATATTCACGCCTTTTTAGATGGAAGAGACACTGCTCCAAAAAGCGGTAAGGTCTTTATGGAAGAACTTATTGTTCAGATAGAAAAAATCGGAGTAGGAATGGTAAGCTCCGTAAGCGGCCGCTTCTTTGCTATGGATAGAGATAGCAGGTGGGACAGGGTGGAAAAAGCTTATAGGTGTATAACAAGCGGAGAAGGAAATAAAGCAAGCGGCCCTGTCAGCGCGGTAATTAATGCATATGAAAGCGGAGAGACCGATGAGTTCGTAAGTCCTACATTTATAGAAGGCGGCAGAGTCATTGAAGGTGGAGACAGTGTAATCTTTTTTAACTTCCGTGCCGACAGGGCTAGAGAGATAGCCTCCAGTTTTGCTCAGGACGACTTTAAAGGTTTTCCTACTATCGAGGGTTTAACTCTTGGCGGTTTTTATACTATGACCGAGTATGGTAGTTCTATGGATTGTCCCGTTATCTTTCCCCAAGTTGGTTTAAAAAATATACTTGGCGAGATTTTATCAGAAAAGGAAGTCAAACAGTTTCGCGTATCAGAGACAGAGAAATATGCTCATGTCACTTTCTTTTTTAACGGCGGCCTGGATGCACCGTTTT
>CBDUXU010000134.1:0-3789 GCA_965371285.1 uncultured bacterium | reverse complement strand
AGCTAGCCCTGCACCTAAGTGCAGGGCTAGCTTTAATATAATTACTGACTAATATTAGCCTTTGCAATGTCAGCAACCACTGTAAACCCGGCTGGGTCTGTTGCTGCCATATGAGCAAGGCTTTTCCTGTCAATTTCAACTTTAGCATTACTCAGTCCGTTTATTAGACGGCTATAGGTAATTCCATTTTCTTTTGCTGCTGCATTAATCCTTGCAATCCAAAGAGCACGAAACTCTCTCTTCTTAGCCCTTCTATCACGGTATGCATAACAAAGCCCTCTTTCAACTGCTTCTACGGCACTTTTATAGAGGTTACCTCTTCCGCCTCTGTACCCCTTGGCAAGTTTCATTACTTTTCTTTTTCTCTTTTTGGCGTTGACCGCCCTTGGTGCTCTTGGCATTTCACTGCTCCTTCTTCTTTACTATTATTAATTTTTTAAACTTTAATGCTTAAATCTCTATCTGCAACCTAACATTCTGTTCACAGATTTAACATCTGAAGCAGCAACGAAGTCAGCTTTTCTTAAGCCTCTTTTTCTACCAGTACTTTTAGATGTTAGGATGTGACGAAGTCCTGATTTTTTGAGCTTAATTTTTCCGGAAGCTGTTTTCTTAAATCTCTTGGCAGCCCCTCTGTTTGTCTTAATCTTTGGCATTTCTTTCTTCTCTCTTTTCTGTTGTTTGTTGTTTTTAATTTCTATACTTTTAATAAAATCATAAAAGGTGCAAGTATTAAAAAGTACCCTGATAAAGGAGCCTCTGGCTCATTTCTTTTTTGTTTTAGGGCCGAAAACCATTACCATGTTACGCCCCTCCTGCTTGGCATATTGTTCTATTGTAGACAGTTCTTCCAGCTCTGCAGTAACCTTTGCCAGCATTTCCCTGCCCCTTTCCGGGCGGGCTATCTCTCTACCTCTAAAAACAACTGAGACTTTAACCTTGTCCCCTGCTTCTAGAAACTTCTTTGCATTCTTTAGTTTAAACTGAAGGTCGTGTTCTTCAGTGTTACTTCTCATCTTAACTTCTTTAACATGAATAACTGTTTGTTTCTTTTTGGACTCATGAGCTTTTTTCTTAGTTTCATACTTAAACTTACCATAGTCCATGATTTTACAAACCGGCGGCTTTGCATTAGAAGTAATTTCAACTAAATCAAGACCTGCTTCTTCGGCGCGACTTAGGGCATCACTTATAGATAAAACTCCAAGCTGTTCACCTTCATCGGTTACAACTCGGACTTCACTTGCCCTGATTGTCTTATTCATTTTTACTGCTGGGGCTCTCTTGTCCCTAAACGACGGTCTACCTGCTATGACTACCACCTCCAACTATATTTTCTTTGTTAAATAATTCTATAAAACTCTCTAAACTCATTGCGTCCATTGCGCCATCTTCTCTAGACCTTGGCGAAACAGTTTTATCAGTTTCATCTTGGTCGCCAACAATAAGCATGTATGGAATTTTTTCTAACTGAGCTTCTCTAATCTTTAATCCCAGCTTTTCATTTCTTTTGTCTAACTCTATGCGAATATCTTTATCTTTTAAAACCTGCACAACTTTTTCTGCGTAGTCGTTGTTCCTGTCGGTAACTGTAAGAACCTTAACCTGCACAGGTGCAAGCCATAATGGAAAAGCTCCGCTATAGTGTTCTATTAGACAACCAAAAAATCTTTCTAATGAACCCATAAGAGCCCGGTGAACCATTACCGGACGAGTTACTCCGCCATTTTCATCTCTGTATGTGAGGTCAAACCTTTCAGGAAGGTTAAAATCTACTTGAACGGTTGAACACTGCCAGCTTCTTCCGATGCTGTCTTTAATCTTTATATCAATCTTCGGACCATAAAAAACACCTTCACCTGGGTCTACTATGTAGTCCAAGTCTTCGGCTTTTAAGGCATTTGCAAGGGCATCTTCTGCCTCCTGCCACTCCCTATCAGACCCGACAGACTTCTCCGGCCTTGTTGAGAGGTATATATCATATCTATTAAACCCGAAACTGCCTAATATGTAAAGGATAAATCGCAAAACTTTGCGAATTTCTTCTTCCAGCTGGTCGGGGCGCAGATACAAATGTGCGTCATCTTGAGTAAATCCCCTGACCCTGAGGAGCCCGTGAAGCACTCCCGATCTCTCATATCTATACACTGTCCCCAGCTCTGCATAACGAATAGGCAGCTCCCTATAGCTTCTGAGATTAGAATTAAAGACCTCAATATGGAAGGGGCAGTTCATAGGTTTTACAATGTAGTCCTGACCATCTACATCCATAGGGCTAAAGAGATTTTCCTTATAAAAGTCCCAATGACCGCTCTTTTTCCATAAATCCACTTTTGCGACATGGGGGGTGTTTATTATGGAATAGTCATTTTTA
Source organism: uncultured bacterium (assembly GCA_965371285.1). Classification (GTDB taxonomy): domain Bacteria; phylum Desulfobacterota; class GWC2-55-46; order GWC2-55-46; family DRQE01; genus CBDUXU01. The sequence continues at coordinate 1,415 of CBDUXU010000134.1, read as the reverse complement.
TAGTGCTCTTTTTTCCAAAATTCTTCAATTATAGACCTAACTCTGGCTCCTTTTGGATGCCAAAGTATGAGACCTGAACCAATATCCTCACTGGTAGAGAATAAATCAAGTTCTTTACCAAGTTTGCGGTGGTCCCTCTTTTTAGCCTCTTCCAGCATAAAAAGATGCTGCTTAAGCTCCTTTTTAGAGGCAAAGGCAGTGCCATATACCCTCTGGAGCATCTTATTCTTTTCATCTCCGCGCCAATAAGCCCCTGCAATGGCAGTAACCTTAAATGCCTTTAGGTAGCCTGTGCTCGGCAGATGAGGCCCCTTGCAGAGGTCCTCAAAGTCGCCCTGCCTGTAAACGCTTACACTCTCGTCTTCTATATCATCCATTATCTCTAATTTGTATTTTTCACCGGAAAAGCGCTTTTTGGCGTCAGATTTTGACATATCCTCACGGCTGATTTCATAGTTGGCTTTCACAATTTCTGCCATCTTATCTTCGATTTTTTTAAAATCATCAGGTGTGAAGTTATGGTCTGTATCGAAATCATAATAAAATCCGTTTTCAATTACGGGACCAATTGTAAGGTCTGTATCATTATATAAAGACCTGATTGCTTGAGCCATAATATGTGCTGTTGTGTGGCGAGTAATCTCTAAACCATCAGCAGACTCTGCCACTACCGGTTCAATTACTGCATCTCCCGTTGGCACAGGGCTAAGCAAATCTTTCAGCTCTCCATCAACCTTAGCTGCAACAATGTTTTTTGGTGCCGGTTTAGAAGTATCTTCATTTAAGTGCATAAATGCATCTCTTAGAGTAGCTCCTTCTGGAAACTTCTCTTCAACTACCTTTTCTGCACCTTTATTTGTTTTTAGTGTAATCATTTTATATATTATTTATCTTTCTAAATATAGAACCCGTAAAATTTCGGTGTCTCCCTAAAAACCACAATGCACCCTCACAGATGCATCGCAGATACTGGTAGGCGCAGGCGGTTTCGAACCGCCGACCTCTACCGTGTCGGGGTAGCGCTCTACCACTGAGCTATGCGCCTATAAACTAAGGGTCTCTATGAGAAATATTACTCATAGTTTAATCTAGTAAGATTATCAAATAGTTACTCTAATTGTCAACAAATTTGGGACATTCCTGCTTGTTTTCTTTAATTTGTAAGAATATTGAATAAAAAAATGGTGAGCTTCAGTTAATCAGAGAAGCTCACCGCAATAATTGTCAGTTTTGGGAGGTCGATAATTAGATAACCTATCTTTAAATTAAAAGGTGAGGATGCCGGGTTGATTGGGGGACCCGGCATCCTCTGTTTATTGTCGCTTTAAGGGAGGTCGACAATAAAAGTAAGTTTTTAAAGTTTTTAACTGGCCATATTATGGCTATGTTTATCACCATCAATAAGGGTTAAATTC
>CBDUXU010000133.1:0-3819 GCA_965371285.1 uncultured bacterium | reverse complement strand
GAAGAAATTGGCGACGAGGTGTCAGAAGAAGACAGGGAGAAGTCTTTCACACACAAGCCTCTTTATAAAAGATGTCTTATTGTGTTGGCAGGGCCAACAATGAATTTAGTATTGGCTTTTGTTATTTTTACTTTAATTTTTATGGTTGGAATGAAAGAGCATTCGGATGTGGTAAAAAGCGGAGTAGTTGGTTATGTTGCAGCCCAGAGTCCGGCAGATAAGGCGGGGCTTTTAAAAGGCGATACCGTTAAAGCAATTGGCGGGGTAAGCACAGAGAACTGGAACAAGGCATATACTAATATTGTTTTAAACCCCGACAAGCCTGTAGCTCTTGAAGTCATCAGAGGCGGAGCCCCTATGGTTATTACTATTACTCCGGAAGTGACAGAGTTTAGTGATGGTGCGGGAGTAGCAGGGTTTGCGCCTATTAGCGAGACCATGTTCTCTAAGATTTTACCTGATAGCCCCGCCGAGACTGCGGGGTTTCAAACGGGAGATAAGATTCTATCCATTGACGGAGTGAAAATCAGCCACGAAATGCATGCAAGAGATGTCATGCGCACAGGCGGAGGCGGCCAAAGAGTTTTTGTAGTTGAGAGAATGACAGAGTCCTTGATTAAAGGCGAACTTATAGCAGAAGTCATTACCCTTACTGCAACTCCCAAGTATAACGAAGAAAGAAAAGGTCATCTCTTTGGAGTACATCTTGATACGGTATATGTTTGGAAGAGTTATGGTTTTACCGAATCTATGAGCAAGGCCGGCTCTGAGATGGTAGATAAGACAGTACTGCTCTTTTCAGTTATAAAAAAACTTTTTATAGGGGATTTGTCAGTTAAAACATTAGGCGGCCCCATTAAGATTGCAGAGTTTGCAGGAGACGCGGTTAAGAGAAGCTTTACGGAGTATTTTCTTATTATGGCATTTCTTAGTTTGCAGTTAGGAATAATAAATTTATTTCCAATCCCTGTTTTAGACGGTGGTCATTTGTTTATATTTATAATAGAGGCAATAAAAGGGTCGCCCATTAATGAGAAGGGGCTTATTGTAGCCCAGCAGGTGGGGATGGTTCTTCTTATGAGTCTCATGGCGGTAGTTATATTTAACGACATAGTGCATTTGGTTAAGAAGTTTATATAAGGTGTTCTAATGAAAAAACTTGTCTGCAACAAGATCTTTTCAAGGTAAAAATAAAAATTTAAAAGTTTGAAAATGGAAAATTTAAAAGAAAAAAATTTGTTAGTACCAAAAATTGCCGAAGGAAATTTGTTATGTATCGACGCAACTTCGGAGTCCGGCAGTATTGCTATATTTGAGGGTGGGGTTTGCGTAGCGGAGCTTAACTCGGCTAATGTAGGCACCCACGGAGAGTGGCTCCTTGATAACATAGACCTCCTTATTGATAGTAAGAGTTATAGTGCCAATGAAGTTTTTGAAGTAGATGTTTTTGCCACTACTGTAGGGCCAGGTAGTTTTACGGGGCTTAGGATTGGTATTACAACCCTTAAGGGGCTTGCCTGGGCAGGTGATAAAAAAATTATAGGAGTATCCACCTTACGGGCAATGGCAAAAAATGTTTTTGCTATGGATACTTTAATATGCCCGGTACTTGACGCCAGAAAAGGTCAAATATATGGGGCTATTTATAAGTATAATAAAGAAGGAAGTTTAGATGTAGTAGTAGAAGATTATGCTACTACAAACGATGAGTTTGTACGAGTGATAGCCGCTCATAGAAACGATAGTGATGTTGTTTTTATGGGCAAAGGGCAGACCGTATATGGTGATTATTTTAGGGAGAATGTAGAGGGGGCAATAGTAGCTCCAAAGGGGACTTGGGACATTAAGGCCTCGGTTGTTGGAGAGCTGGCAATAGGAGGCTATGGAACAGAGTATAGCCCGCTAGAAATAAAACCTCTATATCTTAGGGAAGATAGTCATGGTTATAAAAAGGTTGATGCCCCAACGAAGACTATAGTTGGCAGCGAGAGTCTAAAGAAAGCGGCCGTGGGCTGACCCCCATTTAATCTTGAGTATTAATATCAAGTAAGGTAAAATTTCTTGATATATTAAGAAGTTTTCTTCAGATTAAGTTATTTAATAAATTATAAAATAAAGAATTATATTAAACATATAAGAGGAATAAAATGAAAAAGACAGGTGCAGAAATATTTGTTGCAAGTCTCGCTAAAGAGAAGGTAGATATTATCTTCGGTTATCCCGGAGGTGCCGTTCTGCCTATTTATGATGAATTATATAATCAGCCATTAAAACACATTCTTGTTCGTCACGAGCAGGGTGCAGTTCATATGGCTGACGGTTATGCCAAGGCTTCAGGCAAGCCGGGGGTGTGTCTTGTTACATCAGGGCCCGGGGCGACCAACGCAGTTACAGGCTTGGCTACTGCATATATGGATTCTATCCCTATTGTTGTTTTCTCCGGTCAGGTGCCAACAAACTTAATTGGTAATGACGCATTCCAGGAAGCAGACATAGTAGGCATAACCAGGCCATGTACGAAACATAACTACCTTGTTAAAGATGTTAAGGATTTGGCTCGCATTATAAAAGAGGCTTTTTATGTTGCTACTACAGGAAGACCGGGGCCGGTTTTAGTTGATATACCAAAGGATGTTATGATTGATTCCTGCGAGTTTAATTATCCTGCAAAGGCTGTTATTCCAAGTTATCAGCCAAAGTATGAAGGCCATAGCAGACAAATTAAAAAAGCTATTGATATGATTATGTCATCCAAGAGGCCTGTTGTTTATGCCGGCGGAGGTGTACTCTTATCCAAAGCTGAAGCTGAGTTAAAAAAGTTTGTAGATAAACTAGACATACCTATAACCTTAACTCTTATGGGTCTTGGCGCTTATCCGGGAACTAATAAAAACTTTCTTGGAATGTTAGGCATGCATGGAACATACAGGGCAAACATGGCAATGAGTCATACTGATTGCCTTATTGCGATTGGCTCTAGGTTTGATGACAGGGTAACAGGAAAGCTGGAAGAGTTTGCCCCTTATGCAAAAATAATACACGTAGACATCGACCCGACATCGATTAGTAAGAATGTTGAAGTTGATGTTCCTATTGTAGGTGATGCTAAGAGTGTTTTAAAAGAACTTATAAAAGCTATCCCTGGCGCATCAGCTGTTACTAAGTTTAAAAAAGGGCATAAAGATTGGCATAAACAAATCGCCGATTGGGAAAGCGCTCATAAGTTAGCTTACGACCAGGATATGAACGGCAAAATAAAACCTCAGTTCGTTATAGAAAAAATATATGATGTAACAAAAGGGAACGCAGTTGTTGCAACCGATGTCGGCCAGCATCAGATGTGGACTGCCCAGTTCTATAAGTTCAATAAACCGGGAACCTTCTTAACCTCCGGCGGGTTAGGCACAATGGGTTATGGACTTCCTGCGGGAATAGGAGCTCACTTTGCACAGCCAAAGAAGGATGTTATGGTTATCTCCGGTGACGGTTCCATACAGATGAACACCCAGGAGCTTGCAACAGCAGTGCAGTATAAAGTGCCAGTTAAGGTTGCAATTATTAATAACGGTTATCTTGGTATGGTTCGCCAGTGGCAGGAGTTCTTTTTTGAAGAGCATTATTCTCATTCCTACATGGAGGCAATGCCTGACTTTGTTAAGCTGGTAGAGGCTTACGGGGGAGTTGGTTTCAAGACTGATGACCCTAAAGAAGTTGAGAAAATTCTAAAAGAATCTCTTAAAATTAAAGATAAACCTGTTGTTATGGACTTTATTGTTGAACCCAAGGAAGGTGTGTATCCGATGGTTGCTACAGGTAAAG
>CBDUXU010000132.1:0-3851 GCA_965371285.1 uncultured bacterium | reverse complement strand
TCCCAATATGTTTTCAGCTAAAACCACTGTTTTATCATCTCTCTCTTGTGTTCCATATACTGCAGTATTTTTTGTATTGTCCGGTGTACTTTTCGGAATATTTCTTATCTCTTCCATAGTCTTCTTGAGTTCGATAATCGTTGGAACAACATCTAGAGACTTAACCCACCTGTAAAAGAGTTCTATTTCTTCATCTATAATAAGTTCAGCGTCAGCGGCCTTTTTTTCTCTCTCTCCCATATTAGCCTGGACAACACCTTGCAGGTCGTCTATGTCATAAATATAAATATTGTCTATGTCATTTACCCTTGGGTCAATGTTCCTAGGCACTGATATATCAATCATAAACATCTGGCGATACTTCCTGTCCTTCATCACCCCTTTAACCTGGTCTGGGGTAATAACAAAATCCGCCGAACCTGTTGAAGCAATAACTATATCAACATCTTTTAAATAGTGAGGGTATTCCTTAAAGTTAATTGCAGTGCCGTCAAAGTCTTTTGCCAGGTTCTGGGCTCTTTCTAAAGTCCTGTTCGCAATATAAATATCTTTCACTCCGGCGCTCATTAAGTGCTTGCAGGCAAGCTCCGCCATCTCTCCCGCGCCAAGAAGCATTGCAGACTTGCCGTCTAAAGAGGAAAAGATTTTTTTAGCCAACTCAACGGCAGCAAAACTGATAGATACGGCAGAAGAACCTATGTTTGTTTCTGTTCTTATTCTCTTTGCAACGGAAAATGTTTTATGAAATAGTTTTTTTATAACTGCCCCTGCGGCGTCAAAATGAACTGCGTCGCTAAAAGCATTTTTAACTTGCCCAAGTATCTGAGGCTCACCAACTACCATGGAATCCAAACCGGATGCTACACGGAAGATATGTTTCACCGCATCTTCTTCTGTATGAACATAAAGGTTTTCGTCAAGCTCTTCGAGGGGAATAGAATGGTACTGGGCAAGAAATCTTTTTACCTCCCAAACACCTTTATCAATATCATCAGAGACACCTATTACCTCTACCCTGTTACAGGTAGAAATTATAAGAGCTTCATTAACATCATAGTCGGTAAGGAGCTTATCCAGAGAAGCTCCCATTATCTCCCCGGGAAAAGCCAACTTCTCCCTTATCTCTACAGGAGCTGTTTTATGATTTAAACCTACTATTATTAAATTCATTTTTTACCTTTGGGTGCAACAGTGACTGTTACGCACCGCGCTGCTACTTTATTGTTGTTAACCCGTGGCCGCTGCCCAGGACCATGTTTATTATCAAATATGATGCTATTAAAACCATAAATGCAGATACTGACAATATTGCAGCCCTCTTTCCTCTCCATCCGACCGTAATCCGTCCATGAAGAAGAGCTGCGTAGAGCATCCATACTATTAAGGAGAATATCTGCCTGTGTTTCCACATCCAGTATATTCCAAAAGTCAGGTGAGACCAAACGGCTCCCGTGATTATTGCAAAAGTCAGGAGAGGAAATCCGTAACAGAGGCACCTGTAATTCAATTCATCCAGTACATCCAGCGGCGGGAGGAGGAAATACATGCCCCCCAGTTTTCTGCTCTTTAAATACTTTTCCTGAATGAGATACATAAGAGCAAAAACAAATGCCAGCGCAAAAAAAGCATTCCCTGTGAATGCCAGTATAATGTGTACATCAAACCAGTAACTTTCAAAAATTTCATTCACTACAGGAGGTTTTGAAGGTAGAAACATTGCCCCTGCAAAAAATACCAATGTAAGAGGCATTATAAAAGCCCCCAAAACCGGAAGGCTATACCTGCGAATAAGCGACAGGTATGTTGCCACAGTTAACCAAGAAAACAAGGTTAACGAACCGGCGAGGTTCAAAACGGGAATAACTCCCATATCAAACCACCAGCTGCCTACAGTAAGGGAGTGAAATAGAAAACCAGCATAAATTAAATAAAGCCCCACCTGGGAGGCCATATTTCTATGAGTGCTGAGATATACAATATACGAAATTGTCGATGCTGCATATAAGGCAGCGGTTATATAAAAAAGGTAACTCATAGGACAGCCTAAACTCCTTTAAAACTTAATACCTAAATTTGATAATGTGTAGCCTGTTCCCAGTAAATCCTTAAGAAATTTATTAATCTTTCTCTTTGCCGCCATAGAGAATTGGCTATTAGAGCCTTTTGCGCTTTTACTTGCGGACTTAGCAGCTTTACTATTCTTGGGAGTTTTACTACTCCTCATAACTTGCCCCTTAGCTTCCCTTTTAGCCTGCCTACTGCCTTCAATTATCCACTCCAAAACCGGGGAATCTATTATGGCATCGTATATATACTTATTGCTTAATTCATCATTTTTACCATTTTTAGCCTTTTTTTTCAACAACTTATACCTCACAGCACCTATCAAATCCACATAGATTCCAAACTCTTCCGGCAGGTCTTCATCAAATAATTTCTTTATGGTTTTTGCCAAATATGGGCTTTTGCCGCCTGTGGAAATTGCCAGTTGAAAATCCCCACGCTTTACCCTGGCAGGAAGTATGAAACTGCAAAGGGATGGCTTATCGACCACATTCACCGGAATAGCCAGCTCCGAGGCCTCTTTATATACTAATTCATTGGTTTTTGAGGAGTTTGTAGCAGAAATAATCAAAGAATAGACAGTTTTTGACTCTTTTAGTCTATTTTTGGCAAAATTTGACCTGATAATGGTTATTTTTTTGCTATTTTGCCTCTTTTTTGACAGTTTTACAACATTTTCGGACAGGCGAGAGCTAATTACAGTCACCCGAGCCCCTGCTTCCAAAAGGCCGATAATCTTCCTCTCGGCGACTTTTCCTCCCCCCACGACAAGACAGTCTTTATCATTTATATCTAAAAATATTGGATAATAACCATAATTATTCATGATTAATAGAGTAACACCACCTCAATTATCAGTCAATTGCATAAACGGTGCATTAATCAATATTAATATGCTATAATGTTTTTTTTAATATTAACTATGCAACAAGACAAACCCTTTGTGGACAGAACTAGTAGAGAACTTTTTTCCGATGAGCTTAGGGGGGTATCCCTCATAAAGTCAGGGGAGACCTTTGACCTCACCGGCCTTACCGGCTCTGCAAAGTCATATTTTATAGCTAACCTTTATTACTCCGAAAACAAAACAATTCTATCCGTAAGTGCCGACACCACTAGCGCAGAAAAGACATATAAAGATTTATGTTTTTTCCTGGGCAGGGAGAATGTTCTCCTCTATCCGGACACTGAACTTCTGCCTTTTGACAGGCAGGACGGAAAACCCGACATAAAAGCCAAACGGTTTGAAACACTTTATTCGCTTATGCACAAGGGCCATGCAAAAGTGGTTGTTATATCGGTGAGAAGTCTTTTGGAGAGGACTGTGCCAAGGGATTACCTGGAGACCGCCAAACTGGTAATAGAAAAAAATGTTGAATATGACAGGGAGGCTTTGCTTCTTAAACTCTACAGCTGCGGCTATGAAAAACTCTCCTTGGTGGAGGCTATGGGGGAGTTTAGCGTTAGGGGGGATATTGTTGATATATTTTCTCCGGTTATAAGTGGCGCCGCAGTTAATGAAAATCCTAATAGTGCAACTACAACTCACACCTCCTACCCTATAAGAATTGAATTCTTTGGCGACATAGTAGAATCTATTAGAACCTTTGACCCGACAACTCAAAGGTCCCTTAGAGAACTGAGAGAAGTAACCATAGCCCCCATAACAGGAGCAAACTTAGAAGAAGATAACCGCTACAAGGTAAGGCAACTCTTAGAGGAAAGACTTGACGAAAAAAACATAGATGACGAAGACTCTATATGGAGCGCCGTATCCAACAACCTTA
>CBDUXU010000131.1:0-3907 GCA_965371285.1 uncultured bacterium | reverse complement strand
AAGTTAGTCCCTCTTTAATTTTTACTGGAATTAGTCCTCCATGTTTTTCTTGCTATTGTTTTACCTATTTCCATTTTTTTCTTCAATTTGTTTTTTTTCAATTTTATCAAAAAGAATAACTTCCAGAAGCCCTGCATCACTAACCCTAAGAGAATCAAAGTCAAAAGCGTTCATAATACAGTTTATAATAACAGCTCCTGCTATAATTAAATCTTCCCTGCCCTTTTCAATAGATAAAACCTTCTCTCTCTCTTCAAGGGTAAGAGATACCAGGTATTCTAAAATTTCTTCTACATTTACTTTTCTTAAAATATAGTTATTAATTTTACTGGCGTCGTAAACTTTCATCTCCTGGTCAATAGCTGCAAGAGTTGTAACAGTGCCGGCTGTTCCCACCAAAGTTGCGCTCCCGTCTCCTGTGTAATCCAGAAGGTGAACACCGTCAGATATCATCCTCTCTTTTAGGTTCTCTATAAGAGAGCGAACTTCCTCTGTCATAGCCCTAATCTCGTCACTTGTAGGCCTTCCGTCTTTGTCGCATTTAAGGAAAGTTTCCGTTAAATGTACTACCCCTAAATCTATACTCCATTTACCTTTAACCTTAAAGTCTTCTGTTGCAATAAACTCCGTGCTGCCTCCGCCAATATCAACAATAAAAGGTTTTTGCAGGTCTTCACCTTCAATGACAGAGTTAACACCTTTCATAGAAAGCTCAGCCTCTACGCCGCCGTCAATAACTTCAATTTTTATGCCGGACCTTTTAAAAGCTTCGTCAAGAAACCACTGGCTGTTTTTTGCCCTCCTAACGACACTTGTGGCAGTTGCAAAAACATCTTCTGCGCCAAAGTCGTCTATGATTTGAGAAAACATTTCCAAAACCTCGAAAGTCCTCTCGGCAGATTCAGTTGTGATTCCCCCATCCTCAGTGTAACCTCCGCCTAACCTGGTAACTATACGCTTGAGAGCCAGAGGAAAGACCTTTCCCTTTTCCACATCTACAAAACCAACCAAGAGCCTCACCGTATTTGTTCCTATGTCAATAGATGCACATTCCATTTATTAACTTTCCTCCCCGGCAGACATATAATCTTTTGAGTCGCCAATATAATGAGAGGCAGATGAATAAAGTCCGGCTATTTCCTCTTCTGTAAGTTCTCTTACAACCTTTGCAGGGAGCCCGACAACCAAAGACCTGGGAGGAATAACCATCCCCTCTTTTACCAGAGCTCCGGCGCCGATAAAACTTTCTGTGCCTATTACCGCCCCGTCTAAAATAATACTACCCATACCTATAAGGCAGGCATCTTCGACTACGCAGCCATGGAGGGTAACATTATGCCCAATTGTTACATCATCTCCTACAATTAAGGGGAAAGTATCGCGGCTTACATGAAGAACAGAGTTATCCTGCACATTAGTCCTGCTGCCTATTTTTATGTAGTTAACATCGCCCCTGACTACTGCGTTAAACCAGACGCTGGACTGATCTCCCATAGTCACATCACCTATAACCTGTGCGCTCTCTTCTATAAACACCTCGCTGCCTAGTTTTGGCAAAATATTTTTATAAGGTTTAATAGCCATCTGTAATCTTATCCTTACCCTTATTTATGATTTCCAATGAGTTATTTTTAAAACTTCTTTTGTATCCTTTGTCACCTTAAATAAATCCGATCTTTTAACCCCTACTGCCCAAAGTATATCTTCTCCGCTTACCACCAGGGGCATCGTTTTTCTGGCTCTTCTGGGGATTTTTAAGTCTATCAAAATGTCTTTTAACTTCTTGGTGCCGTCTAAACCAAAAGGCCTCATGCGGTCGCCTTCCCTAATGTTTCTCACATTAAGAGGAGACTTCATCTTGTCAAAATCAAAAACTGCGAACTCATTGCCGGTTAGGGAGGCGGGGAAATCGTTTTTCACAACTTCCGACTTAAAAACATCATCTGTTTTATCAATCATTGTAATCTCATTAACTAAAATTTCACTTTCATAATCTTCTACAAGCTCTGCTTCCGAAGTTGTAACTATAATATTGTCGTATTCCCTGACTACTTTAATACCACCAGGTAAATCCACATAAGAATTAGGCTTACCTGAAGCAGCAATATCCATAACAGAATCTATATGAACTGAATAAAAACTGCCTCCTCCGGATACTTCAAAAAGAGTATTTAAAATAATTCTGGAAGAAATAGATTTGTGCAGAACCGAAAGCTTCAACCTATCTAATACAACTCTATCTCCATCATGACTAGAAACCTCACGGGCCTTACCAAAGGCCAGGGCATTTAAAAAATCGTTATCCTGCTCAATTAACTCGGTAGTTTTTTTTATAGTATTTTTAATATTTGAATTATAATTTTTTTCTAATAATGGCAGAAGCTCGCTACGAACAAGATTTCGTTCATACTTAGTGGATTTATTCGTTGAGTCCTCTACAAAGTTAATATTATTATCCAAGGCATATTTTGTTATATCTTTTCTTGATGTCTCGATTAAGGGCCTGATGATATTTTCCCTGACCGGTTTCATTCCCGTCAGGCCGTCGCTTCCTGCTCCGCTGATAAGTCTTAAAAGAAAAGTCTCTACCCTGTCATCACTATTGTGACCTAGTGCAATATGAGTTGCACCAAACTCGTCGGCAGCTCTTTTAAAAAATTCGTACCTCTTTTCCCTTGCCCATGCCTGGGTACTTACTCCCTTTGGGGCAGCTACTGTAAGTTTTTCACCGACAAACTTTAAACCTAACTTAGAGGCAATCTCTTCTACAAAAGCAAAATCCCTGTCACTCTCGCCCCCCCTGAGGTTGTGGTTTAAATGGCAGATACCAAGAGATGAGTCGGTTAAACCATATTCTTCTTTTATATTATTTAGGGCATGGAGCATTACGACCGAATCAACCCCGCCGGAGACCGCCAAAAGAAGTTTATCTCCCCGTGAGAACATATTGTACTTGTTAATTGTATTTTTAATCTCTTTAATCATATTAAATTTATCTGTTATTGATTGCAATTCGCCGCCCTTTAAACACAAAAACCCTTTCCAAATAGAAAGGGTTTTTAATAACTTATATAAAATTTTGTATTTTCTCTCTTCACTTACGCCTTGTTAGCCGCCGCTAGAGTAGTGGCCCAGCTTTATTTAATCTTGTCATTATATGCTATATTCAGGCAGTCCTGCAAGCAAAATCTTAAAAATCTTCCTGAAGATAGAGACTGTCGTCTTCTCTCTTCTTTTTGAGCTTAAGAGGGGTATCACAGTACGAACAGGAGAGCTCCATTCCCGGTTTTTCTTCTCCACTCATAGGTATTTCAGCGTCACACATTGGGCACTCGAGTTCTAACTTTTTTTCCATCTACTATATCCTATTCTTTAGTTGCAGCGAATTTAGAATCAATTACATCATTATAAATAAGAAACATTAGAGAAGCAAACACTATATACAAATACTATATCAGCGGCTTGCCTGTCATCTCATCAGGGATTTTAATACCCATCACCTTTAAAATAGTAGGGGCAATGTCGGCCAGGCCTCCGTCATTAATAACATCATCTTTCCTGTTATCATCAACAAATATCATGGGAACCAGATTGGAAGTGTGAGCGGTAAAAGGCTCCTTGGAGTCGTAATTTACCATCTGCTCTGCATTCCCATGGTCTGCAGTTATTAAAACTGCATAACCCTTCTCCAGGGCTGCATCTACAACCCTGCCCACTGCGGCGTCAACTGCCTGACATCCTACGAGGGCTGCATCAAAAATGCCAGTGTGCCCTACCATGTCTCCGTTTGCAAAATTCATAAGTACAAATTTATAACAGCCGCCTTTAATCTTCTCTACTGCAGAGTCGGCAATCTCGACTGCCTTCATCTGGGGCCTCTCGTCATATGTAGAAATATCTTTATCTG
>CBDUXU010000130.1:0-3956 GCA_965371285.1 uncultured bacterium | reverse complement strand
CCTGTAGGCTATTGTTGTACCTTTCTGCATAGATAGGATTTACCTTTTTTGTAATATCGCTAACTTTTATAGTTGACTATTTATAGGTAAATATATGAAGTTAATGTTTTTTTATATTGTTAATGTTAGTATCTTTTTTAGATAATTACAAAATTGACGGAAGGAGGTTGAAGAAAAATAAGGAAATAATTGACTTAATGTGCTAACTTATGCCCTGTTGGGTATCTTTAATGTATGAGGTGTCAGCCTCAATAAATTTTAGGAGGTGAAAGGTTAATGAAGAAGGTATTTAATTGTTTTGTGTTTTCATTTGGTGTCGTCTCACTAGTTTGTTTTGCTTTCCAGTCCGGCGCTGCTGCCGCAGCAGCAAAGTATAATGTAGTATCAGTCAGTAATGGAGGATCTATTAAAGGAAAGCTTGCCTATACAGGTGACGCGCCTAAATCTGAGAAGATTACGATTACAAAGAACCCTGAATTTTGTGGTGAAGGTACGAGGGAAATTACATGGGTCAGAGTTAATAGTGGTGGCCTTGCAGAAGCAATAGTTTACCTTGATAAGGTTAAGGAAGGGAAGGACTGGCCAGGTCCCGCAAATGAAGTAGAGCACCTCGATGACGGTGCTGGTGTAAAAGATTCCGGACTGGCTGTTGGCAATGACACCTTCGTGCTGAATCAGGAAAAATGCAGGTTTCATCCATGGATAAGAGTCTATCAAAAAGGGGCTAAGCTTTTAGTAAAAAACTCCGATCCTGTGCTCCACAATATCAATTTCAGGGAGATGATCGGTAAGGTTAAAAAGACTATTTTCAATGTAGCCCAGCCAGGTGAACCAGGTAAACCTGCAAAGGACCTTAACAAGACGATAAAACCAAGGAGAAGCATCCTTTTAAGAATAAACTGTGAGGCCCATAACTTCATGTTCTCCTGGGGATTAGCTGCTGAGAACCCCTATGCAGTTGTGGTAAACAGCGATGGAACATACGAGATCAAAGATATACCCGCAGGTTCTTACAAACTCAAGGCCTGGCATCCGACACTTGGTATCCAGAATGCTGATGTTACTGTTGCCGCCGGAGGTGCTGTAACTCAGGATTTTACCTATGAGTCTGGAAAGAAGTATAAATTTAAGTAAAAGTTTAGGTAAGTTTATTGAACTATAAAAGAGGGTGCTGAAAATTCAGGCACCCTCTTTTTTTTTGACCCTATATAGTTTAATAATTTTATCCATCTGGAACGAAAGACGTCGCCTGTAAATAAATATATTCATCCAGCTTAGTTAAAGCAACTGACCCTGAGTATTTAATAGATATCAATAGAATAAGGTAGATAGAATGAATATTCTGAATAAATAGCATAAACCTACCATAATATTATCCGCCACTTTATGTGGTAAATTACTTACCATGTATGGTTTAGAACTTACCAAAGAGAACTAATCTATTTGAAGCTCCTTTTCAGAGGTTTTTGTCAACGCAGAGCACTTTATATCATCATTATAATAACTTAGAGGGCTTATTCGTTTGTTTTTGTGTATGGTATATTATTTGCATTTATGACTTTATTTGTACCTATACATTTCCCCCATAATTACCAATATATATAAGGTTTTATTGGGACACGTTGGGTAGCATTTCATGGGAGTGTCAGGGTTGCCTTTTTGTATAAAGACAGCTTTGAGAACTAAAAGTGATTTGAAAGTAAGTGAGAACAGAATGGGTGACATTAAAATATTCGTAACGGCAATGGTTGTTTCCTTTGCGGCTGTCTTCCTTTTTACCGGGGCAGCATATGGTGAATTTAAGCAGCCTTGCAGGTCGATAGATGTGCAGGTCGATCCTGATTTTGATCCTCCCTTAGGTGCTCTGCCCGCTCATCCGGGAATCCCTGCAGACAATGTATCACAGACGAATGGGTGGCAGAAGGATTTGAGTGTTGATGAAAATATCGAGCAAATGGGTCCGAAACAAAAACTTGGTTATCTTCTTTTCTTTGATACCAAGCTTGCAGGAGACCCGAGTCTCGCGTGTGCAGACTGTCACGATCCGAAGCAGGGATGGAGTTTTGCAGATGCAATGAGTAAAGGTTATCCGGGGTCTGTTCATTTCCGTGGATCCCAGACTGTAGTAAACGCTGGTTATCTGCAAAAGTTCTTCTGGCAGGCGCCAACACCAAGTCTTGAGAAACAGGCCCCATCGGCTGCTCATGGTGCCCAATCAGGGAACGGAGATGACAGCGTAATGGAGACACGTCTTAGGTTTACACCTGAGTACGTGAAGATGTTTAATGAGCTTTATGGAACAGAATGGCCTCATATAAATCAGGCGTGGGATGCAATAGCTGCTTTTGAGAGATGGCTTTCTCAGACCAATACCCCTTTTGACAGGTTTATGAAAGGGGAGACAGGTGCTTTATCAATACAGGAAAAGAAGGGCCTTGAGCTTTTTACTGGTAAGGCAAACTGTGTTGAGTGTCACAACGGTTCCATGTTTACTGACGAGAAGATGTATAACCTTGGTGCACCACAACCACTTGAGTATTTAGAGAGCGGCATGCACCAGACAGGGCTAAGGTTCAGAAGCGTAAATAAGGGTGTAACAGAGGAACTTTACAGGGTCTTGAAGGATGATCTCATGGGTTATTTCAACACAAAGCATCCCAAGCATATGGGTGTTGTGAGAACACCTCCTTTGAGGTACATCGAGTTTACAGCGCCGTATATGCATAACGGTGTTTTCTTTACCCTGGAAGAAGTTGTTGACTTCTACGATAAAGGTGGAGATGAGAATCAGTGGGCCAGGCTGGCAGGTAACAAGACCAAGATATTGAACCCCCTTAATCTAACAGATGATGAGAAAGAGGCTCTCGTAGCATTTCTTTTGACTCTTGATGATGGAGAGATAGATATTCCTGTTCCTGAAACACCTGCCTATGCCCCAATGGTTGATTGGCAAGTGAGTAAAGAGAGGGTTGCCGAAGGTCTTCTAATGAGCATGGCTTTCAGAAGAGGTGAATAAATAGTCATAGAGATGAAAGCGATAGGTGTAACTCAGAAAAAAGAGAAAAAATGTTTTTCTCCATGCGCTACAAGGAGACAGTTTCTCTTGGGGAGTAGTGCTGCTACTGCAGCAGTTTTTCTGACAGGTGTTCCTGGACTGGGTACTAAGGGTGTAAAAGCTTCTGTTAGTAAGTATCCCAGACAAAAATTAGTCAGTATCAAAAAGCTTAAGCAGGATAAACCTATAATTTTTAAGTACCCAAAAAGACGTGTGATAAATATGCTAATAAAACTGGGGGTGCCAGCCGGCGGAGGTGTAGGGCCCAAAAGAGATATTGTTGCTTTTAATATGGCTTGTACCCACATGGGTGGCCCTTTGGCCGGTCAGTACAAACCGCAGTATAAAACGATTGGTCCATGTCCTTTCCATCTGAGCAATTTTGATCTTACAAGGCACGGAATCTTGAGTTCAGGCCATGCAACTCAGAACCTGCCCCAGATTGAGTTAGAGCTGGATGGTGATAACATTTATGCTACAGGTGTATTCGGACTTATCTATGGTAACAGTAGCAATGCATAATAACAAATATTAGAGAAGTGTAAATAAATGGGCGCACCATACTATTATCCGGAAGATAGAGTCCCCCTTCCACCGCCAGATGCGGATGTTTTTAACATTCCTTGCGATTACTGCGTTGTTGCCTGTGGCTACAAAGCTTACAGATGGCCGATAGGGAAAGAGGGTGGACCAAAGGCAAGTCAGAATGCTTTTAATCAGAACTTTCCAGGCGGTCCCCTTGGTTTGTGGGTAAGTCCTAACCAGCACAATATAGTTAGTTATAAAGGGAAAGCCCATCATGTGGTTATCAGGCCTGACAAAGATACAGGGGCTGTTAACCTTACCGGTGACCACAGTATCAGGGGTGGTTGTATAGCTAAGAAGTGTTACAATCCTGAAT
>CBDUXU010000129.1:0-4061 GCA_965371285.1 uncultured bacterium | reverse complement strand
TATAAAATAAATTAAAAATAAAGGGATGGCTACCGTAGCCATCCCTTTATTCGTAGCACTCTATAATAAGTAAATGGTGAAGTAAAATGACAGATGAGGAAATTAAAAACTGGTTATCTCTAAAACTCTTAAAAAAAAGAGATAAAAACCTAACTTTTGAGATATCCCAAAAGGACTCTCAAACGGGAGACCTTTTTTCTGATTTCAAATTTAAAAAGAAAATAACAAGGGAAGACAGGGAGTGGATAGACAGGGAGTTAGGACTTATAAAAAAATACGGCGCAGAAGTAATCCCTATTGAGACTCCTCACTACCCGGAGCCTTTAAAACATATTCACAACCCTCCCGCCTTATTATATGTACTTGGGAACCTTCCGAGCGGGGATCTAAGCCATGTTGCCATAGTAGGGACAAGGAAAGCCTCCCATTACGGGTTATCTACATCTGAAACTCTTGCCAGGGAGTTAGCATCATCGGGAGTGGTAATAGTTAGCGGAGGAGCCCGAGGGTGCGACACTTATGCCCATAAGGGGGCGCTGGCGGGAAGCGGCCTTACTATAGCGGTACTCGGAACGGGGCTTGATATAACCTACCCAAGAGAAAACGAGAAACTCTTTGAAGAAATAACGGAGAAGGGGGCGATAGTAACAGAGTTCTCCTTTGGCACTCCCCCTCTTCCGCAAAATTTTCCTGCCCGTAACAGAATTATAAACGGCTTGAGCAGGGGAGTTATAGTGGCAGAAGCACCCATAAAAAGCGGAGCCATGATGACAGCCCGCATGGCACTGGACGAGGGAAGAGATGTGTTTGCAGTGCCAGGCAAGACCACATCTGATAAAAGCAGCGGCACTAACAAACTAATAAAAGACGGAGCCATGCTGGTTGACAGTAGCGAAGACATATTAAACGCTTATGGCATGGAAGTCAGGGAAATTGTTGGTAGCGGCGGGGAAAACAAAAACCCACTTTCAAAAGAAGAAATTGGACTAATAGAAATTGTAAACGACGAACCTGTACATATTGATTCCTTAATTAAAAAAACAAATTTTACAATTCAAAAACTTTCCTACATTCTTCTTGACATGGAGCTTAGAGGATTGATAAAACAACTACCGGGGAAACACTATGTAAAAAGTTAGATGTTATTCTAATCTCATGGTTGATTTATTTCAAAAAAAAGGTATAGTAAAAATACATGAAAAATCTTGTTATAGTTGAGTCGCCTGCTAAGGCAAAAACAATTAATAAATTCCTCGGTAAAAACTTTAAAGTTATGGCTTCCGTGGGCCATGTTAAAGACCTGCCAAAAAGTAAACTTGGCGTAGACATCGAAAACGACTTCCAGCCTGAATACGAAATCATCAGAGGCAAAGGCAAAGTTATTACAGAACTTAAAAAAGCGGCAAAAGGAGTAGACGCAGTCTACCTTGCCCCTGACCCCGACAGGGAAGGCGAGGCCATTGCCTGGCATATTGCCAATGAAATCGGCAATATCAAAACCACAGCAAAAACAAAACCCCCAGTAATTTACAGGGTCCTATTTAACGAGATTACAGAAAAGGCAATTAAAGAAGCCATTAAAAACCCTCTGGAACTGGACATAAACAAATTTGACGCCCAGCAGGCTCGCCGCGTATTAGACAGGCTAGTTGGCTATCAGGTAAGCCCTATTCTTTGGGATAAGGTTAGAAGGGGCCTAAGTGCAGGAAGGGTTCAGTCAGTAGCAGTTCGTTTAATATGCGAAAGGGAAGAGCTAATCAAAGCCTTTAATCCTGTAGAGTACTGGTCCATAACAGCCCTCTTTAACGAGGGCAAAACCGGCTTCGAAGCAAAATTATCCAAGGTAGACGGAAAAAAGGCAGTAGTTAATAATAAGTCCGAAGCGGAGACAATTACAGGCGACTTAAAAAAGGGCTCCTTTACAGTTTCTGCTGTTACTAAAAAAGAAAGAAAGAAACACCCAACCCCTCCGTTTATAACCAGCAGGCTTCAGCAGGAAGCATCAAGAAAACTCGGCTTTACCGCAAAAAAAACCATGGCAGTGGCCCAGCAGCTCTACCAGGGTGTAGAGGTAGGAAAAGCGGGCCTCGTAGGACTTATAACCTACATGAGAACCGACTCCAACAGGATTGCAAAAGAAGCTCTTGATGAAGTGAGGGGTTTTATTAAAGCCCGCTACGGAGATGAGTTTTTGCCTTCTAAGCCAAATTTTTATAAAAGTAAAAAGAGCGCACAAGAAGCTCACGAATGTATAAGACCAACTTATTGTAAGTACCCGCCTGAAGAAATAAAAGCCCACCTCTCAAGAGACCAGTTTCGTCTTTACGATTTAATTTGGAAGAGGTTTGTTGCCTGTCAAATGGTTCCTGCCATTATGGACCAAACTAGGGTGGAAATAACAAACGGCAGGTATATGGTTCAGGCAAACGGCAATGTTGTAAAGTTCCAGGGTTTTACTGCTGTTTATGAAGAGGGCAGGGACGACGACATACCTGACGATGACAAAGAAGGCAGCCTGCCGGAGATTAAAGAGGGAGGAGAGTACAAAGCAAAAGAGATAAACCCAAAACAGCATTTCACCCAGCCTCCGGCACGGTTCTCAGAAGCTACCCTTGTAAAAGAACTGGAAGAAAATGGTATTGGGAGACCTTCCACCTATGCCGCAATCATTTCTACAATCCAGGACAGGGAGTATGTAACCAAAGAGGGGAGGCAGCTGGCTCCAACAGAACTTGGTTTCATGGTTACAGAACTGCTTGTAAAAAACTTCCCGAAAATACTCAGTGTTGAGTTCACTGCCGGACTGGAAGAAGAGCTTGACGCAGTTGAAGAAGGTAAAATAAAATGGAATTCTGTAATGAAAGAATTTTACGGTCCCTTTAAAGAGAGTTTGGAAAAGGCCAAAACAGATATGGTCAACCTAAAGACCAAAGAGGAAGAAACCGATTTAAAATGCGACAAATGCGGTAATATGATGATTATTAAATGGGGAAGGCGTGGAAAGTTTCTTGCCTGTAAGGGCTACCCCGATTGCAAAAGTACAAGCGATTTTGAAGTAGCCAAGGACGGCAAGATTATTCCCGTAGAGAGGGTAGAAGAAGAAAGGGGCGAATGCCCCAACTGCAAACATCCTATGATTGTAAAGTCGGGAAGGTTCGGACGCTTTCTCGCCTGTTCCAATTATCCTACATGTAAAACAACCCAACCTATGAAGCTGGACATTCCATGCCCCGAAGAAGATTGTAACGGTCAGATAGTTGAAAGAATGACCAAGAGAAAGAGGCTTTTCTGGGGATGTTCAAAGTATCCAAAGTGCGAATATGCTACATGGGACGACCCAACCAAAAACCGCGAAGAAAAAGACGACTCTGTATAAACAAAGTGTCACCAGACAACAACAAATAATTTTTTTTAATAATTTTTAAAATTAGTTGCAACAAACTACTTTTGTTAAAAGGAATAATTCCCATGTACACACCTGTTAAAAAAAATGTACTGATAGCAGACGATTCCATATTTTTCAGGATTAAACTCAGCAGCATCCTGGAACAGGCCGGCCACAGGGTTCTGCAGGTAAAAGACGGGGAAGAACTCATTGAACTTATAAAAAACACAGCAGAGGACATTGACCTCCTTGTGCTTGACCTGCAGATGCCAAAAGTAGATGGTTTTACTGTTATAGATTGGTTAAATGATAATAAAAACTTCGCTAAGTTTCCCATAGTAGTCATAAGCGGTACCTTTGATGTAGAAACAATTAAAAACAAACTTAAGAAGCAAAACATTACAGCAGTCCTGTCAAAAGATATGTCTCCGGACCACATAATATTCCATTTAAACGAAACACTCTTCGCAAAAGAATCCACGGAGAGGGATTCGCCCAGGGTGCCGACAACCATTCCTGCAGACTTTAAATACGAGGACAAAAAAGGCACTGGTTTTCTTTTAAGTCTCAGCACAACCGGGGCTTTTATACATGCCAGAGAAAACTTTAGGGTAGGTGAAAAAATCGATTTAAATTTTTCAATAGAAGGAAATGACAGTTTAATAGAAGTGTCTGG
>CBDUXU010000128.1:0-4062 GCA_965371285.1 uncultured bacterium | reverse complement strand
TATTTGATAGGCTTAAAGGGTTTTTGGAGATATTACCTAAAAATAAAATAAACATAAAAGGAATTAAAACATTAAGACAAAAATTTTACTTTCAATATTATTTCTATTCATGTCAACAGGATGTTCAGCTCTTAAGACTTACCCGAACGACTTACCCAAAAACCTAATAGTCAAAACAGAAACAGACTCTCGCATGTTTAACAGAGTTTACCCATCAATGCATATATATGACATAGATAATTCCTGCGCCCTCACCTATATAGGTACTGTTACCCTTAAGAATAAAAAAACAGAAGTGGGACTTCCTTCCGGAAGGACTAACTATTTTTCATTTGAATTTACAACAAAAAGCTGGGGCACGCAAGGCTCCACTGCCATGGGTGTATTACTAAACACAAAAAAGAAAAGAAAATATAAGGTAGAAACCTCATACATGGACAATATATATAACATAGAAATCTTTGAGAAAAGAAAAAAGAAATTCAGAGAAATAGAACACAAAATCCTTGACCAATGTGAACCAGCCTAACACAAAAAACTATACACAAGAAATATAAACACTTCCTTCTTTTACAGTTACTTTATATATTTTTACACAACTTAAGTCTTTAGACTTAGGCTCCCCTGTTTCCATATCAATTTTTTCTGCATGAAGGGGACATATAAGGGTAGTGCCTGTTACAACACCCTCAACCAGCGGTCCGTCCTTATGGGGACACTTATTATCCAATGCAAAGACGGTATCAGTGGATGTACGAATAAGAGCTATGTCCTTATCACCCAGCTTTATGAGCCTTCCCCCTTGCGTAGGAATTTCTTCCAGGTCGCATACCCTGATTTCATCTGCTGTTTTTGACATAATTTAAAAGCTCCTTATATAAATTTCTATTGCTGACTGGCTGTTGTCTTCAAACCTTCGGCGTTAAATACAATTGGCTCATAATCTCTAAGTTTATCTATTTTATCTTTACCAGTGGAATCTTTTTCCTTAATTCTTTCTACCCATGGGTCTTCCTTAAGGGTAGCCAGGTAAATATCCATTCTTTCTATAAGCTTTTTTCTGCTGGCTTCATCTTCAACAACCTTTTCTTTCACCTCGGAGAGCCCGATTCTCTCTACCCACACGGCTGTTCTTTCATTGTGCCTGCCGCTTTCCCTGTAAAACTGAAAGTATGCCTTTGCTATATCAATAACTTCCTCTTCTGTAGCTACATTACAAAGTATATCTGCGGCACGAACCCTTACCCCTCCGTTTCCTGCTACATAAATCTCAAAACCCCCTTCTACGCCAACCACGCCTATGTCTTTTATGGACGCCTCGGCGCAGTTACGAGGGCAGCCGGAGACTGCCATTTTAGTCTTTGCCGGAGTCCATATTCTTCCAAATATTTTCTCTAAACGAATACCCAGACCCATGGCATCTTGCGTTCCAAACCTGCACCAAGTATTGCCAACACAGGTCTTTACGGTCCTAAGAGCCTTACCATAGGCAAAACCCGACGGCATGTCCAAGTCCTTCCAAACACTAACCATGTCGTCTTTTTTTATGCCATACAAACCGAGCCTCTGCCCACCTGTGATTTTTATATTAGGTATATTATATTTTTTTGCTACCTCTCCAATCTTAATAACTTCATCAGGAGTAGTAAGGCCGCCATAGATTCTTGGAATTACAGAGTATGTACCGTCTTTTTGAATGTTGCCATGCATCCTTTCATTTGCAATTCTTGAATACCTGTCATCCCCGCTAACTTCGGGCATAATCATTTCTATATAATAATTAATGGCAGGCCTGCAAACCTGGCACCCCTCGCCGTCCCAATCCAAAACATTCATTACCTCTTTAATGCTGCTAAGCTGCTTTTGTGTAATAAACTTTTTTACCTCTTCATGAGTAAGACTTGTGCAAACACATATCGGTTTTTGTTTATTAGACTTTTCAAAGGTTGATCCTAAGATAGATGCAAGTATGTCATCTACCAAAGGTGCGCACCCTCCGCATGAACCGCTTGCTTTTGTGCAGTTTACAATTTCCTCTCTGCTCGTTAACCCATTCTCCCTTATCGCATCAACAACTTCCTTTTTTGTAACACCATTACACCCGCAAACAATAGTCTCCGGCGACATCTTAAGAACATCATCTATACCTGAATGGCCTGTGTCGCCTAGGTTTGACGAGCCAAACAAAAGAGATTGCCTTTCTGAGAGCTCAATTACACTCTCGTCCTGCATAAGCTGAAAAATGCGAGTCCCTTCCTGGGTGTTGCCAAACATAACAGCGCCTTGAATTTTATGGTCCTTCAAAATTATTTTTTTATAAACCCCTCCACCTTTATCCATGAATTCAATTGTTTCAGTATCCACTCTTTCATTGAAATCCCCTGCCGAGAAAACATTAACCCCTGATACCTTAAGTTTTGTAGATACCTGCGACCCCTCATAAGCGCGAAGGCCAAACCCTGTCATATGAAACGCCAAAATCTTTGCCTGTTCAAAAAGCGGCGCAACAAGACCGTAGGTCTTGCCCCTATGTTCTATACACTCTCCTACAGAAAAAACTGCACTGTCTGTTATGGTCTGCATAAAGTCGTTAACCATAATCCCCCTGTTTGTATATATGTGAGCATCTTTTGCCAGCTGGGTATTAGGCCTTATACCAACAGACATTACAACTAAATCTGCGTCCAGCGAATCTCCACCGGCAAACTTTAAACCTCCTACTCTCTTGACATTTTTTTTGTCTGCATAAATCTCGCTTGTAAGGGTTTTTAATTTAAACTTCATGCCCTGCTCTTCAAGACTTGCCCGCAGCATCTCTCCTGCATTTTTATCTAACTGCATATTCATTAACCACTCCTGGTCATGAATAACAGTTACTTCCATACCAAGGTTTAAAAGCCCCTTGGCTGCTTCTAAACCCAAAAGCCCTCCTCCTATCACAACAGAGGTTTTATACTCCTTAGAAGCTTCAACCATCTTATTGCAGTCATCAATATTCCTGAAAGTCACCACCCCATCTAAATCCACCCCGGGGATAGGAATTATAAATGGGCTGGACCCTGTAGCAATGATTAACTTGTCATATTCGATTTCATCGCCATCTTCGGTGATAACCTTATAATAACCTCTTTGTATTTCCGTAATTTTCTTACCCAAGTGGAGAGTAATATTATTTTTCTCGTACCAGTCCTCATCATTTATAATTATATCCTCAAGAGTTACCTCGTCGGCAAGAACCGATGACAACAATATTCTATTATAGTTAGGAAATTTTTCTGCTCCAAATACAGTTATGTCGAACATGTCCGGCTCTATTTTTAAAATTTCCTCAATGGCACGCATACCGGCCATACCGTTGCCTATCATTACGAGTTTTTGTTTTTTGCTCACTTTTAAATTACTCTCCTTAAGAATTTATAAAATATATAATAATCCTATGATTGTTATAAGTTAAAATATACTCAAAACAAATATGAATTTAATTTGAAAAAGACACTGCGTTGTGAATGGAAAATTTTTGAAAAATAACGATATACTGCACTGTATATGTCGGGTACATTTATATAGTGCAACCACCATGCCAAGGGAATTATGTTAGTTTTTCTTAGTAAAAACCCGTTTTTTGCTAATAAAAACACTTATCCCATGCCCAGCAATTAATCATAACCACCCTTTCTTGCTCAAAAACTACCCAGCAGGTGTGACACCTGCACTCAATTATTAGAAACACCCTACAGTAAAATAGTTTATTAATTATTTGATATTTGCTATTTTTTCAAAGATACCTCTCACATCAAACAAATCCTGCAAGAACAACAAACCACCTGAAATTCGGTCAAGCGGGACGCTTGCAGACCCCGTGCAATTTTTTAAAAAATAAAGTACAATGGAAAAATGTGTTTTTCAGCAACAGCAAGTTTTGCAGCAGTTACAGCGCTCGCCCCTGCCGGCGTGTACGGCGTCAACAGAGCCCTTAGGTATTGCCCAAAATATCTAATAATAACAATCACGGTAATTGCTTTTACAATCCAACAAGTCCTCGAAGGATTTATGTGGCTCTAC
>CBDUXU010000127.1:0-4177 GCA_965371285.1 uncultured bacterium | reverse complement strand
CGTATGCTCGCAGTGACAGACAGAAAAAGCGAGATTGCCGCAGGGCTATGCCCTTCGCAATGACAAACAAAGACACTGGATTCCTGCCTACGCAGGAATGACAAACAATATGTGGCGAAGAGAAATGGCTGTATTCAAGGCTTGCGAAACTGAGGAACGAGGTTTGTTTGTTAATGGCGAAGAGAAAACTACAGATGCGAGGACTGTGAGATACCAAAAATGGCTTGCCATTTGTTATAATTAGAAAGTGAGGCGTACTTATGCGGTACGGTGAACGACTGATATTGAGACAGGACAAAACAGGTGGAGGAATTATCGAGCCACACCGTCACCCTGGTACCAGTTGAGGACATCACGATAGGAAACGACCTTGCCTATTATGACAAGTGCCGGCGGTGTGATGTTAGCTTTGGTAACCTCGATGGCGATTTTATCTAAGGTGGCGGTTACGACAACCTGCTCTTTTACTGTTCCCCATCTAACTACTGCCACGGGGGTGTCGGCTGGCTTGCCGTTTTGAATTAAGTTTTTGGAAATTACAGGAAGGTTTTTAAGCCCCATATAAAAAACTATTGTATGGTCAAGCCCGGCCAGATTAGACCAGTCTACATCCGGCAGGCCTGTACCTTTCATGGAATGCCCGGTTACAAGTGTTACGGCGCTTGATAAGTTACGGTCAGTCAGTGGTATGCCTGTGTAAGCACCTATGCCAACTGCTGCGGTTATGCCGGGCACTACTTCAAAGGGAATGTTGTGTTTAGCCAAAAAGAGAGTTTCTTCTCCGCCGCGACCGAATATAAACGGGTCTCCCCCTTTTAGCCTTACGACTTTCTTGCCCTCATTTGCCTTCTCTACCAGTATGTCGTTAATACCGCTTTGTTCGACCGTGCGGAAGCTGTCGCCTTTGCCGACATAAATAAGCTGACAGTCCTTAGAGGCAAAGTCTAATATGTCCCTGCCTATAAGACGGTCGTGTACGATAACATCCGCCTCTTCAATAAGCCGTTTTGCCTTAAGGGTAAGAAGCTCCCTGTCGCCGGGGCCTGCTCCAACTATATATACTTTACCGTTCATAATCTATCTCTCATGGCATAAGTTATTCATTGACCGCTTTTTTATCACCATCACCGTCTGTCTTTACATCATCAGGTTCAAAAGAAGATGTTTTATGTACGCAGTAGGTAGCAAGTATTACAAACCCTACGGCAATAACAAACATGTTTATTGCCCTGCCCTGCTCGCTAGCCAACGCCGAGCCTATATGGTCTTTTGTTGTATAGTCTAAAACTACGAACATTGACTTAAACAAAAAACCAACACTGACTAAAAAAGATACTATCCCCGATGTAAAAAAAACTCTCTTTTTGTTTTTGTTATTCATTTATTAATCCTCCCCCAGGTGTGACACCGTAGCAGTCACTGCTGGACTCAATTTCAGGTACATCATGTAGTCAACTTACATTTATAAGAGGTTATTACTTCTCCAATTTCTTTGTAGCGAAACCAACGTGACGTTGGATCCATTTCACAGGTAGACCGTACAATTAACCTACATATATAAGAGGTTATTACTTTTATAACTTCTTGGTTGCGAAACTTATATAATCTTCCAGATGTTCAATTGTTTCATCGTCCATGCCACTTTGCTCTATTGCTAATTTACAGTCTTCTATGAAAGAAGCTAGCTTCTTTTTGCGCCTGCTAATCATACAAAGGGCTTCCAGACAGGACTCTGCTAATACTGGGGTAGTATTAACTCCATAGGCATACTTCTTTAAACCTTCTTCAACTTCTACCTCATCATAACTGCTAAGATACATTGCCACATCTTCTTTGGCACTACAGTCTTCCCTTGTATCGTCCATAAGTACGCTAAGCAAGCCCCGGGGCTGCTCGACCGTATCTTCATTTACACTAAAGTATTTTGGTTTAGGTTTAGGAGGACGAACCTTATCGCCCATAGTAAGGTTGTGAATATTTATTTTTTTATCTGATTTATCTTCTGACATGATTTACTAGAGGTCTGTTACTTTTTTTATTTAATTACACTTAAGTTTCGAAAATTTTATAAAGCTGTTAATGTTCAGGTCTCCCCCTTAAATTGAGTCCAGGGGTCACCCCTGGTTAGAGGACTCCTGCTCGCATTAGGTCGTGGAGGTGAAGAACTCCTACTATTTTTTTTGTGCTATCGTCTTTTACGAAGAGTGATGTTATCAGGTGTTCGTCCATAAGTTTTAATGCACTCTCTGCTATGAGTTTTGAACTTATTACTTTGGGATTTTTTGTCATTACCTCACAGGCAACTTTATCCTGGACTATGATTCCGCTCTCCATTGCCCTGCGAAGGTCTCCGTCTGTTATTACACCTACCAGGGTATCTCCATCAAAAACTCCTGTTAGACCTATTCCCTTTTTTGTCATTATTTCTATAGCCTCTATCATTGGCGTATCCAGGGTTACTGATGGAAGGTCTTCTCCCGACTTCATTAGTCCACTAACCCTCATGAGTTTTTTACCCAAACTGCCTGATGGGTGAAGAGTGGCAAAGTCTTCTTCCTTAAAACCTTTCATCTCCAAGAGCGCTACGGCAAGTGCGTCTCCTACGGCAAGGGCTGCTGTTGTTGATGCAGTTGGCGCAAGTCCCAGCGGGCATGCCTCTTCTTTAACCCCTGTGTCTAACACCAGGTCTCCCATCTCTGCCAGGGTTGAGTCCATCTTGCCTGTCATTGCAATTAGTTTAAGTCCGCGCCGTTTGATAAATGGCAGGACTCTAAGGATTTCTTCTGTCTCGCCGGAGTTACTCATAGCTATTACTATGTCCCACTTGGTGAGCATACCCAGGTCTCCGTGAGCTGATTCTGCGGGGTGTACGAAAAATGAAGATGTACCTGTTGAGGCTAAGGTTGCGGCAATCTTTTGGCAGACCAATCCGCTTTTACCCATACCCATAACTACTACCTTACCTTTGGTATTATAAATCATCTCTACGGCAGAAGAGAAGTTGTCGCCCAGTTTTTCGCTGACGAACTTAAGCCCTGCAATTTCTACATCTATAACCCTGCGGGCTATATCCAAAACCTTTTCCTTGTCCATAGCGACTGGTTGAACTTCATCGGGTTTTTTACCTGTAATTTTATCAATTAAAGATTTTAACATTTACTGCCCTTTACTGAAGTTGTTTAGATCATTCAGTTCTTTTATAATTTTTTTTGCATCGCTTAGTGCAATGGAATTAGGTGCGTCACTTTTTGACTTATCTGGATCAGGGTGAACTTCCATAAAAACCATATCTACCCCAACTGCAACTGCGGCGCGAGCCAGGTGGCGGGCCATCTTGCGGTCACCTCCTGTAGTTGCTCCCAGTCCGCCGGGTTCCTGCACGGAGTGGGTTGCATCAAAGACTACGGGATAACCAAAGGATGCCATCTTTATAAGAGACCTAAAATCCACTACCAAGTTATTATAACCAAAACTTGTTCCTCTTTCAGTAATTAATATATTGTAGTTGCCGCTGTCGGATACTTTTTTAACAACATGTTCCATTGCCTCAGGGTTTAAAAACTGCCCTTTTTTAACATTAACAACCTTATTGGTTTTTGCAGCTGCGACAAGCAAGTCGGTTTGACGACAAAGGAAGGCTGGAATCTGGAGAACATCTACAACATCTCCTGCCATGGAGCATTCCGGGGCGCTATGCACATCAGTTAAAATTGGCACGTCAAATTCATTTTTTACCTTTTCTAAAATTCTAAGACCTTCATCAATTCCCGGCCCCCTAAAAGATTCAATGGAAGTTCTGTTTGCTTTGTCATAAGAAGACTTAAATATAAAAGGTATATTAAGCTCGCTTGTAATATTTTTGAGCTCCTCGGCAGTCCTCATTATCATGTCTTCGGACTCTATTACGCAGGGACCGAGTATGAAGGCAAGAGGATTTCCTCCTCCAACTGTTATGTTTCTTATTTCTATTTTTTTTGTCATAATTTTAATTGTCTTTTTTAAATTAGGTTAAACTTAGTTTGCTTTGTTGTTTTTTACGGCTTTTATGAAGGCAGAAAAAAGCGGGTGTGGGCTAAGAGGTTTACTCTTAAATTCCGGATCGAACTGACATCCTACCAACCATGGGTGGTCCGGGTGTTCAACTCGGTGTAGGTGATCGCCGTTATGACACGTGTGA
>CBDUXU010000126.1:0-4231 GCA_965371285.1 uncultured bacterium | reverse complement strand
TCACTACCATCATCAAGATGAGAGCACCGGGAATGGGTTGGAACCAGTTAAACATACTAGTATGGTGTATCTTTGGTGCCTTCATATTACAGGTTATTTTTGTTCCTGTTCTAGGTACTGCTGTTACAATGCTTACATTTGACAAGTACTTAGGTACTAGTTTCTTTAACCCTGCTAACGGAGGGGATGTGCTGATTTACCAGAATATTTTCTGGTTCTATTCACATCCTGCTGTTTATGTCATATTCCTGCCATTTATGGGAATTATATTTGAAATTGTTGCGACATTTGCTCGTAACCAAGTTTTCAACTATAAAGTTGCCGTATATGGCGGTGTATGGGGAATCATGCTTCTCGCAGGAGAGGTTTGGGTTCACCATAACTATGCAACAGGACTTCCGGACTGGCTAAGGGTCGGAATGATGGTAACAACCTTGCTTATTAGTATCCCTGTTGGGCTTATGCTTATAAGCGTTGTAGGTACACTGCACAAAGGTTCTATATCATTTGAGACTCCTATGCTCTATGCAATTGGTTTCTTGTTCCTCTTCCTAATCGGCGGATTAACAGGTATTCCTCTTGCTATGGTAAGTCTTGACTTAGGATTCCATGACACATGGTTTGTTACAGCTCATTTCCATTATGTTATGGCTATTTCAGGAACATTCTCAATTATTGGTGGTGTTTACTACTGGTTCCCTAATTTCACAGGTAAAATGTACAACGAAATGTGGGCAAAAATCGGTTTCGTACTAAACACTATCGGTGTTAATGTTGTCTTCATGCAGATGTTTATTACTGGTCTGGAAGGATATCCAAGAAGATATTTTGACTACCAGCAGTTTGCATATCTTGAAGGACAAAACCAAATAATGACTTACGGTGCATGGTGTGTTGCCGCTGCTACCACAATTATGATCCTTAACTGGATCATGGGTGCTATCAACGGTAAACCTTGCGAAAAGAACCCGTGGAAATCAGAGTCATTGGAATGGCATACACCAACAATGCCACCGGGACATGGTAACTGGGGACCAGAACTTCCTCAGATTGCTCCGGACTGGACACCATACGGTTACGGCACTAATCCTAAGTAACTGTTTTTGGTAGAACTATTAGGCTAGCGGAGCTTTCCTTCGGGTAAGTTCCGCTAGTTTTTTTTATACATATTTAAAATACATTTATTAAAGAAAATTAAAGACAATCATGAAAAACTTTCTAAAGAACCTAAATATTAAATACACATTAGGCGCTTCAATACTCTTTGCCTACCTCCTTATGGTTATGGGAACCTTTGTAACTTCCACTGGCTCAGGCCTGGCCTGCCCAGATTGGCCCCTATGTTACGGCACAGTTACGCCTCCCCTAGAGGTTCAGGTTTGGATTGAGTGGACTCACAGGCTCCTTGGAGGCACTACGGGCCTACTAGTGCTGCTCTCCACACTTGTTGTTTGGAGTAAGGGCTTAGTAGTAGAAAAAAAACTTATGTTTACCACATTAGGCCTATTAGGCGCAGGAGTGGTTCTTGGCGGAGTAATCGTTAGAACAGAGGCACCACTGCTTGAGACTTTCACACACACACTTATAATTTCTTCTCATTTAATTTTTGCAACACTTATAATATCCTGCCTTATATTTACTTACAGATTTGTAGCAGGCAAAGAGGTACTACCTGACACAAAATACTTTGCCATACTCTACCCTCTTATTTATGGACAGATTATACTTGGCATATTAGTCAGGTATTCAAAGGCAACTCTGGCTTGCCCTGATTTTCCACTCTGCGGAGGAAAAATTGTGCCGGACTTTACTCACTTTACAATTTTCTTACATTACTCACATAGGGTACTTGCTACAATAATAATTATAACAATTATAACTTTTTTAGTTAAAACAATTAAAGCTAATGAAAAGCCTAAAAGCTTAATAATATTACTAGTTTTAGTCTTGACTCAAGCATCGTTAGGTGTGACAATAGTGGTTACGGGTATGTTCTTCCCTGCCCTCATACTACACGGCGCAACAGGTTTTTTCTTACTAGCTTTCTTAGCATATAAAGCAACACCATTTTATTTTGAAAAAAACAAAGGTCCAAAGGAATAATAATAAATGATAGAAGATTCATTCACAAAAACAGATATGATGACGGACGGAACAACTAAAGCAACTTTTGGTCACTGGTTAGTAATAGCTAAACCTGGAATTGTTTCCCTTGTTATTGTTTCTGCATTAGGAGGGCTATACCTTGGCGGAGCTACCTTTGCTAGTTCCTCGGAAGCCGGGTTTAACTTAGTCCTTGCTACTCTAGTAGGACTTGCAATTGCCACAGCTGGATCAGCAATGCTCAATAACTACATAGATAGAGATATTGACCAGTTAATGGAAAGAACTCAAAAAAGAGGTCTTGCTGCAGGGATAATTAAACCAAACCACGCTTTAATTGTAGCTCTCTCTTTTGTGGTTATTGGTGTTTCTATCCATATGGTTTTTGTAAACACTATCACTGCAATAGCTACTTTAAGTGCAGTTTTTGGTTATGTAGTGGTCTACACTCTTTGGATGAAAAGGCGTTCTCCTTGGGCAAACCAAGTGGGCGGAATTGCCGGTGCTATGCCTCCTCTTATTGGTTACATAGCAGCTAGCAATGCTGTGACAACTGAAGCACTTATATTATTTGGCATAGTAGCCCTTTGGCAACAGCCACATGCATTAAGTCTTGCGCTAAAATATAAAGATCAATATGCAAAAGCAAAAGTTCCTGTCATACCGGTTGCTAAGGGAGTGCCTGCAACAAAACTGCGCATATTACTGTATACAATACTGCTTATTCCTGTTTCAGTGATTCCTTATTACGCCCAAATGGCAGGACAAATTTATTTAATAAGCGCCGTTGTTACAGGTATTATTTTTTTAGTACTTGCAGCAAAATTCTACATGTCTAAAGATGAATGCAACATGATGTTATTTTTCTATTCCATCATTTATCTTACTATCATATTTACTACTATGGTGGTAGATGCCGTCTAGTTTTCAGCTCTTTTAAAAAACACCTAATGACAATCTCAGAATATACATATAAATGGTTCAAACTCTCTATCACGGTGTTAGGTATAGGAGGAGGTCTTGCTTTTTTCCTTGGAATGAGCAGAAGCCCGATTGCAGATTATTTTCCGCAGGACTTTTTCTACTACGCCCTTGCCGGCCATGTCATTAATGCAATCCTCTTTTTCCTAATGAGTTTTACAATTGTATTGTGGTCTGTTAGATTTAAAAAAACCGTACCGACTATAGCTAACTACTTTGCCATTACCGGTGCAGCCTTAGTTCTTGTTTCTGTTTTCAGGGCAGAGGGCGTCATGGTAATTAATAACTATGTGCCTACGATCATAGACCCTATATTCTTTTCAGGTTTAGGTTTTTTCTTTTTCGGCTTTTCAATAAATATTTTTTACTATTTGAAAGAAGCTTTTGATATTTTTAACAGCCAAGATGTGCTTGATGACACGATAGCTACAACTGTTTTAATAGCAACAGTAATGTTCTTATCTTTAATAATCGCATTGATGATAAACAGATATGGTGAGACTCCTAACGAACTATATGAGAGGCTCTACTGGACACCGGGCCATATTCAGCAAATTTTAAACGGCACCCTGCTTGTCTATGTTTGGCACTGCCTTCGAGGCAAACTTGGACATGAGAGTTTGGAGTTTACAAAAATATTAAAGTTCTCAAACAGGGCACTGCTCGTCTCCGCAATTTTACTTTTTATATTTCCAATTTTTTTAGACCCAATTTCAAGAACTTCTAAAATATTATCCGAATCGGTTTATGCATTCGGTTTGGGTATTCCCGTATTTATCCACGGCTGGGTTATACTTAAAAACACTAACAAAGACTGGTCCAATATAGCCTTCTCTTCCATGGTGTTTTCAATAGCAATATATACAGTGGGAGTTTTAATTGCCTACAGCGGGTTTGGAAACGATTTGAGAATACCGGCTCACTATCACGGCACGGTAACGAGCCTGGCTCTGGCAATGATGGGTTATGCCTATTTTGTTACCAGAGGAAGATTTAAAGCCGTAGCGGCAGAGAAAATTGCTGCATTACAGCCTTTTCTATACGGCGGTGGTATGTTACTATTAATAGCTGGAATGTTTCTATCGGGTCTTGGCGGCGCTCCCAGAAAAACTCACGGTACGGGGTTTACTGAAGACCCCTTTGTTCT
>CBDUXU010000125.1:0-4258 GCA_965371285.1 uncultured bacterium | reverse complement strand
CGCCGGCTGGCAGTTCTGTAACTAAAAACTCTCCCCAAATTTGCCCTACAATTTCCATCTCCAAGAACTCTGGAGTTACAATGCCCTCCTCGGTAGAATGAAAATCCGCCTTTGTTTGTTCACCAAAATTTTTGTTATGTTTTATTATAACATCTTCATTAACCCCTCTATAAGTTTCGCGAAGAGTATTTTTAATTCCTCCGCTACTGACATCACCAATAGCGTCTCTCATGCCTTTTGAATAATTTGCAGAAGACCCGCCATAACTAGGAGTAGAAACGCCCGGCGGGGGACTAGACGGCGAAGCTCCCGACCTTCCCGGCATACTAAGAGGCCTGCCTTCCCTGTCACCCAGGAAGCCGCCGCTGCCTCCGATTCCAACAGAGCCGATAGCACCGCTTACGGCGCCTTTGACGGCATTAAAAACAGCGGAAGGGTTCTTAAACTTAACTTCACTTTTGGCAGGGTGGACATTTACATCAATGTCTGAATAGGGGAAACTAATATTTAGAATGCAGAAAGGATAGCGCCTGTGTTCTATTGTTCCTCTAAAGCCGTCAACAACTGCCCTGGTTATTGCCTTGTCGCGAACCCAACGGCCATTAATATATACATTCATGCCTTTTAGGGTTGTATATGAAACATCGGGGCGGGCGACATAACCGGTAATCACCGTGTCATCTGTTCTGGAGTTAGGGGACTTTGAGTTTACGGAAACCAAATTAGTAATTACATCTTTTCCAAAGATATCTGCTATGCGGGACTTAAGGTCCCCTCTGACTGCGTCGATTATGGTTTTAGTATTATGTACAAAACGAAAGCGAATTTCCGGGTGAGACAAAACAATTCTCTTCACTACGTCCGAGATATAACCAAACTCTGTTTGGGCAGAGCGAAGGAACTTATACCTTGCAGGAGTGTTATAGAATATATCTCTAACTTCTACGGTGGTTCCCTCCGGGCATCCATCGGCAGAGACTTCAGCTTCTCCTCCTCCTTCTACTATTACCTTTGTTCCCGAGACCTGGCCCTTCTCTTTTGTCCTGACCGTTACTCTGGAAACCGAGGCTATGCTCGGCAGAGCCTCGCCCCTAAAACCCATTGTATGTATGTTTTCCAAGTCTCTTTCGGTGGTAAGTTTGCTGGTAGCATGACGCATGAAAGCAACGGGGGCATCTTCGGGGCTCATGCCGCATCCGTTATCTATAATTTTAATCAAACTCCTGCCGCCATCTTCAATGTAGACGGAAATCTCCGTTGCCCCTGAGTCAAGAGAGTTCTCCATTAACTCTTTAACAACCGAAGCAGGCCTGTCCACTACCTCGCCTGCGGCGATTTTAGTGGCAAGTATTTTAGGAAGTATGTTTATTGTTTTTGTCGTCATTTATGCTAAAAAACTTGGCACACCAAGATTTTTTATTACTCCTTTTATAGATACTAAAAAATTACTTTCGTAAATTTTTTTTTAATCATTTTTTATAGAACTTAAT
Organism: uncultured bacterium; assembly: GCA_965371285.1. Classification (GTDB taxonomy): domain Bacteria; phylum Desulfobacterota; class GWC2-55-46; order GWC2-55-46; family DRQE01; genus CBDUXU01. Next base: position 2,768 of record CBDUXU010000125.1, on the reverse strand, counting down.
AAATTAAAACCGTTCATCCTGAGCCTGTCCTGAGTTTATCGAAGGGGATTAACAGTGCCTAAATAAAACTACCCCCTCTCCTCAGTCCTCTCCCACTAGGGGAGAGGAGGCTTACACACCCTACCCGCCAACACTTTCCATAAGTGTTTCAAACTCCTTGGCTGTCAGGCTTCTGTAAGCGCCAAGCTTTAGGGTTTTTAGCCTGATTCCTGCAAAGTTAATTCGTTTGATTTTCTGAACAGGGTGGCCGACTGCCATGCACATTCTTTTTATAAGGTGGTTTCTTCCTTCTGTGACGGTAATCTCAATCCAGGAATTTTCCTTTGTGCTTTTTACAAACTTAACCTTTGCCGGAAGGGTTTTGCCGTCATCCAGGTGGATGCCTCTTTCCATCTTCTGCAGGGTTCTTTCCTTGGGGACATTACGCACTTTAACCATATAAGTTTTTTCCACGTGGCTGCTTGGATGGATGAGTTTATTGGTCAACTCCCCGTCGTTAGTTAAAAGCAGCACCCCCTCGGCGTCGTAGTCAAGTCTGCCCACAGGGAACAGGCGAGTTTTAACTTTTTTTACCAAGTCAGTAACTACAGGACGGGAGTCTTTTTTATTTTTATCAGATTCTACTGCGCTTATATAACCGCGAGGTTTGTTCAGTACCAGGTAAACTCTCTCTTTGGTTGCGTGGTGGGTAATGTTTTTTCCGCGAACTGTTACCATATCCCTCCCTACGACAACCTTAGTGCCAAGTTTGACGACAGTTCTTCCGTTTACCTTCACAAATCCGTCTGTTATAAGGTCTTCTGCCTTACGGCGAGATGTAATACCTGCGCTGGCTATAAGTTTTTGAAGCCTCACTTCATTAGTAGGGGTGCTTTTTAGTGTAGGCCTTTTGGTAGGAGTTTTTTTAACCTTAACTCCATCAACTTTAGCAGAAGCTACCCTTAGAGGCCTTGACCCCCTTTTAGCCGTTTGAGTAACAACCCCTTTGGTACCTGTTTGTCTTTTGGATTGAACCTTATCGGTTCTGGTCTCGCTGGTCGTCGTCTTTGTTATCTTCTTGTGACTCGTCGGACTCTTCTTCGTTGTCTCTGTCTTCTTCCGGCTCGGACTGGTCGTCTTGGTTGGACTGGCTGTCCGGCTCGGACTGGCGTCCCTCCAACTCGGTTTTTTCTTCCGACTGGTCGTCGGACTCTTCTTTGTATTCTTCATCTTCATCTTCATCTTCGCTTTCTGAGTCAAATTTCTCATCTGGCTCGTCTTGTTTATTTGTTTGTTCAATAGAAGCTGCGTCCAGTGTCTCTTTTGATTCTGCTAAGACCCTGTCCAACTCTACATTTATATCTTCATCACTTTCTTCAAGCCCTTCTTCATCATCTTCTTCTAAATCTTGCGCCTCATCACCATCATTGGTGCTGCTTGTTTTTTCCTTTTTCGCTTCTGCTTCTGATAAAAGTTTTTCTACTTCTAACTCTGCCTGCATCTCTTCGTCGGTTAACATACCCCCTCGGCGAGACTCAAAGAGCCCTTCCTGAAAACCCTCTTCCTCGTCTTCTTTTAATAGTTCTATGTCTTTTAAGGTTGGCAGGTCCATAAGACCTTTTAGGTCAAAAACTTCCAGGAACTCTTTTGTAGTTCCATACACTACAGGCCTTCCCGGCACATCTTTTTTACCAACTATTTTTACTAATCTTTTGTCCAGCAGGGCTTTTAAAACGCCTCCCGAATCAACGCCGCGAATTTCTTCTAACTCGCCCCTGGTTACAGGCTGTTTGTATGCAACAATTGCCATTGCCTCCATTGCCTGTTTTGAAATTCTCTGCAATCCAACTTTAAAAAATCTTTTTATCCACGGTGCATGTTCAGGCCTGGTGCGGAGCTGAAAACCTCCCCCCACCTCCGAGAGTACAAGGCCTCTGCCTTCTGCGTAATCACCGGAGAGTTCTTCAAGGGCCTTTTTAATATCTTCCCTCTCGGCGCTCTCTATTACATTTGCAAGTTTATCTACACTTAGGGGATGGTCTGCAGCAAAAATAAGAGCTTCTATAAGTTGTTTTAATTCCCCGTCAAATTCTTCATTTGCCACTTAGTCGGTCCTCCCTGTTATAAACTTCTTAATCATTTTTGTCACTGCACTCCACGCCCTTCCAAAAATTGATTTTTTGGGCTTTACCGTTTCTTCTTTTTCAATTGGTTCTTCTGTTTTAATTACTTTATCAACAGTTTCACTGCCACCTGGTACCGTCTCGCTCTCACCATCCTTAAGACTTTCAATTCCCTTAAGCTTGCCGGCCTCCAAATCAGCAACCATATTATGAATAACAACAGAAGGCTTAGAAGCAGGGACAGAGTGATTTGGCTCTACTTCAGTTTCTCTCTCTTCTACTGCTTTCTCTTGAACCTCTGTCTCCGCTTTTGTCTCTTCGCCATTATCATTAGACTCATTACCGGAATTGATAGGGATTTCTGTATCTACCTCAGAAGATGTTTCTTCATCATCTACTACTTCAGGAGCTTCTTCTTGAACCTCTTCTACTTTTTCTTCCGGCAACTCTACCTCTTGAGTCTCTACTGATTCTTCTACTACCACTTCAGGAGCTTCTTCTGCTACCATTTCTTCAGGCGACTCTTCTCTACCTGTTTCATCACCGAACTCCTCACCTGTCTCTTCAAATGAATGGCTATCTTCTTTTATGTCTTTATCTATATCTTTTATTAAATCTTCTGCGCTCCCGTAACCGTCATCAATACTTTGGTCGCTATCTTCCGAA
>CBDUXU010000124.1:0-4434 GCA_965371285.1 uncultured bacterium | reverse complement strand
CCGGGGGGAGTCTCTCTCACTGGCTGGTAAAACCCCGCTGTTCGTCTGTGTTGACGGGGCGAGTGCCGGGGGTAGTGCAGTGGCAGAGACACGGAAAAAGAATTCTATAAAAGCCGTCAGTAGAATTCAAGATATGGGCATTAGGGTTGTTATGCTTACAGGTGATAACAAGACCACTGCAAATGCAATTGCCGGCGAGGTCGGCATAGATGAAGTGGAGGGAGAGGTTTTGCCTGAGGATAAGGCAAAAGTTGTTGGAACTTTTCAGTTAGATAAAACTGTTGTGGCAATGGTTGGAGACGGTATTAACGACGCCCCGGCCCTCACAAAAGCAAATGTAGGAATAGCCATAGGCACAGGTACTGATGTAGCCATAGAGTCTTCTGACATTACCCTTATTAAGGGTGATGTGATGGATATAGTCACTGCAATTAAACTGAGCCGGGCAACAATAAGAAATATCAGGCAGAATCTTTTTTGGGCGTTTTTCTATAATGCTGTCCTTATCCCTGTTGCTGCAGGCGTTCTCTACCCCTTTTACGGTTTACTTCTTAATCCAATATTCGCAGCCGCTGCTATGGGTCTCTCATCGGTAAGTGTAGTGAGTAACGCACTTCGATTGAAATTGTTTAAAGCTTAATTGATTGAAGTTTTTTTAAAAAATATACAGAGGTAAGTTTATAAATATATGAGAAGGTTTTTTACTAAAATTTTAGCAAAAATATTTACCCGTTTCCCTTCACTCCTGGAGAGGCTCGTTGATAAGAGTATGGTTTCAGGTGATAAAAAAGGTAACACTATTGAATCTCTAATTGTAGAAGATGAAGTGAAAAGAGGTTTGGTTTTAACGCCTTTATTGAAACCTTTGAAAGAATGCCGCGTTGCAATAATTACCACGGCAGGAGTGCATCTTAAAACCGATAAACCTTTTGATATGAAAAACTCTGATGGTGATGCTAGTTTTAGGGTAGTACCATCTGCCAGTATAAAGAGTGAGTTAATGATAACTCATGACTATTATGACCATAGTGATGCAGACAAGGATATCAACCTTGTGTTTCCTATTGACAGGCTTCGCGAGTTGGAAGAGAGTGGAGAGATTGGAAGTGTCTCTGAAAATGATTTTGGATTTATGGGGCATATAATGGGAAAACTTGTTGGTGAGTTAATTGATAAAAGTTCAGAGCAGATTTTACAAATGTTAATTGATGATAATGTAGATTGCGTTTTATTGGTTCCCGGCTGAGGAACCTGTAATCGATCCGTTGGATTGATAGGGAGAGTAATTGAGAGGGGCGGAATTCCTACAGTTGGAGTTTCTACAATGCTTAAATTTACAGAGTCAGTTAAACCTCCAAGAACTCTGTTTCTTAGATGGCCAATGGGCCACGCAATGGGTGAGGTAGGGTTTAAAGAGCAGCAAACTTTAATACTAAAAGATGCCTTAGAGCTGCTTTTTTCAGCAACCGAATCGGGTTTAATTTCAAAACCTAAGTATAGGTGGCGCAGACATGAAGACCTAAAAATACCCTACTAAAACAGTAAGTTAAGGAGTCAATATTTTGACATATCTTCTTGACAGAAGTTTTATCTATGGTAAAATGAAGACAGTTAATAAATGAACAATACAAGGAGGTGGAGATTATGTCAGCATTTGCATATTTATTGCCGGTTGTAGCTGCTTTTATCGGGTTGTTTGTTCTAGGTGCATTCACAGTTATAGGTAATTATACCAGAAGGTGTGAAGGTTGTGGTACGGAGTTTATCGGTGAGACTGATTTATTGGTTCACCAGAAAACTTGCAGCCACAAAGATGTAGCAAGTATTTCCAGAGCCGCTTAGATTTAAGTAGTTCAAAACCGAAGTTTGAGGCGTGTCTTTTTTAAAGACATGCCTCTTTTTTATTGGGGGTCATGAGACTCAGGTCTATGCCTATCTGTTTATGCACTTTTTTATTAAAAGATGTTACTATGCATATATGAATAATTTTATAGATATGATACGCCCTGTTCGAGTGGGGATTGTTCTCGGCTTAGCAACAATAGTTTTTGGAATGCTCTGGGTAATGTTTATTAAAACCCAACATGAATTTCTGCACAAGGTAATGGCTGAGGTTAATATAGAGATACCCTCAGAGGGACTATCATTGGCGGGACTATCCATAGTCCCTACTGCCCACGCTTCCGGCACAGGCAGTCACAGCCACGGCGAAGAGACTATGGCAAAGAAGGCAGGCACTGACTCCCACCACGGTTCTACTGATACCCAAATAAATAATAAAGATAACCACAATGATAATATGCCTGCCGAAACCAGTATGGTTATGTCAGGCAGTGGTGAGTCCCATGGCGGTCCTGACCACCACGCAAAAGGCGGCGAAGATTTGGAAGCACTAGCTCACAAAAGGCTTGTTCGTGGCCATATACATGCTATGGGGATTGGTTTATTGGTAATCTTAGTATCGCTTATGTTATCTGCTACAATAGCCACCGAGAAAGTCAAATACATCACTTCCACCTGCCTTGGTATCGGCGGTTTTTTCTATCCATTCACATGGATTATAATGGGACTTTTTACTCAGTCCTTTGGTGCTGCCCAGGCAGAACAGAGTGTTATGATACTGGTTGGCCCGACAGTATTATTGATTTTAGGCTCAGTTATGACTACCTTGTATTTTACTTACAAAACTCTCTTTACTCAGCAGGAGGGGTAGATAGAAAATCTTAAAAATGGCTCAGTTAAAGCCCTATCTTAAAATACTTGACTTTGACCTACTATAGCCTTAGAATACGAACTTACAATTGAATATTAGATAACTTCTTATTTAGAGTGGTGGAGGGATTTGGCCCTATGAAACCACAGCAACCGATCAGGGGCAGTTTTAAAAACTGTTAAGATGTCAGGTGCTAATTCCAGCAGGTAGGTCGGCAAAGTATAAACTACTTTGTTACCGAAAGTCCTGCAAAGATGAGAAGGGTGTATTGAACTAATAGTACCTCTTCTTATCATTTATCACAATGATGACAAGAGGTTTTTTTATGGGTAAAAAACTATAAGGTAGTGTGTCAAAATATTTCAGCAGTCTAAGGTACAAGAAAATAAATGAATAGTTTTGTTTTATTAGAAAACAGACGCAGTCTGGAAAACAGACTCGGTCTGGGAAGAAGGTAAAGTTTATGGGTTTTGTAAAAGGTTTAAAATGTCGCGAGTGCGAGAGGGAATATCCCAAGGAAGCACTCCATGTTTGCGAATATTGTTTCGGCCCTCTTGAGGTTGACTATAATTACGATGAAATTAAAAAAGTAATTTCAAGGGAATTAATAGAGTCAAGACCTACTAACATGTGGAGGTACAAAGAGCTGCTTCCCCTAGAAGGCGAGCCTACGGTTGGAGCTCAGGTAGGTTATACCCCTCTTATAAAGGCCGACAACCTGGCAAAAAAACTGGGAGTAAAAGAACTCTACCTTAAAAACGACGCAGTAAATTATCCAACTCTTTCTTTTAAGGATAGGGTGGTGAGCTGCGCAATCAGTAAGGCCAGGGAGTTAGGTTTTAAGGTAGTGGCCTGCGCATCAACCGGTAACCTTGCAAACTCCGTAGCTGCAAACGCAGCGTCTGTTGGTATGGAGAGTTTTGTATTCATCCCTGAAGATTTGGAGAAGACAAAAATTGCCGGCACAATTGTTTACGGCGCTAAGGTTGTTAAAATTAAAGGCGCTTATGATGAAGTAAACCGTCTTTGCAGCGAGATTGCCGGTAAGTATGGTTGGGCTTTTGTTAATATAAATATAAGGCCCTATTACGCAGAAGGCTCTAAGGCCTTCGGTTATGAAATAATGGAACAGCTTGGCTGGAAGGTACCGCAGAACATTGTTGTGCCTATGGCAGGTGGATCCTTAATAACAAAGATAGGCAAGGCCTTTAATGAGTTTCATAAACTAGGGCTTGTTGAAGAGAACAAGGCAAAAATCTTTGGAGCACAGGCCACCGGGTGCGCCCCTATTACAAATGCTGTTAAGGCAGGGGAAGAACATATTAAACCTGTTAAGGCAGATACTATTGCCAAAAGTTTGGCAATAGGCAATCCTGCAGATGGTTTTTATTCTGCCAAGACTATGAGAGAGAGTGGCGGCTGGGCAGAAGATGTCTCTGACGAGGAAATTGTAGACGCAATGAAACTTCTTGCTGAGACGGAAGGCGTGTTTGCAGAAACCGCAGGAGGAGTTACCCTCGGTAGCACAATAAAACTAATTGAGTCAGGTAGGATTAACAGGGAAGAGTCAATTGTTATTTCCATCACTGGTAACGGGCTCAAAACCCTTGAGGCTTTAGAGGGCAAGATGAAGGAAGCCCCAACTATTAACGCAAAGCTCAAGGACTTTGACGACCTAGTTGAAGCAAGCGGCAGTGAGTACACTGCAAAAGCCTGATTAT
>CBDUXU010000123.1:0-4466 GCA_965371285.1 uncultured bacterium | reverse complement strand
TCTTTGGATTTATTATTTAGGTTTCACTCTTAACACTATGACAATGCTTGCTCTTACTTTGGCAATAGGTATTGTTATAGATGATTCTATTATTGTCTTAGAGAATATTTATCGTCATAGAACCCAAGGCGCAGGCGCCGTAGAGGGTGCACAGAGTGGTACCAGCGAAATTGCCTTTGCGGCAATTGCATCTACCTTAGCTCTTGTTGCTGTTTTTATTCCAGTTGCTTTAATGTCTGGAATAACGGGAAGGTTTTTTTATGAGTTCGGTATAACTGCCGCTATTGCAACGGTTATTTCTACTTTCATTGCCCTTATCTTGACCCCCATGCTTTGTTCTAAATTTTTGAAAGTAGAAAAGAAAAAAGGAAAGTTTTATCAGAAGTCCGAAGATTTTTATAATTATATAGAAGAAAAATATAAAGTAGCTTTAGGGTTCGCAATGGGGCGGAGAAGGCTTACAGTTCTTTTGGCCCTGGGTATATTTGTAACGAGCCTTTTTATATGGCCGTTTATAGGTAAAGAGTTTATTCCCAAAGAGGATCAGTCGAGAATGATGATTAGCTTTCAAACCCCTGTAGGGTCAACAATTGATTATACTGACTCAAAGCTGAAGGTAAACGAGAAGGCCTTGATGGGAATAGACGGTATAAAAGGCTTTTTTGCTGCAATTGGCTTAGGTGGTAATGCAACTGTACATAAGGGTATTATGTTTGTCCGCCTTAAAGATAAAGACCAAAGAGAAGACTCTCAGGCTGAAATAGTTAATAAGGTTCGAAGGGAGCTTGCCAAGGAGCCGGGAGTGAAGGCATTTGTACAAGGCGGCAGCACAAGTTTTGGCGGCAGGCGAGGGGCTCCCTTTCAATTTATAATTAAAGGCCCCGATATGGTAAGCCTTAATAAATATGTAACCATCATGGTAGAGGAGTTTAAACAAATTGAGGGAATCATAGATGTAGATACTGACTATGATTTAGGCCTTCCTGAGCTTCAGGTACATATTAATAAGGAGAAGGCGGCGGAGCTGGGAGTAAGCACACTGGACATCTCCCGCGCATTAAGCACCCTCATAGGAGGGGCTAATGTAACTACATTTAAGGACGGAGGAGACCGTTTTGATGTCCGCATAAAGCTTGATACCCCATATAGGGAAAGCCCCAGCGATATTGGAGAGGTGTCAGTTAAGAATAGCAGAGGAGAACTGGTTAAGCTTAGAACTCTGGTTACTGTAGATGAGAGCGTTGCCCTTAGCGTAATTAACCGCCGTGACGGTCAAAGGAGCATTACTATTACTGCTAATACTGTAGGTGATAAGACCCTTGGCTCTGCCATAGAAGACATGAATGAGATAGCTGGCCGCACACTGCCTGACGGCTTCACAACAGCCTTGGCAGGTAGCGCAGAGGCATTTAAGGAGTCTGGTGGGCAAACTCTCTTAGTGCTCTTTTTGGCTCTTTTGGTGACTTATATGGTCTTGGGTGCTCAGTTTGAGAGTTTTATGCACCCTTTTACAGTAATGCTTGCTCTCCCCCTTAGCGTAATCGGGGCACTAGGAGCACTATTTCTAACGGGCAGCACCATTAATATATATAGTCTTATAGGTCTTGTTTTACTTGTAGGTCTGGTTACTAAAAACTCAATAATATTAGTAGATTATACTAATAAGTTAATGGAGAAGGGGAAGTCTGCAAGGGACGCAGTTTTAACTGCCGGGCCTGTTAGGCTTAGGCCGGTTCTCATGACTGCCTTCTCTACCATCTTTGGGGTTTTGCCGACTGCCATTGGTATTGGCCCGGGGAGTGAGTCTCGCGCCCCAATGGCTATTGCCACTATAGGAGGGCTTTTTACTGCCACGGTTCTCACTTTAATAGTTATTCCCGTTGTTTTTACCATATTGGATGACATCAAAAATGGTAAGTACAATATCATGGAAAAGCTTAAGTCAAAACTTAAATTTCTCAGGTTTACCGGCAAGAGTGCAGGGATAGACTAAATTTACTAAGTCCTTGTTTTTATGTAGTTTTTTTTGTATATTGATTACATTACTTAAGAAGGTAACTGGAAAATGAAATGTCCGTTTTGCGCACATATTGAAGATAAGGTTATAGACTCGAGACTTTCTCAGGATGGTAACATCACAAGAAGGAGAAGGGAGTGTCTTGGCTGTTCCAAGAGGTTTACTACCTATGAAAGGGTGGAAGACAGTTACCCTACGGTTGTTAAAAAAGACGGTACAAGGGAGAGTTTTGATCGTACTAAGATTTATTCTGGAATAAAGACTTCCTGTGAAAAGCGCCCCGTTAGTTCTGAAGAAATTGAGAAATCCGTTGAGAGACTGGAAGTTAAATTTATTGAATGGGGAGAGAAGGAAGTATCCAGCAATGAGGTAGGGGCAGCTGTTATGGAGGAGCTGAAACAGCTCGATGAGGTTGCTTATGTCAGGTTTGCTTCTGTCTATAGGGAGTTTAGGGATATCAATGAATTTATGACAGAGCTTAAAGATTTGTTAGGTAATAAAGGTAAGATTCCTGCAGGCAGTTCAGTTAAGAATAAGACAAAGAAGAAATAGCACCCCTCACTCCCTCCCACTCTATCTTTGATCTTCAATTTAACATTTAAACTACACTAAGCAACCTTTTATAATGATTTATAATGATAAAAAGATATAATGAAAAACACGCACGAAAAATTTATGAGAGAGGCCCTGGCTCTGGCAGTTAGAGGTGAGGGTCATGTAAGCCCTAACCCTATGGTTGGCGCGGTTGTAGTCAGGAAAGGGCTAATTGTCGGCAGAGGGCTGCATAAAAGAGCCGGAGCCCCTCACGGAGAAATCAATGCCATAAAAAGCGTTAAAGGCAGTTTAAAGGGAGCTACCCTTTATGTAACACTTGAGCCTTGCTGTCATTATGGAAAAACCCCGCCCTGTACGGATTTTATAATTGAAAGCGGTATTAAAAAAGTTGTTTTCGGTATGAAGGATGTAAACCCTGAGGTTAGCGGCAAGGGAGCAAGGGTCCTTAAGAAAAATGGTATAACGGTAATCGGGGGGGTCTTGCGAGCTGAATGCAGGGACTTGAATATTGCATTCGTAAAAGTGCATACAAGAGGGCTTCCCTATGTAACATTAAAGCTTGCCATGACTTTAGACGGGAAGATTGCAACCTCTAACGGCCAGTCAAAGTGGATTACAGGAGAAGCTTCCCGCCGCATGGTTCACGAACTTAGAAGTAAGGCAGATGGTATTATGGCAGGCGCCGGGACGGTTATTCATGATAACCCTCAGTTAAATGTAAGAGGAATTAGCGGTTCTTTGAGTCCTGTACCTATTATTATGGATTTAAAGTTAGAGACCAGTCTCTCTTCTAAGGTTTTTAAAAAGGGCAGGGGGGCGATACTTTATACTTCAAAAAATTCTTCTAAGGCAAAGGGAAGAAGGTTTTTATCTCATGGAGTGGATTTAGTTACCTTGCCGGAAACCAAAGGCGGTTTTAGTTTAAAGTCAGCCCTTAAAGATATAGCCGGGAAAGGTATAAACTCTATTTTAGTAGAAGGAGGAGCTCACCTGGCAGGGAGCCTCTTAAAAGAAGGTCTTGTTGACGAAGTTAAACTATTTGTAGCTCCAAAACTCATTGGCGGAGACGGGGTGAGTGCTGTCACTGGATTAGATATAAAAAATATTAACAAGGCCCTTAGTATAAAAGACAAATCTATCACTGAAATTGGCGATGATATATTAATAGAAGGGAAAATTAGGTAGAGCAAATATAAGAGGTCAAACCTACCAAATCTAATTGACGGGATTTATTGTATGTTTACAGGGATAATTGAAGATATAGGGACAGTGAGGAGCTTTAAAAAAACCGGCGGTTGTGGTAAAATAACCGTTGCAACTTCTCTTGAGCTTGGCAGCGTAAACATAGGAGACAGCATTGCTGTAAACGGTGTTTGTTTGACTGTGACAGGTAAGACTGACGGGCAGTTCACCTCAGATGTAGCAGGGGAGACTTTAAAGGTAACTACTCTTGGCGAACTTCGAGAGGGGAGCCGGGTAAACCTGGAAGGGGCTCTTGCAATGGGGAAAGCCCTTGGCGGCCATCTTGTTACAGGCCATGTCGATACTCCGGGCACCATTAGAGATATTAAAAAGGTTAGCAGTGGTGAGGGCGACTATATTGAGATTGAGGTTACTATACCGTCTAAGTTTCTTCCTCATTTAGTCAGGAAAGGCTCAGTGGCAATAGATGGGATTAGTTTAACTGTAGCAGACTTAACGGAGAATGGTTTCAGGGCGGCAATAATTCCCCATACTTTAGAGAAGACAACACTGGATGAGAAGAAAAAGGGTAGTACTGTTAATATTGAAACAGATTTAATCGGGAAGTATGTAGAAAGATTTATGTCACTTAGAGGTGATGATAAATCAAGCGGTAGCATAACCGACTCTCTTCTAAGAGACGAGGGATTTT
>CBDUXU010000122.1:0-4572 GCA_965371285.1 uncultured bacterium | reverse complement strand
AAAGACCGAGCAGTTTGACCATATACAAGGTATGAGTTGTATTGAGTGTGGCTGCTGCGCCTATGTTTGTCCGTCTAAGAGGCCTCTTGTAGAGTGGATTAGAGTTGGCAAGACGCAGTTAAGAATTCAAAATGCAAAGTCTGCCGAGAGAGCAGCAGAGGAGGCAGCAGAGAAAACTGCTGCGAGAGCAGAAGAAGAGAAAGAAACTGTTGGAGCTTAAGTTTTGTAAATAAAATTTTTTAGCAAAAGGAATTATGAGCGAAGAAGAAGAAAAAAATAATAAAGAGAATGCAGAAGCTGAAAAGGTAGAAACTACGAAAACAAGCGAAGAGGTAGTTACATCCGGAGAGGTTACGACCAGCGGGGATGTAAAGACTTCTGAAAATGTAGCTACTTCTGAAGAAGGTGACGGCTCTCCAAAGGCTCTGCTTACCAGGGAAGAAAAGATAGCTAAGGCGCAGGCTGTGGTCGCAGCAAGAAAAGCGGCTAAAGAAGCCAAAGAAACTGGTACTGAGGGAGAAGCTTCTAGCGCTGAAGGTGATAAACCTGCGCCTAAGAAAGCACCGGCTGCCCCAGCTACAAAGAAACCACCTAAGAAACCTGCCGGTTATGTAGAGAACCTTGTTGTCTCATCTTCACCGCACTTCTTAGTTAAAGATAGTGTGCCGAAGATTATGCACAATGTTATTCTTGCTCTCTTTCCAACAACTCTTGCAAGTGTTTATTTTTTCGGCCTCGATGCTTTTATTGTAATTGCTACATGCGTTCTGAGTTGTATGGGAACAGAATATGTTTTGCAGAAAATTAATAAACAAAAAAACAGGCTTGCCGATGGCAGTGCAATAATTACAGGACTCCTCCTCGCCCTTACATTGCCTCCGACTTTTCCTGTTTTTGGAGCAGCAGTTGGCGGAGCTTTTGCAATTGGTTTAGGGAAGTATATTTTTGGAGGATTGGGTTACAATATTTTTAATCCGGCACTTTTAGGTAGGGCATTTCTTCAGGCTGCCTATCCGGTGCAGATTACAACATGGGTAGACCCCTTTGAGAGTTTTAGCGGAGTATCGGCAGCAACTCCATTGGGGCTTATGAAGTTTGAAGGTCAAACTACTGAATATATGGGACTGATTTTTGGTAATGTTTCCGGCTCCCTTGGCGAAACTAGCGCAGTACTGATTCTCCTTGGAGGACTTTATTTAAGGTACAAGGGTTATGTTAACTGGAAGATGCCGCTTTTTTACCTGGGTTCTATTGCATTATTCGCAGGAATTTTTTGGTGGTATAACCCCGATAAATATGGAGACCCTCTTTTTCATATACTCTCTGGCGGTGCAATGCTTGGTGCATGGTTTATGGTAACCGATATGGTTACTTCACCGGTAACACCAAAGGGACAAATAATTTTTGCAGTGCTGGCAGGTTTTATTACGGTTCTTATTAGACTCTTTAGCGGACTGCAGGAGGGAGTTATGTATTCAATACTTTTTGCAAACTCCATAGTGCCTCTTTTAAACTCATGGACTCGCCCAGTGGTGTTTGGTGAAGATCTTATGGAAAAGGAGATTAAGTAGATGAGCTTTAAGAATTCACCCTATGGAATGATAACAGCGCTTACCGTAACCTCACTGTTTGTAGGTTTAGGGCTTGCAGGTTTTTTTATATTTGCAGAACCGAGAATTGAAATTAACAGGCTTATTGCAGAGAAGAAAGCAATCTTCTCTGTTATTGACGGAGCAGATGATTATAAGATAGTCGAGAAAGAAATTTCAATAGATGGAAAAGTCAAACAGATACAGTATTTTGAAGGCATCGATAAGGGTGGTAACACTGTAGGTTATGCTTACCTGACTCAGGCACCGGGTTACTCGGCAGCTGTTAAGATTATGATGGGTCTTAACATAGACAAAAAGAGACTGCTTACTTATACTGTAGTTGAGCATATAGAAACCCCGGGACTGGGTACAAAGATGGAAGAGCCTCCGTTTCAGGATCAATTTACAGGGCTTTATCTTCTTCCAAAGGTTACTTACATCAAGAACAGAAAGTCCGACAAGAACAACGAGATAACAGCAATATCCGGGGCAACTATTACCAGTAAGGCTGTTGTAAATGCAATAAATTTTGGCACCATAGAATTGCTATTAGCACTTGAGAAATAAAAAGTAAAAAAGTTTTAAACTTTTTTCACTATATAGCTGGAGGATTTGATTATGGCTGAAAAAAAAGAAATTACTTATCGCAAACTGTTTATGCAGTCGATTTATGACGAGAACCAGGTTACAAAGATGCTCCTGGGTCTTTGTCCTGCTTTGGCTGTGTCTAACTCAGCTGAGAACGGGCTCGCAATGGGACTAGCAACAGCTTTTGTTGTGTTCTCATCTAGCTCGCTGGTGTCCCTAGTTGCAGGGTTTATTCCAAAACAAGTTAGGATACCAACATATATTGTAATTATTGCAGGGTTTGTAAGCCTTGCAGATTTATTTTTAAAAGCAATGCTTCCTGACCTGGCAAAGTCCCTTGGTCCATACGTTCCCTTAATTGTTGTTAACTGTATGATTATGGGTAGGGCGGAGTTTTTTGCATCAAAGAACAAACTTATTCCTTCCATGATTGATGCCCTTGGCGTTGGGATTGGTTTTACATGGTGTTTGGCCCTGCTTGGTGCTATAAGGGAAGTTTTTGGCAGCGGCAGCATTTTTGGATATGTAATTTTAGGTCCAGATGTATTCACACCTTGGATTGTTATGCTTCTCCCGGGAGGCGCTTTCCTGACCTTAGGCATTATGGTTGGAGTAATTAACTATGTTAATATTGCAAGAGCAGAAAGGAGAGCATAATGGATTATATCTTAATTTTCCTTTCGGCATCTATTGTAAGTAATATGGTTTTAGTATACTTTTTAGGAGTTTGCCCGTTCCTTGGAGTTTCTAAAAAAATTGATACTGCAGCTAATATGGGTATGGCTACTACATTTGTTATGACATTGGCAGCTGTTTTTACCTGGCTTATTAATAATCATATTATTATTGCTTACGATGTTCCGTTTTTGCAGAACATAACTTTTATTATTACCATTGCATCAATTGTGCAGCTTGTTGAAATGTTTATTAAAAAAACCAGTCCGCCCCTTTATAAGAGTCTTGGAATATTCTTGCCTCTTATAACAACTAACTGTGCAATTTTAGGGTTGGCACTTTTTGAAGCTCTTCGCGGTTATACCTTATTGGAAAGTTTGTTTTTTGGTTTAGGCGGAGGAGCAGGTTTTACACTTGCCCTTGTTATTATGGCAGGTATTCGTGAGGAACTTGAGTTTGCAGAAGTGCCAAGAAGTTTAGAAGGAGCTCCTATTACTCTTCTTGTAGCAGGAATGCTTGCTCTTGCTTTTATGGGTTTTTCAGGAATGATTCAAGTATAGTTTTTTTCAAAGAAGTAAAAAAGTAACTCTGAAGTAATATGAAGTAAGGAGGTAAATATATATGGAAGTACTAATAATAGCATTTGGCGCAATGGGCGGTCTTGGAGCTCTCTATGCCATTTGTTTAACAATAGCAGATAATAGACTTAGGGTAGAAGAAGACCCTAGGATTGAAAGTATAATGAATGTACTGCCTATGACAAACTGCGGCGCCTGCGGCACGCCAGGGTGTCTGGGTTTTGCAGAAGCAATTGTAGAAGATAAAGTTTCTATGACAGCTTGCGCACCCGGTGGTCAGCAGGTTATTGACGACTTGGCTGAGATATTAGGTGTTGACTCTGTTGCAGAAGAGAAGATGATTGCAGTGCTTCTTTGTCAAGGCGGAGATAAAGAAACAAGAAAAAGTGTTGAGTACAGGGGAGAGAAGACCTGCCTTTCTGCCAACCTAACGGGGGGAGAGAAGGATTGCGCCTATGCTTGTCACGGCCATGGCGATTGCGTTGTATCCTGCGAGTTTGATGCAATGGCTATGAATGATAACGGTTTGCCTGTTATCTTTTATGATAAATGTGTCGGCTGTACTGATTGCGCCGAGATTTGTCCAAGAGACTTAATAGAGATGCATCCTCCTGAGCATAAATTATTTGTATATTGCAAGAATGAGGACAAGGGAGCAACGGCCAAAAAAGCCTGTGATGTTGCCTGTATTGCTTGTAATCTCTGCGTGCAGGATTGTTCCGTGGAAGATGCCATTATTGTTGATAATAACCTTGCTATAATCGACTTCATCACTACTCCGCAAAATGACGAGTCAATCGGCAGGTGTCCGACAAAATGTATCTTGTTTGACGAAGAAAAAGATAAAACCAGCGATAACTATTTTGGCGGCTTAATGGATGATGCCAGCTAAGAATTGTAATTTTAAAGTAACCTTGTTTTTTAATGGTCTTTATAAATACTAATGTATTATTAATACTATTTTAATGTTTTTTTGGTACTCTATCTAGTATTGTTTAATGGTCTTTTTTAATAAAAATGATTGTTAAGTTAAAATTGGTTTTACAAATAGACAGCGTGACAAGAGGGGGCTTGAGCTTTTTTTATGGATAACAAAAATATTTTAATAGCGTTTTTGGATAGCAAACCATACTTTTTCA
>CBDUXU010000121.1:0-4661 GCA_965371285.1 uncultured bacterium | reverse complement strand
CCTGGCAAAAATAATTTATTCCAACAGCCAACGACATGAGGGGCCCTTTATTGCCGTAAACTCTGCAGCAGTGTCTAAGGACCTAATGGAGAGTGAGTTATTCGGCTTCGAAAAAGGAGCCTTCACCGGGGCTACGGAAACCCGCCCTGGAAAGTTTGAACTGGCTGATGGAGGCACGCTCTTTTTAGATGAAGTGGGAGACATGAGCTTAGATGTACAATCTAAACTGCTTCGTGCTATTCAAGAACAGGAGTTCTACAGAGTTGGCGGAAAAAGCCCCATTAAAGTTAATGTAAGGATAATCACGGCGACTAACAAAGATTTAGACAAAGCGGTAAAAGCCGGTGAGTTTAGGGAAGACCTTCTCTATCGCTTAAATGTAGTTACATTCAAGCTACCCCCTCTTAGAGAAAGAACAGGAGACATTGAAGTACTGTCAGACTTCTTCTTAGAAAAATTCTGTCACGATATGGGAGTAGAACACAAAACTCTCTCCCCTGAGGCTATTAAAGATTTATGCGCCCATAACTGGCCAGGGAATGTAAGGGAGCTGGAAAATGTCCTAAGACGGGCAGTCCTCATGGGTCACACAAATGTAGTAACCCCGGCCGACCTGGACCTGCCGGAAAGTAAACAAAAAAACATCTCCATAGAGGACATTATAAGCACAAAACTAGAACCCTTTATTGACAGGGTTGCAAAAAAAGGTACCGACGACCTATACAACTCCATAATACCTTACATGGAAAGGCCGCTAATCACGCTGGTGTTAAAGAAAACAAAATACAACCAAGTGAAGGCATCGGAACTTCTGGGGATTAACAGAAACACTTTAAGAAAAAAAATCAAAGAACTGAAAATTAAACTCAAACCAGTGCAGGGGTGACCCCTGCACGCAATTTCAGGCACACCAGGCAGTTAAGTTGTTATTGAATTTGCTAGTATGTTCTATGAATTGCACCAGACCTTCGGTCAAACACAGAGTGTTACGCGTGACGCTTGTGACCATATACGGTGTAGCAATTATAATAACATCGTTAAGTTAACTTGTTTATTAAACCTTTTCCACTAGGTGCTTTTTAAATTGAGTCCAGCAGTAACTGCTACGCGTCACGCTGGCGGGACGCTTGTCACTCTCCACTCCAGGTTTCGCCTCTTGCCGCTTTTTTGAAGGTTACATCATCATTAAACTCTACGGTTTTGCAATCATGCCCCTCTAAAGTTATAAGGTCCACTACAAAGGATATATTTGCAGAAAGCTTTTCTCCGTCTTTACTACTAATGGTTATTTTTCCATTTGTCGGGTAGCCGTAGCAGGGGAACCTGTTTTTATTTCCAATATAATAAACCACTGCCCCGCCCTTAGCGGCAAAGCTTTTTGAGTCGCCGCTACCTAAGTTTTTAAAGGGCAAATATATTGAGAAGGCTTCTATTTCATCATCATTTACATTGGGAGTGGCTTTCTTTACAAGCTTTGCATACTCAATCACCGTGCCGCCTCCCTTAACTAATTCAAAACCTCCCCTTTTTACAAAGTCTAAATCCTCGGGATAACTTCCATTCATTATAGCTCTGTGGTTGCTCATTTCTTTAAAACTTACTCCTTCATAAAAATGATACTGAGTAACTTGATAGTTTAAAACAATGTAACCAACAATGGCTAGAATAAAAGCCCAAACAATAATATTTTTCATACAAAAAAACCTCCTATAAAAATAATTTAATTATTATACTATATTAATCCCCTGCCTGCTAATTACAAAATCGGCTTAACGAGGCTTATAACCCTCTGGCCTGTTTTCGGCGCCAGCTCCTTATCTTCTGTAAACAAAAACAACTCTTTATTTTCATTTATTAGGAACAAAGGAACTGCCCCTTTTCCGTAAGTCTCTGTGAGGTCATCAAAACTGAATTCTTCTGTAAGGAGGTTTGTTTTAATAATAAAACCCTGCCTGATTTTTTCATTAATAACAGCAAAGGTAATATCCTCCCCAAAAGCTATTCGCCCTTTAAGTTCCTCTGCCGTCCTTTCTCCATCTACCGGAGCAAGCTGGTAAAGTTCCATCCTCTCAAAGAGGTGCATAAAATGCATAACTGCAAGGGAGTTAATGTGGTCGTTGTAAGTTATGGCAAGAAGCCTTCCCATGGCTCCTAAATCCACATCATGAGGAAGCCTGTCTGAGAGTATACTTCCGTAATAAGTACTGAGCCCCTCCAGGCGAGCCTCCGAGATGTTAGACCAGTTTCTATCTACCAGTAGGGTGTCAATCCCTTCATCTTTTAGAGCCTTGGCAATGTCTCTTGCCCACTTGTGAGCTCCTGCTATGACAACTCCCTGGGGGTTTGAACGAGCCAACCCCAAATAAGATGCAAAATAGGCTGAGCCTAGTCCATAGAAGGCAACTGTGCCCACTATAACGGCAAATGTTATAGGGACCATAATCTGGGCTCCGCTATGGCCTGCCTCTATGAGCCTGAGAGAAAACACAGCAGAGATAGCGGCAGCCACTATTCCGCGAGGCGCCATTGCCATTATAAATAATTTTTCTTTTCCTGTAAGGTTTGAGCCTATTGTAGAGACAAAAACAGATAACGGGCGAGCCACAAAGATTAATATCAAAATAAAAAATATTGTATTTAAGTTTAAATATTCCAAGTCCTTTGGATCAAGTTTTGCAGCGAGGACTATAAAAAGAGACGAGATAAGGAGGACCCTGAGGTTTTCCTTAAACTCTACTATGTGTCCTATTTTTGCATAACTTTGGTTTGCAAGTATCACTCCCATTAAAGTCACGGCAAAAAGCCCTGACTCATGCTGAAAATTATCGGAAGCAGTAAAGACAAATACAACTAACATAAATGTAACGGGGCTTTGCAGAAAATCAGGCACCAGATATTTTTTAAGAAGTAATATAATAGCCAAAGCCCCAAAAGCGCCAAAAAGGCCGCCAATAAAAAGTACAGACCCAACTCCATGCATTGTAGCTGCAAGAGCATCTTTCGCCCCGCCGTGCCCCATAACAAGGACTCCTTCAAAAACCAAGAGTGCCAGCATCGCTCCAACTGGGTCAACAACTATGCCCTCCCATTTAAGGATGGAACTTATATGACCAACAGGCCTTATATGGCGAAGCATAGGGATTATTACAGTAGGACCGGTGACAACAAGCACAGCCCCGAGGAGCAGAGCAATGGACTTATCTAACCCTAATATATAAACTCCGGCAAAGTAAGTTATAGCTCCTGTGACTAACACTCCAAGGGTAACCAAACTTAAAACAACACGCCCAAAACCCTTTAACTCTCTTATATCAAGACTCAAGCCACCCTCGAAGAGTATAAGGGCAACAGAGATGCTTACTATAGGAAGAAGCAGGTCTCCGAGAAGCTGGTCCGGGTTCAAAAACCCTGCCACAGGACCCGCCATAATTCCTGACAGGAGAAGAAGCAAAATAGCCGGAATTTTAAATTTCCATGCTATCCACTGGGCAGTAATACCGAAAACCAGTATTGAAGCTACCCCTATTAAAATATTATTTTCCATATATACTTATATAATGTAGAATAACTAACATGAAAACTCAACAGAAACTACCACCACTCTACCCTATAATAGACAGCGGTTTTATTAAACCTGAGTCTATGGCAAATATAGCAGAAGAGATACTAAAAGGCGGAGCCAAAATACTTCAGCTCCGCGTAAAAGATGTTTCGACAAAAGACTTTATAGAAATGGCAAGGGACATTAAAAAGACAACTAACAAATATAATGCGACCTTAATTATAAATGACAGGGTAGATGTTTGTATGGCAGTAGATGCGGAAGGGGTGCACCTTGGTCAAGACGACCTGTCAGTAAAACAGGCTCGCAAACTTTTGGGGGATGGTAAAATAATTGGAATTTCCACTCATACAGTAGAAGAGATAAATAATGCTTCTAAAGACGGGGCAGACTATGTTGGTTTTGGTCCTATATACAAAACAGATACAAAAAGCGACACCCACAGCGTGCAGGGTATAGATAAGTTAAAAGAAATTAGAAAAGCGACTAAACTTACGCTAGTTGCCATTGGCGGTATAAACAGAGACAACATTGGTGAAGTAATAAGCAGCGGCGCAGATTCTGCAGCTATAATATCTGACATATTAAACGGTCAAAAATCAGACGACATAGAAAACATCGTTAAGTCACTATTAAAACAACTGATCCCATAAATTCGGTCAAACACAGAGTATTACGCAGAACGCTTGCCACCTGCGGTGGGGCAATTTCAGGAACATTATAAACCTAGTTAGTTTCTTCAAGACTTGGTAGTAGCTGATTATTCAATTGAGTCCAGCAGTGACTGCTACGCGTCACGCTGGTCGCAGACACCACCTGCGGTGGGGCAATTTCTTGGACACCTCACATTCAACTTACTTCATTTGCAAATTATTTCCACAAAGTATCCCTAGAAAAGTGTCGCAAACACAAAAAATCCCCCGAAGCCTTGTTACCAAGACTCCGAGGGATTAATTACATAATAGCTCAGGGAGAGACTATCATGTAAATCTTTTTACTTATAAATTGTATCCGCTTTCACCATGTACAGAGAGGTCAAGTCCCATGGACTCTTCTTCCTCTGTAACACGAAGACCTACAATTGCGTCAACAATCTTAA
>CBDUXU010000120.1:0-4783 GCA_965371285.1 uncultured bacterium | reverse complement strand
CCTGCGTTATAGCGACCCACATAACAGCGACCTTCCTTTTGCAAAAGATAAAGCGGATAAGTGGCTACCTGTGGATCAATATGTTGGGGGAATAGAACATGCTGTTATGCATTTGCTTTACGCAAGGTTTTTTACGAAGGTGTTAAGAGACATGGGCCTTACCTCTGCTGATGAGCCGTTTAAAAACCTCCTTACTCAAGGCATGGTTTGTATGGAAACTACAAAGTGCCCGGAACATGGTTTCCTGGCTCCGGAAGATATTAAAGAGGGTAAGTGTAATAAGTGCGGCGCTTCTGTTGTAGTTGGACCAAAAGAGAAGATGAGTAAGTCAAAAAAGAATGTCGTAGATCCTGACCATATAATTAATCAGTATGGAGCTGATACGACTCGCCTGTTCAGTCTTTTTGCTGCTCCCCCTGAGAAAGATTTGGACTGGAGCGAAGACGGTATGGAAGGAAGCTCAAGATTTTTGGGAAGAGTGTGGCGTTTGGTTACAGAGAATTTAGACACTTTGAAAGATGTTAAAGCCTATGATGGCAGCGGCGAATTAAGCGGAGATTTAAAAGACCTCCACCACATGACTCATGTTACAATCAAACGAGTTACTGAAGATATCGAGCGTCGTTTTCAGTTTAACACTGCTATAAGTGCTATTATGGAACTTGTAAACAAGCTCTACCAGTTCAAAGCTGACTCTAACAATTCCGCAAACTGTGGTGTCTTTAAAGAGGCTGTGAGTACTGTAGTAGTGCTGCTTAACCCCTTTGCCCCTCATATAACAGAAGAGCTTTGGCAGTTTATGGGAGGCCAGGGAGTTTTGGCCGGAGGCTTGTGGCCTGTTCTTGATGAGTCTGCCCTCGAGACAGAGGAGATTGAAATAGTTGTTCAGGTTAATGGTAAGGTAAGAAACAAGATTTCGGTGCCGGCAAATGCGGCAAAAGAGGCTGTTGAAGAAGCCGCTATGGCTGACAGTAAGGTTGCAGAGTGGGTAACGGGCAAAGAAGTTAAAAAGGTGATTTATGTGCCGGGTAAATTAGTTAGTATTGTTGTTAAGGGTTAGTGCGAATAAAGCCGCAGTACAATTTGTTATAACCAAATAGAGGTAACTATGAAAAAAATATATTTAATACTTTTATTGTTAGTAGCCGCAAGCTGCGGTTTTAAGGCGGGGAGTTCTGTTATAAAAACATCAGACGGTGTTATTGAAACTATGTCAATCGACATGTTTGACAATAAAACCAATAGGGCTGGTGTAGAGGCTGTTTTGTCAGAAGAGTTCTCGAGAGAGTTCTCTAATAGTGTTGAGATTGCTGATGATAACAGTAAGGTAGATGCAAAGCTTATAGGAATTATTAATAATTATGCCATAGAACCTCTTGCTGTTGACTCTAACGGTATAGTGACATCTTATAGACTAGTTTTAGATTTTACTGTGACAATTACAAGAACCGACAGCGGCGAGGTTTTATGGAACGAGTCCTTCTCTGATTATGAAGACTTTGATGTGGACCGCAGCGGCAGCTCGACTGCAATACTTACTACTAAAGACAGGGAATGGGAGATGCTCGGTAAGATGGCTCGCGACAGGGCAAGGATTTTTAAAGAAACTGTATTGGAAAATTTCAAATAAACCGGACCTAATTTATGGCAAAAGAATTAAAACCTTTATATTATATTTTTGGCGACGAAGACTTTCTTGTAGAAGAGCATGTAAGGTCTATAAAGTCTTCTGCCCTGACTTCGGGAAGCGAGTCCATGAACCTCCATATAGCAGAGAGTAAGTCTGTTGATGCAAACCACATGGTAGCAGAAGCTCAAACGATGCCGGCCTTTTCTCCTTACAGGGTTGTTATAATTAAAGATAGCGATAAGTTAAATAAAGAAAGTGAGAAGATATTCGCAGAGTACGCAAAAAATCCATCACCATCAACTGTATTAATTTTTACTGCCTCTACTTGGAAGGTAGGTAAAACAGGTGCTCTTTATAAGGCTATAGACAAAAATGGTCAGATTTTAAATTGTTATCCATTAAGAGACAGGGAACTCGCCCAGTGGATTTCAAAGGTCGCTGCAAAAGATGGTAAAAAGATTTCCCCTGATGCCTCATCGAAGCTTGCTTATATTACAGACGGTCGTCTTCGTGAAGTTAAAAAAGAACTGGAAAAGATAATTTGTTTTGTTGGTGATAAGGAAACAATCGAAACATCCGATGTCGAAGCGGCGGGAATGGATGTTAAGGAAGATAATATTTTTGATTTATCTGACGCACTGGGGAGAAAAGATTTAACAGAAGCTACAAGGGTGCTGGAAAAACTCTCAGGCGAACAGCCTGTTATGGTCCTCGGTGCTATTACAAGACAGTTCCGCATGTTACTGCAGATTAAGTCGCTCCTAAATAAGGGAGTTAACCCGCAATCAATTGCAGGCACACTGCGTGTGTCCCCAAAGTTTATAAATAGTTATATTGCCAGGTCTAAGATGTTTTCTTTAAATGAACTTAAAAATGTATTTAAGAAGTTATTAGATACAGATAAGTCTATAAAGAGCTCGACCCTGCCAAGGGGTTTAATCCTCAGCGAACTTGTCATAGGGCTCTGCGTTAAAGGGTCTTAAAAGAATTATTTGCTTGAGTTGTGTACGGCTGAAGAAAGACGGGAAATTTTGCGTGATGCATTATTTCTGTGGAGTACACCTTTACTGGCTGCGCGGTCAAGCAGTACTGTAACTGCTTTAAGGTTAACATTTGCTTCGACCTTGTTACCTTCTGCAATGTTTGCTCTTACTTTTTTAACGACAGTTTTGATTTCGCTTTTAACTGCGTTGTTACGAAGCTTTCTTTTTTCGCTTTGTTTGTGTCTTTTTATTGCTGAACGGTGATTTGCCAAACTTAAATGTACTCCTCTTTAATTTTTGTATTGATAGTAAACAGTAATAATAAGGTTTTTTTAGCATATTGTCAAGTATTTAGAACAATTAATGCCCTGAATTTAGCCAATAAGGCCCATAAGGATAAGATTTGACCGAAAATAGCAATAATAATGGTAACCACCCATCTGAGAACAAACGAGTCACTGCCTCGGCGGTCCTGATTGGTATTTTTACCATATTCAGCAGGGTACTTGGCTATATAAGGGACATGGTAATTGCCTTCATCTTTGGCGCCGGAATGTCGGCAGATGCCTTTTTTGTTGCCTTCAGGCTCTCAAACCTCCTAAGGCGTATCGTTGGAGAGGGGGCGCTTACCTCAAGTTTTGTCCCTGTCTTCACAGGAGAGATGGAATCGAGAGGGGAGGACAAAACAGCCCTTAGAGACCTGGTGAGCAAGTTCTTTACCTTCTTTTTTATCATACTAGTAGTCCTCACTCTTGCGGGAGTCTTCTTTGCAGACTTCTTGGTTGCCCTCATGTCTCCCGGATTTTTAGGTGACCAGTCCAAGTTCGACTTAACGGTAAACCTGACCAAATTCATGTTCCCCTATATGATTTTCATAGGTCTCATGGCTGTGGCAATGGGGGTACTTAACTCATACCGCCACTTTGGCGCTCCTGCCTTTGCTCCCGTACTTTTAAACATTTCCATTATCACCTTTGCCCTTATAAGTTATTTCTTCGTAGATGTCTTCCCGGAGCCTGTTTATGCATTGGCAGTAGGGGTGTTAGTTGGCGGCGCCCTCCAGTTCCTCCTCCAAGTGCCATACCTCAGTAAGGTAGGCATGATGCCTGTACCTAAATTTTGTAACTACTTAAAAGAACCTGCCATAAATAAAATCTTTATACTCATGGGCCCTGCCATACTGGGAGTGGGAGTTTATCAGATTAATATATTCGTAACAATGAGGTTTGCATCAACCCTCACTGAAGGTAGCGTGTCTTATTTGTATTACGCATCTCGCCTCATGGAACTGCCTCTGGGAGTTTTTGCCGTTGCCGTAGCTAATGCCATACTTCCTACAATGTCGAGTTTTGCGTCGAGAGGAGATATGGGGTCGCTGAAGGAATCACTCTCCTTTGCAATGAGGATGGTCAACTTCATAATCATACCTTCTATGATTGGCCTCATAATCTTGAGCTTTCCTATTGTAGAGGTGCTTTTTAAAAGAGGGGAGTTCAGTTTCTCCGATGTAACAGGTACAGGTTATGCACTGGTATTTTATTCTCTTGGCCTCATACCCGTTGCAGGGGCGAGAATAATAGTGTCTGTATTCTATGCCCTTAAAGACACCAAGACTCCTCTCTATGCAGCTACTGCAGCACTCTTGGTGAACATAATCATGTGTTACGCCCTTATAGACGAATTGGGTCACGGGGGGCTGGCTCTCGCTACTTCTATTGCAGCCCTCGTAAACTACCTGATGTTAATGGTCTATATAAATTCCAAAATCGGAGGATTTGGCGGAGGCAAGTTCCTTACCTCTGGCATAAAAACCATAACCTCATCACTTGTTATGGGAGGTGTAGTTTATTATGGTCTTACAGTATCAAGTTTTGCTACTTATTCAGGGCTAGCCAAGGCGGGAGTACTGACGCTCTTAATCACATTAGGCGTAGCAGTTTACACCCTTATGTCCAAGCTCCTAAAGTCCGATGAATATGACTATTTGGTCAGCTCATTAAAGAAGAGGGGCTAAGCTTTTAAAAATGTCGTCATTCCGTACTTGATGCGGAATCCAGTGTTTTTGTCATTGCGAGCAATTGTGTATTTTTTAGCGCGGCAATCTCGTTTTTTAAGGTTCTTTTTTATAACTTTTATAACAAGTGTAACTGCTTGCTTTCAATACTAATTA
>CBDUXU010000119.1:0-4847 GCA_965371285.1 uncultured bacterium | reverse complement strand
TAGGGCAATAGTCAGAGCTGGAAAGGGGAACAGAGCCCCAGCCCCAAAGAGTGCCATCACTTTTTATTCCCATGGAATACCATGTCCCAGCCGAGACTTTTTTCCACCTTTTATCTCGTCCCACTTTCATAGGTACATTACTAGGAAGATAAGACCCTAAACCAAGGTGCCCTTTACGGTTACTACCCCAAGCCCATAATTCACCTTTGTTGTTTATAGCCAGACTATGGTCCATACCTGCCGATACTTCGTGCCACTTTTGATTGTACTTTATGTGTATAGGGGCTTGATATGTAAGGTCTACCGGCAGTGCAGAACCTGCATAAACAGAGGTCTTGCTATAACCATCACCTCTTTGACCTGTCCAGTTGCCGCCCCAAGCCCATAGCTTGGAATCCTTTATTACAAAGCTGTGGCTATAACCAACAGAGGTTATGATGCGGCCAGAGTTAATACTAGCAGGTATGGCTGTGTTAAAAAATGGCAGGAAAAACACCACTGTGATTAGTGTTAGCAATGATTTATATATGTTTTTATCTACTGGCATGAGCTCCATTCCGGCCTATAAGGTCTTAGTTTTCTACTTTGAGCTTTTGAGTGTTCTTTAAGTCTAAGGATTTCTACATTTACAAAAGGTATGCACTCGTATGGGGTATTGCCAGACATTGCTCCTGTCCAGAAATCTTGGGTATAACCATAAGAGTCGTTGTATTTTGCTAGAAGAGGATTAGGACCCTGGTCTATGTAGCTATCTGCCAAAATAGTCTCTGTGGTGATTTGTCTTGTAACATGTTCATGTAAGGCTGCTATGTATTTGTCGCAAACCTCAGGCATTGGACCTGTAGGTAGAGGGGGTCTGTTACGGCTTTCAGTATATTCATTGCTGGCTCTAAGTGCATCTTCCATGGCATCAGAAGCAGCGTTGTTGCACTCATCAGGAAGCATGCTTAGTCTAAAGCCAACCCAGAGCATTTTCATTGCTACTGGTACAAGCTTAGCAATTTTGAGTATATAATGTTCATTTTCGTTTTCATCTGCATCTTTAAATAACTGGAGCATCTCTTTGTCAATAGCTTCAAGCTTGGTTTTGTAGGGTGCAATTTTTTCTGCGCACTCATACTTAGAGATAGAATAAGATGGTGTTGGAAGTGATGTGATGAAAAATATAAGTGCAGTTATAGCTACGATGTGCTGTTTATATGTATTCATAGTCATAAATTTTTTGTATGCTTTTACCTTCCTGCGCAGTTTACGCACACAGGTGACTCTGGTACAAGCACCAATCTGCCCATGGGAATAGGCTCACCGCATTCCGTGCAGATACCAAAGTCCGAATTACTCAATTTTGTAAGTGCTACCTTAAGTTTTCCAATACGGTTTTTCATATTAATCAGGGAGTTTTCGCTTATGCTCTTTGCGTTTATCGCCTCCATTCGAGAGAGCCTGCCTATGGCATTATCCGGCTCTACCGGTTTAGAGCTTTCCTCTAAGCCGGTGAGGGAGTTTTCCAGACGGGCTATTTCGCCGTTAATCTTTTCTCTAAGTATCTCTTGCTCCTCTTTTACCATAGCTGTAGGTTATTATAAATAAGCCATCTTATCAATAACCATATGTATTTGAGCATTTAAGTGATATTTGCTTCGGTTATGCTTGTTAGTTTATACTAAAGGCAGTATAATATAGTTGAGGGGTGACAGTCCTCTTTAGGGTGTTGGATATGACAAAGGAGGATGGTAATTTATGAAAGATATTTTTAAAGTCGGCGCTTTGATGGGTTTTGTTGGTGCGCTGGCTGAGGTTGGTTATGTCTCTCTGTATAGTTATTTTGGTGGGGGGAGTGCCAAGGAGGTACTGAGCACTGTGACTTACACATTCCTAAGCAAAGATGTTGCTTGGAGTAATTTCGGAGTACTGCTTGGCTTAGCTATTCATTTGTTTTTAGGTGTGGTTATGGGGATAGCTATTTACTCCCTCTACCGTTGGTTTCTTGGTGGTTATGGTAGAGAGAGAGTTAAGAAAGAGGGTGATTCCACCATAAAGTTCGTATCTGTGATGCTTTATAGCTTAACGGCACTTTTTGCAATATGGGCAATTAACTTCTATGTTGTCCTACCGGAGGTGAATAGTCACTTCCTAGAGGTGGTGCCGCCTTTGTTGGCTCTGCCTTCTAAACTTAGTTTCGGGCTTTTTATGGGCCTGATGTTGAATCGTAGTTAGTTTGGTTTATGTTTTAAGGTTGTTTGTTTAAGGTCTGCGGATTAATTCTGCAGGCCTTTTTTTATTATTAAATATTTTATAATAATCCACGCAAATAAGGAGGTTTTTAAATGTTACCAAATACTGAAAAGGAACTAATAGAAGAAGCCCAGCTTCTTGAAAATATAAATAAAACTCTACATGGGCTGGTTTTTCCCGTAGATTATAGAGATTATAAATTTACTGAAATTGTAAGGCTCCATAACGAGGATAAAGAAGGGGCTAATTGGTCAGGCGCTAATTATGAATGCTCAGGCGAAGTAGACAATAAATGCAAACCGGTTTTAGAGAAGATTATAATAGATGCCAGAGCTAGGTATAATCTAAAGTAAAGAGGTTAGCTGTGTTTTTTAAACATGAAAACAAAATTAATAACAGGGGTTTTACATTATTAGAAGTTGTAATGGCTATGGTCATTACTCTTGTGGTTATTTTAGGCACTTATAAACTCTACGATATGTTTGTAAAGGAAACTGACTGCGCCAACCTGGAGGTGGCAGCGCAGCAAAAGGCAAGGGTAGCATTGGAGATGCTTTTTAGGGATATTGCCCTAACAGGGTTTGATGTGCCTTCTAAGTTCCCTGTAAGTAAAGAGGTAATGCCTTCAGTGGTAGAGGCAAAAGAAAATGAAATTACATTTAGGTATGTTGACCCTGACTCTCCGGGAGGAGGTTTAAGGAGAATGGTAACCACTTACAAGGTTGGGGCAGGAGAGAATAAGCCGCTGGAAAAGACTGAGTGTCTGGCAGACAATAATTGGTTGGTATTAACAAACTGTAAGACCAGTAATTATATAAATAATCTTGACCCGGCTGCTTCAGGCGGCGGCTTGTCACTTAAATATACAAATATTGAGGGAGCCGAGGTTTTGCCGGACCTGGAGCCAACTCCCGCTGATAAAGAAGCTGCCTTAGATACTATAAGATATGTAAGTATTTCTGTTGTTGTAAAGACAGAAAAGGAGTGTCTAAAAAGAGATGGCACTGTCGGTTTTAGTTCCGTAGGCATGACCTCGAGCGTAAGGCTTAGAAACAAGATTGGAAGAAGAAGGATTTAGGATTTATTGATTTGAATTTCAAATCTCTTTATAATATAATTCTTTTGTCTTTTGTAACTTACAAAAAAAATAAGGAGGTTTTTAGATGGCCGAGCCTTGTTGCGCAAAATGCGGTAGTGATAATATTGGATCTAAGAAAAAATTTATTTTAGGTGAAGAGGGGCATTTTATTTATTGTGTTGATTGTGGTGCAATAATAGTATGGATACCTGAGGAGACTTAATAAGTTTTTGGGGGGAAGTTTTTTACCAGAAATAAACAAAGGGCAGTTAATTACTTAACTGCCCTTTGTAGTTTTTATATTAGAATCAATTACAGACTATGCCTCATCTGCCGGTATGCAGCAATCCACTGGGCATACCTCAGCACATTTTGGCTCATCATAGTCGCCTACGCACTCAGTGCAAGTTTCCTGGTCTATAACATATACAGGGTCACCCTCTGTAATAGAATCCGTTGGACATTCAGGGTCACATAGTGCACAGTTTATACATTCTTCAGTAATTATTAAGGCCATCTCAATACTCCTTCTTATTTTTTAATAAATCTATATAATCTCAGGCTGTTTAGCCGGCCTGAGGTATGAGTCACTTTCATTGTTATCCTTATATAGTAAGATATATAAAATAGCAAATCAAGTGTAAAATTGAGCAAAAACCCCAAATTCTACTTGGTTTTTATTTGTTCTTTTCTTTATCCCCAATATTATAATTTTATTACATGGCAGGTTTAAGAGATGCCTTGCTCATGTTTAAAGGTTACCTGGAAATGACCTTGGTTTTATAGGGTGTTGACCTCTTAAAATCTAGGGTTTATAATACTTTTATCTACTATTAGTTAGGAGTTTTAATGCTTAAAAAACAGCTAAATTTAAAAACAATATTTTTGTTTTCCCTATTAATCACCTCTTATGGATGCGACTCATCCGGTGACTCTAATGGCTATACTCAGGCCGGTAATTCGCAGGTCTTTGAGGAAATTATTGCTAAAATAGACAAAGGGTCAAACAAACAAAGGTGTGAGGCGCTCCTTGAGATTTACCCAATGGGCAAGGATGTTATCCCTTATTTAATAGAAAGGATTGATGAACCTCGCAGGGAGTTTTTTGGCCTTAAAAACTCTAATATTACTATTTCTATAAAAGGTGAATCTCAAATTAACCATAAACCGCTAGGCATTCTTTATGCCTACATGGTTGACTTCATACTGCTTAAAAATGATTTAACTACTATAACTTGCAGTGATAACCAGCTGGAGATACTGCCTGTCGGAAATTTGAATTATATCAGCCCCTATGGGATGTTAGGCAGGGTAGAAGACAGGGCTAATAAAAAGGTTAAGGGGTATAAATTTTCTACCCTTGATTTTGAAAATTTGCCCCCTCTTGATATGAGGGAAGTTAAAACCTCTTATGAAAATTGGTGGTTTTATAACAAAAGATATGATTTAGATAGATTAAGGTCCGATTATATCCGCTCTTCCTCAACCCCCTTAGGCAGTTCTTTATATTACTGGTATTAAATCCCCTTGATAA
>CBDUXU010000118.1:0-4899 GCA_965371285.1 uncultured bacterium | reverse complement strand
TTTCACCATGCATTTGAAATCAACCCAAATCAAGTTGAAATAAAAGGCAATATTGCTACCACCTATATGGAAATGGGTGAATATAATAGGGCAATTATTGAATTACAGGATATGCTTGCTCTAGGTATTGATAGCTCTACCATACACTTTAACCTAGCTCTTTGCTATCTACAAATTAAACAAATATATAAAGCTATTAATCAACTTACAGAAACCATAAGGCTTGAGCCTTCAATCGCTCAACCTTATTATAGTCTAGCTATTATTTTTGACAACAAAAACAATAAGGACAAGGCAATTGAATACTATAAAAAGTTCCTAACAAGAACTTCCACTTCAAACAGTGTAATGATTACTTCTGCTCAGGAGAGACTTACAGAACTTCAACAGTAAACAAAAAAACGGCGACCTATGAAGATCACCGTTTTTATTGTTTCTGCTTTTGTAAAAAATTATATTACCAATTGCCTAGAGGATTTCCTAAACTATCCGTATTATAATTTCCTCTACCATATGAAGGACTAGCTCCTTGTAACGTCGTAACAGTTGGATTAATTGTATCAAATACATTGTGATTTATTTTTGGTGTGCTGGTAGGAGATATATCTATTTTTATATCAGATGTACCACTACCTCTTACAACATTATTACTAAACTCCACATCTTTACTACCATGGATTGCGTCTGAATTTGCCCAAAATCCATATATACTACTACCTTCAATTACATTATCCTTAATGATGGCACTACCAACTTCAAAGCCATACACAAATATTCCATTTTGGGAACTCTTTATTGTGTTGGACATAACTTTATAACGAACATTTGCAGTAGCACTTGAACTATAGCCTATAGCAATTCCTGCATAACCACATCCATTCATAACATTACCCATTATAATACTATTTACTTTATGAGCTTCAATACAAGTTCCCGAACCATATTGAATAATATTATTCATTATATATGTTTGAGCATTTGTAAAAGTGGTATTTCTAACATATATAACTGAACTACCACCAGCAGGGCTTGGAAAGAAATTATTTACTATATATAATTTGCTATCTGCTCCTAGATACTGTCCGAACACACTTAACTGAATTTCATTTCTCTCAAAAATATTACCCCTCACATTCACTTCTCCACCTGAAATACTTTTAACCAAGAGAGACTTACCATTAAAGTTTTGAATAAGATTATCGATGATTTCGATATTATTTACTGCCCCTGTGATTCTAACCACTCCTTCTGTTGGAGAACCTGACCTTTTAATTTTCATTCCTTCCAATCTTACATTAACTTTTCCAGCTATATTAAAAGCACCTTTATAAAAATCACTGCCTGTTCCATCGATGCTTGTAATACCTCTACCTGAACCCTTAATATGAACATAACTTTTAACATCAATAAGTGACTCGATATATTCCCCTGGCATAACTTCTATTAAATATGGATTTGATGCTGAGGGTGTAATAGATGCCATAGCAGCACCTATTGTAGTAAAATCCCCATTACCACTTACATCAACAGTAATTACATTTGGAGAACCTCCCAAGCCTGCTATCTTTGACGCGCTGATTGGTCCTGTTATCTCTGAATCTGTGATAGCACCTGCTGCAATGTCAGCTGTATCAATTGAACCGTCCAAAATATCTGTGCCTGTGATTGTTCCATCTACAATGTTACCTGAAGTAACAGTGCCTGTTGCCAAGTCAGTACCTGTTACAGAACCGTCTGTTATATCTGCACTTCCTACACTGCCGTCTGATATATCTGTTCCTGTAACTGTTCCATCTGCAATGTTGCCTGATGTAACTGTGCCTGTTGCCAAGTCTGTACCTGTCACACTACCATCTGTTATATCAGCAGAACCAACACTACCATCAGATATATCAGTACCTGTTATTGTTCCATCTGCGATGTCTGTTGATGTAACAGACCCATCAACTATATTTGCACTATCTACTGTGTTTACATCTAAATCATCTGCATCAACACAACCTGATGTAGTTGGTTGCTGACATGGAGATATAGCCTCCGCATCTAAACTAACTGCAAAACTTAAAACCATAACTGCAATTAACAAAATTAACTTCTTCATCTTTACTACCTCCTTAATTAATTTATCTTACTGTTTTTCCTCCAAAGTTAACTTCTTTTTGAAGAAACTAAATACTATTAAATAAAATACTTTATGTCAAATTTTATTTCAGAAAAAATTTTCCAATAATGTAACCTGAGTTTTCTTTACATAAGTTTAATACAGTTTTTTTAACTTAACTACTCTGCTAACCTTCATAGATTAAAAAACTGTCTGCCTAAAAAACAGGCATATTCCTGTTTTTTGTCTATTTTTTAACCTTTATATAAAAAACTCCTTCAACAAAAGTCTTTAAAATCAGCCACTTAGACTTGGTACGGTATTTGCTCTTTATAATGCTACCAGTTGGCCTGCGTAGAGTTTCGCCTTTACTTAACTTACTCTCTATGCTATTTTTGTTACCTTGTAGGTATGTCATTTATAAGCTTTCCAGGGAAGGATTAAAGAAATGAAAAAAATTGAAGCAATAATAAAACCTTTTAAACTTGATGAAGTTAAAGAGGCACTTAATGAAATCGGAATTCAAGGGATTACAGTAAGTGAAGTAAAAGGTTTCGGCCGCCAAAAAGGCCACACGGAATTATACAGAGGGGCTGAATATGTAGTGGACTTTCTGCCAAAGATAAAAATAGAGATTATAGTTGGCGCTGACATAGTAGCCAAAGTAGTTGACACTATTGTAGAAGCTGCAAAAACGGGCCGCATTGGAGATGGGAAGGTATTTGTCTCCACAATTGATGAGGTAATTAGAATAAGAACCGGCGAAAAAGGCCAGGACGCAATTTAATAACCATTTACACAAATATAATAAGTGTATAACAGAATTAAAACAACAATAACTAAGGAGGAGTACCCTAAATGAACGCAAAAGAAGCAGTGCAGTTTGCAAAAGACAACAATGTAAGGATGATAGACATCAAGTTTGTAGATTTTTTTGGTACATGGCAGCATTTCACAATCCCAATGAGTGAGTATAACGAAGACATATTCGAAGATGGCCTTGGTTTTGACGGCTCAAGTATCCGTGGTTGGAAAGCAATTCAAGCTAGTGACATGATTGTTATACCTGACCCTGCTACTGCAATAATTGACCCATTTATGGAAATGGTTACTCTAAGCCTGGTAGGCAATATTTTTGAGCCAATTACAAAAGTGCCTTATGAAAAAGACCCTAGAGGCATTGCAATGAAAGCAGAAGCATATCTTAAGTCCACCGGAATCGGCGACACAATATTTATTGGCCCGGAGCCGGAGTTTTTTATATTTGACGATGTTCGTTACAGTGAAGGTGCAGACCATAGTTTCTTCTTCATAGATTCAGAAGAAGGAGCCTGGAACACAGGCAGGGATGAAGGGCCAAACCTTGGTCACAAACCTCGCCACAAAGGCGGTTACTTCCCCGTATCACCAACTGACTCGCAGCAGGACCTGCGCTCTGAGATGTGTGCTGTTATGGAAGACTGCGGGATTATAGTTGAGTGTCAGCACCATGAGGTTGCCACAGCAGGCCAGGCGGAAATCGACATGAGGTTTTCTCCAATGGTTCAAATGGCTGACCAACTTATGTGGTTTAAGTACATCATCAAAAATGTAGCAAAGAGACATGGCAAGACTGTTACATTTATGCCAAAACCTGTACTCGGTGATAATGGTACAGGAATGCACACTCACCAGTCAATTTGGAAAGACGGCAAACCCCTCTTTGCAGGTGATAAGTATGCAGGCATGAGTGAGATGGCAATGCACTACATCGGTGGTATTCTAAAACATGCAAGAGCTCTTAATGCTTTCACAAACCCTTCTACAAACTCATACAAGAGACTTGTACCTGGTTTTGAAGCACCGATTAACCTTGCATACTCAAGTAGAAACCGATCAGCATCAATTAGAATTCCAATGTATTCAGACTCGCCAAAGGCAAAGAGAATCGAACTTCGTTTCCCTGATCCATCATGTAACGGATACCTGGCCTTCTCTGCTATGCTTATGGCTGGTCTTGACGGAATCCAAAACAAAATAGATCCAGGCGATGCGATGGACAAAAACATATACAGCCTAAGCCCTGAGGAATTATCAAACATTCCTGCAGCTTGCGGTTCACTGGAAGAAGCCCTACAGGCTCTTAAAGATGACCATGAGTTCCTTTTAAAAGGCGATGTGTTCACACAGGAAGTTATAGACACATGGATTGATTATAAAACAGAGAACGAAGTAAGTGAAAACAGACTAAGGCCAACAGCCTTTGAGTTTGCCACTTATTTTGACTGTTAATCAAAACCGTTAACAAATCTCTATTAATACAAAAAGCCCCCTGCTCAGAATTACCTTAGCAGGGGGCTTTTTCAATTTCAAATAATACTAACTTACCTTATATACACTTCTTCCAGTCATAGGCAGGGTCTCCTGAAACCATAAAAAACGGGTTATGGAGGTCTGCCTTATTATACCTGAGCCGTGTTCCCTCAAAGTCCGTTACAGACCCGCCAGACGCCTCTACAACAGCCTGGGCGGCTCCTGTGTCCCACTCCATAGTGGGCCCAAACCTGGGATAAAGGTTTGCCCTGCCTTCTGCTACAAGGCAAAGTTTAAGGGAACTTCCCATAGCTACGCACTCACTGTCACCAACTTTACTTAAAAAATCTTCCAACTTAGGGCTCCTGTGAGACTTACTGGCAACAATCTTTAAACCATCTACTTCCCAGTTGCCTGCGTTAATTTCCATCGCGGCCCGGCGCTCGAGCTGGGACGCGCCCACGGCGGACGGCGGGTGGGGAGGGGTGTGGGGGTGGGGGGGGGGG
>CBDUXU010000117.1:0-4912 GCA_965371285.1 uncultured bacterium | reverse complement strand
TGAAAAAAATAAAAAGTGCTTTTATATATTCAGATATGTTTGGCGAATTCTCTTACGGTGAAAGTCACCCCATGCGCCCCGTAAGGCTTCGCCTTACCTATGAACTTATAAAAGAGCTGCACCTCGACAAATCTGACAATCCTGAAAATAAAATTACAATCATAGAAGCCCGCCAGTCTACTACCGATGAAATAGAAACTATACATACAAAAGAGTATATAGAAACCCTCAGGTCAGCTAACTCAGGAACTCAGCCATCAGGCGGCGCCGAACACGGACTTAGTTATGGAGACAACCCTGTTTTTAAAGGTGTCTATGATTGGTCCTGTTACTCGACAGGAGCATCTATTCAGGGAGCAGATTTTATTTTAGAAAACATTAATAACAGCCCTCGCGCCTTTAACATAGCGGGAGGACTGCACCACGCAATGGCGGACAAGGCTTCGGGTTTTTGTTATATAAACGACCCGGCAGTTGCCATAGAACATCTTACCAAACAAGGCAGAAGAGTTGCCTACATTGACATAGACGCACACCACGGAGACGGAGTTCAGGCCCTCTTTTATGACCGTAGCGATGTGCTTACAATCTCTCTTCACGAAAGCGGCAAGTACCTGTTCCCGGGAACAGGGTTTCCAAAAGACATGGGTACCGGAGACGGCAAAGGCTATTCAGTAAACCTGCCCCTACCTCCATACACAGGTGACGACCTCTTTGTAGAAGCATTCTTACAAATAGTACCTCCTTTCATAAGTGCCTTTAAGCCCGATGTAATAGTTACCCAATTAGGTGTAGATACATTTGCTACAGACCCAATAACTCACCTAAACCTCACAACCCGCGGATTTGAAGCCATGTTACTAGAGTTTAGAGGAATAAGCAGCGATGCCGAAATCGGGTGGCTGGCCCTGGGGGGAGGCGGATATGATATAGAAAATGTACGAAGGGCCTGGTCTCTAGCTTGGGCAGTAATAAGCGACCAAAAAGTGCCTGAGGTCCTCCTGGGCAAGCCGCAAAACCTCAAAACCCCTACATCAGCAGAGATAAAAGAAATTGAAGAAGATGTAGATTTCCTAATAAATCAGGTACTTCCACTGGTCAAGTGTCCTAAATAAAAACTTATATGTTGACTTAAAGCCCCCCCTTACTTACAATGATAGATTATGAGCATCGAATGGACACCCAACCTATCAACAGGCATTGATTGGCAAGACGAAGAGCACAAAGAACTTTTTAAAAGGTTTGACGCCCTCTTTAATGCCACATACAAAAAAAATTCTGAATACAGCATAGAAGAAACCTTCCGCTTTTTAGATACTTATGTATTGAAACACTTCTACAGAGAAGAACAATACATGAACAAACTAAAATACAAAAAACTAGAGTCTCACAGGGAAGAACATAACCACTTCATAGACACCTTAAAAGAACTAAAAGAAGAAACCCGTCTAGGTGTAAATGTCACCTTAAAAGTCAAACACCTCCTGATTGACTGGTTCAAACACCACATAGGAACAGTGGACCAGGAACTTGCATACTTCCTAAAAGAAAACGGCCTATAAAAAAATTTAATATAAGGAGTAACTCTTATGTTAGTAGAATTTACCACCTCCCCGCTAGGCACAGGAGAAAGTGTCAGCAAAGAAGTTGCAGAAGTTATTAAAGTACTGGAAGCCTCCGACCTGCCAAACATGACACACCCAATGGGGTCAATCATAGAGGGAAATTGGGATGAGGTAATGGCAGTTATAAAAAAATGCCACCAAACACTTTCCTCAAAAGGACTGCGCACAATAACAAGCATAAAAATAGACGACAGACCAAGCAAGCCCATGGACCGGTTAACAGCAAAGATGAAATCACTAAAAGAAAAAATGGAAGCGTGACGCTTCACCCAATTTCAGGCAAACGTGACGTTTGCATCCTATTTCGGTGGCACCATGAAATTAACATCTGACTAAAGTATTTCTAACTTAGGTTTTATTAAGGGGAAAAATTGCAAACTATTTCATTATACATGCACATCCTCGGTGCAATACTTCTTGTAGGTGGCATGTTATTTTTTTCATTAATCGCAGCGCCCTACCTTAGGACTCTTGAAGACAAAAGAGACATGGCAATACATTTCCAAGGCATGGCAAAAAGGTTTAAAACCTTCGGCCTCATTGCCTGGGCATTGCTGCTTATAACCGGCCCCCTTAATCTTTTTTCAATGGGATTGGACTCTTCTATCTTTCTGTCCACTGGTTTTTGGGCTTCATCATATGGTACGACTTTGATGATAAAACTATCTTTAATCGCCATCTTAATAACATCCAGTCTTATACACGACTTTTTTATAGGACCAAAATCCAGAGACTCAGAAAAATTCTCCCTCATAGCAAAACTTATGGGAAGAAGCAACCTTGTAATTGCCCTATTTATAATTTTATTTGCAGTACTCCTTAGATTAAACTCATAATTAGTATTCCGCTAAAGGCAAATTATGGAAAAAAGATTAAACAACACTACTATAGAAGCAGTAAAAGCAAACATCACGCTGGAGACTACTGATGCCATTGTAAACGCCGCTAACTCACGCCTCGCCGGAGGTGGTGGAGTAGATGGTGCCATTCACAGTGCCGGAGGACCTTCCATAATGAAAGAATGTGATAAGTATAACGGCTGCCCTACCGGCACTGCTGTCATCACAGGGGGAGGCAACCTGAAAGCCAGATATGTAATCCACACAGTAGGTCCTGTCTATAAAAATGGTAAGAGCCGAGAAGCTGAACTTTTAAAAAGCGCCTACCAATCATGCCTGGAGTTAGCAGTAGAAAATAACATCACATCAATAGCTTTCCCATCAATAAGCACAGGCGTCTATAACTACCCAATAGAAGAGGCATCAAAGATTGCCATTGATACAGTCTGTGATTTTAAAGAGCTAGATGAGATAGAACTGGTAAGGTTTGTGCTATTTTCAGATAGTGATTTAGATATTTACAAGGGTTACTTAAAAACCAAAAACTAACTTTCTTTTTAATAAAACTTCCACTAGTCTAGTGCGAAGCCCGACAATTGCCTGTCGCTGCTAGCGACCTATTCGCCGTACTTCAAAATACAATTAATTACATGGTGCCACCTGAAAACTGCGTGCCAACACAGAGTGTTGCGGGGTCAGGAGCGTGACGCGTAGCAATCATTGCTCCAACCATTTAATATTAACTAAGTCCCTAAATTTTTTAATGTTGTCAAGAACATGATGCCACCGAAATTGCCCCAGCGCGGTGGCTATTCGCCGACTTTCGTGAGCAGTCCCTTTTCTTTTACCTTGTTAAATACGAAGTAGAAGAAACTTATTGCACCTACGAGATATACAACATTAAGGCACGATGCCCATATCAAATGTTCCATAGGGAAGGTTTTATATGTTATGACATGCCTCATCCCTTCGAATATATGGGATGCCGGCACGAACTGAGCGATGTTTTGTATTACCGGCGGCAAGACATCCACGGGATAGAATACTGCCGAGACAGGCTGGAAGAGGAACGCCACTCCCCATGCCATCACTTCTGCCTCATG
This sequence comes from uncultured bacterium, assembly GCA_965371285.1. GTDB lineage: Bacteria > Desulfobacterota > GWC2-55-46 > GWC2-55-46 > DRQE01 > CBDUXU01. The sequence goes on along the minus strand of CBDUXU010000117.1, from coordinate 1,345 downwards.
GCCAAAGCGAAGTATAATTGCCATAGTTACGATTCCCACTGCCCACCCCATAACCATGAGGTTTATTACCAGTGGAACAAGTGTGAGTCCCAATTTGAATATGTTGAATTCATAAAAAATTATTGCCATTGTCACCATTACTGTTGATGCCAGGAATAACTTTATAGCCCCCATTGTTATAAGGCTTAATATATATTCTGCCGGCCGTAGCGGGCTTACAAAAATGTTCAGCAGGTTTCGCGACCACATATCTTCTAAAAAGGATATGGAGAGCCCCTGCTGGCTTCTAAATAATATATCCCAAAGTATAAGAGCTCCTATGAGGAAGGTAACTATTTCCGGCAGTCCTTCTTTATAACGGAGAAGGTAAGTTGTTATAAAACCCCATACAATAAGGTCCAGCAGCGGCCAATAGAATACTTCCATAAGACGGGCCACACTTCTTTTATAAAGATAGAGGTATCGCAGTGTAAAAAGTAAGGAGCGCTTGATGTTTATCATACAGTGTTTTGCAAGGTCAACTACACCTATGTAGTTGATACATTGCTCTCCCCTCGAATTATCTTCAAAAATACTTCTTCTAAGTTCTTTCCGCCGTGGTCTTTTAAAATTCTCTCAGGGGAACCTTCTACAATAATTTTTCCCTTGTCCATAATTAACACCCTATGGCATATATCTTCCATCTCAAACATGTTGTGTGATGTTACAAGCACAGTAAGTCCCGACTCGACATTTCGTTTTTTTATAATCTGGCGTGTTCTGTCTGCCACATCAACATCCAAACTTGCAGTAGGTTCGTCCAGGAATATTATCTCCGGGTTATTGATAAATGCTTTTGCAAGGCAAATTCTTGTCAACTGCCCCGAAGAAAGACGGCGGGTATTTAAATTCCTAAATTCTCTTATGTTAAATAAGTCAAGAACCTCATCAATTCTTTCATCTACCTTTTTAATTCCGTATAGGTAGCAAAATATTTTAAGGTTTTCATAAACAGTAAGGGAGTAGGGCATGGACACATAGGAAGATGAGAAATTAACTCTGGTGAGTATTTCTTCTCTTGAGTTTTTGTAGTCCAAACCAAAAACATTAACGCTGCCGCTGGTGGGGGTAGTAAGACCTAATAACATTTGTATGGTAGTGGTTTTCCCTGCTCCATTATGGCCAAGAAGACCTATTATCTCGCCCTTTTTTATATCAAAGGATAAATCATCTACCGCTCTGGTGGGACCAAAGTCCTTTGTAAGTGAGCGTACCTCAACTATATTTTCCATCTTTTAAAGTCCTAAATTTATATTGTGATTAAAATCAAGAAGGGTTACTTAAGCTTTGCTACTGCTTCTTTAAT
>CBDUXU010000116.1:0-4930 GCA_965371285.1 uncultured bacterium | reverse complement strand
GGAAGCCTCGTATCCATTAAGTCTATAATAAACGGCCGCCACATAATATATCTCTTCATTGTAAAAATTTCTTCTTTTATGATTTTACCACTCTTATCAAGTAATTTCACCTCCAGCGTGAGTTTCCTGTCGGGAGTGCCTGTTGGAAGGTAGTGAGCTGCCCCTACATTGGTAAGGGTGAAAATAAATTCCCTTTTGTTACCTACTGCCTCTTCTTTATACTCAACACTAAGGGCGCTCTTCACCTTATCCATATGGTGACCACCCTTAAAGGTATGTCTGCCGCTCTTTCTCTCCCTCATGCCAGTGGCTACAGGGCGCGTAACCTTAGGCATATGACAGCCTATACAATTAGGTTCGCGTCCGCTTTTTTGAATTTCAGCCACAGTGCCGCAGGGCTCCAAACCGTAGAAAGTATCCCACCTGTCTCCGCTAACGACATGACACCTAATGCAGGGTTTCATACCGCTTGTCATAGACCGGTCAACTACAACTTCATGGGGGGCGCTACGCGAATTAAAGGGCCCTACAATTTTGCCGTCTTTTATATGACAAACGGCGCAGGTAACACCTTCGCCCTGAAGTTCCGGGTCAAAATTAATATTTGGTTTTAATATGGGATTGAGCCTGTTCCTGTCAGTGAAACCAAGGACAAGATTTTCTTGTTGGTTAGCTAAAGGTGTGTGACAGTTAAGGCAAATCTGTTTAGACCCGTCAAAAACAAAGTCTGCCCTGAAGTAGGGATCTGTCCATGCCATCGAATGCTGGCTTGTAGTCCACTCATTATAAATCTCGATGTGGCAAATAGCACAATCTTTTGCTCTTATGGAGCTCAAACCTTTGGGAACTTCTATATTAATGGGAAGGGCAAACTTGTCATCTACTACAAAAATCTCCAAGGGACGGACAAACCGCCATGCAAGGAAGGTTATCAGGAAGGCAAGGAGTATGTATAAAGTTATTTTTGTTTTAGTCTTCTGCATATATGCCTACAGATTAATGACAATCAAGTGCCTATAATTTATATTGTACCTTATTACACGGTTAAGAGTAACGAGATTGCCGCGCTAAAAGAAAACACATTTGCTCGCAATGACAAACAAAACTCTATTGATGGGTGGAACCCGCCCTACTAAACTAAGAAAGTACCGTTCGCCCTGAGCCTGTCGAAGGGTTAACAGAACGGCTATGTCTTTAAAATTGTCTCCGGCGACTCGCCGGCGCTCCCTAGATGAAAAAGACACTTGCTGTTTTAAAGAATTCCATATCCAAAGTTTTGGTTTTCCCTGCTGCTTCTTCCAAACTAACATCAGTTATGACATTTCCCTGAAGGGCTGCCATGCGGCCAAAACTATTTTCATGGATAAGTTCTATTGCACGAACGCCAAACTGTGTGGCAAGAACCCTGTCGCGGGCAGTCGGGCTGCCTCCCCTTTGAATATGACCGAGTACAACATTTCTTGTTTCTATACCTGTTCGTTTTTCCACCTCTTTGGCAATCATTTCGCTAATGCCTCCGAGACGAACATTACCAAAGGCGTCAACATCACCGGACTTTGTTATAAATTTTTCACTCTCTTTTGGCACGGCGCCTTCGGAAGCTACTATGATGCTGAAGTTTTTACCTGACTTTTTTCTTTTGTTTATTATGTCTGTAACCTCATCCATAGTAAAGGGTTTCTCCGGCACAAGTATCATGTCCGCCCCCCCTGCCATGCCGCCGTAGGCGGCAATCCAACCGGCATGACGACCCATGACTTCCACTACCATTACTCGGCTGTGAGACTCAGTGGTTGTGCGGAGCCTGTCCAGGTTTTCTGTAACGATTTCAACGGCAGTATCAAAACCAAAAGTAAAGTCTGTACCGAAAAGGTCGTTATCAATTGTCTTTGGCACCCCGACGGTGTTTATGCCCTTATCATGCAATTTTGCCGCCACTCCTAGTGTGTCGTCGCCGCCTATGCAGACAAGGGCGTCTATATTTAATTTTTTAATATTTTTTAGGAGCAAAGTTTCGTCGCTTTTTTCTTTAAGGGGGTTGGTTCTGGAAGTTCCTAACATGGTTCCTCCAATGTGGATTATATCTTCCACTAAGTTTGAATTAAGCTCTATGGTATGGGCAGTTAAAAGCCCCCTCCATCCGTCTTTAATACCAACGAATGTATAACCGAATTCTTCTCCCTTTGTTACCACCGCTCTTATTACTGCGTTAAGACCGGGACAATCCCCGCCGCCTGTTAATATTCCTATTTTCATAATTAAAATTTTCCTCTTATGCTTTCTTGGATAGGGGCAGTTTTACCGTAAAGGTAGTTCCTCTGCCTTCAATACTATCTACCTTAACCTCACCTTTGTGGGCTGTTATGATTTCTTTGCAGATACTAAGCCCAAGCCCTACTCCGCCCATCTCTCTGCTTCTTGCCTTATCGACTCTATAAAAACGGTCAAAGAGATGAGGCAAGTCTTCGGAGCTTATACCTATACCAGAATCTGTAACCTTAAAGATGGTCATGCCTTTGTCACTACCTGTGCCTTTTAGGAGTGATACTGTTACGGTGCCGCCTTTTTCCGTATATTTAATTGCATTATCAATAAAATTATAAATAAGCTGGCCTAGGCGAACCTTGTCACCTAGAACAACAATAGAGTCGGGTTCTTTTAATTCTAAGGTTACACCCTTATCCTGTGCAATTTTTTCCAGCTGGTGAAACCTGTCAGCAAGTACAAGGTGGAGCTCCACTTCTTTATCCAGCGGGCCTCCGCCGCTTCTTTCCAAATCCGCCTTGGCTAAATCAAGAAGGTTAGTAACAATCATGCTCATGCGGTCTATCTCTTCCAAGAGGCTCAGAAGAGTCTCTTTATGCTCCCCTTCTACATTCCCGCCTCGAAGGGCTACTTCTATCTCCCCCTTAAGCACCGTAAGAGGGGTTTTGAGTTCATGTGATGCATCTGCCGTAAACTGGCGGGTCTGGCGAAAGGAGTTCTCCAGCCTTTCAATCATATCGTTAAAAGTCTGTGCCAAGCGGCCTATTTCATCATTTGGCAAGTCGCTTGTAAGTCTTTCGCTCAAATTCCCCGCTTCAATCCTCTTTGCCATCTTAGTAATATCGTCAACAGGTTTTAGTGCGCGAGAGGCAAAAAATGAAGCTACAATAAATGCCAGTCCTGTACTAAAAATAATTCCTACGATTAAAAACCTGGCCATAAACCTTGCAAAGTGTTCTCTTCCCTCAAGAGATGTAGCAACCTGAACAATGGCAACAAGACCCCAGTCTTTCATGACAACAGGTTTTGAATAAAGCCTTACGGGCCACTTACCCAGAGTGTGTATTGTTTCATAATATTTCTCGCCTTCCATAAGGTGAGCAATACTTCGGTCCGTAAGAGGCAGGTGAAACTCGCGAAGGTTGGAGCTTCTTGCAACTATCTCTCCATTAGGTTTTAAAAACTGTATAAACTTCCCCGTAGTTCTTACTCCGAAAAATTGTTCTAAAACTATATCAAAATTCTCGGGAATACTGAGAGCTGCAGGAGGCCTAACAACATTATGTATTAACACATTAGATAGGCCGTTAAGCTCTTCATCAATTGAGTTTAGCGACTGCTTGTTAAGGGCGTAAACAAAACCTGTGCCAAAAATTATAAGACCCACTGCAAAGAGAGAACCGTACCAAAGTGTTAGTTTTATTCTTATAGAAACATTCATGTATTTTTATTAAAGCTTATATTAAAGCGCCTTTCCTTTAATGATAACTACCTGGCCGGTTTAACATCATGCAGTATACCCCTGTAAAAATCCATACGGTGGGGAACCAGGGCAAGGCTGACATTTCCGGCAGACTTTATAACTTCTATTACATCTCTTACTTCCCTATAAGAAATTCTATCGCCGGTTTCCCAATCAATAGTTTGTACTTTAAAAAGCAGTTTGTTCTCATCACCTACAATATCATTAGCTTCTACTACCATATTACTGATAATTTTTTTAATCTCATCATCCGACTTGCCAAGCTCTTTAGACATCTGCCTGTGGTATGCCATTATTGCAAAATAATCAAAACCTGCCTCATTTGCCTTCTCCAAGTCCTGACTTAACCAGGCCAGGGCATATACGGGGTTTGAAACTGCTTCATACATTAAGTTTATGGCAAATTTTATATTAGGCCTTTCGTCCTGCACAACATCTTTAAGCCTCGTAGCAACAGAGATGAGTCTTTTGTTTTTCCACTCCACCCACTCCCAAAACAGCGGTGTGTATTGAACCTTCTTCTGTTATATAAAAACTTCCTGCATTTATTTTTTTACCCCTTTCCATATTAAAAAGCCTGCTGGCATGGAGGCCAAAACCTTCGTTATGTTTAAGCACCAAATCGTCTTGGAAAAGTATGCCGTCAATATCGTAGGCCGCAAGGTCGGAATAAATATTTTCTAAATGTTCGATAGAGTCTTCGTGAAACATATCCAGCCCCTTACACCTCTCAATCTTTCCTTCCTCTATGTTGTAACCCTTACAAGAAATACTGACATCATCTTCCATACCATAGTTTGCATACCTTGTTGTCATCCATGCAAAAATTTTCAGACCCTTTCTGTGCCCTATAGTTACAACTGAACCTAGAATGTCAGAAACCACAGGGACATGGGTAGTTTTAAAATAAACCCCTACCTTCTCTTGTGACTTGGCAAAGGGATGATACCTGTCCCCCAGGTTATTAAATACCCTGACTATAACCGTATCCACTCCGGAACGCTTTAAATTCTCCAGCTCTACCCCTAACTCTCGTAGAGTCTTACCTTCAAAGACAAGAACCTGAACTGCTTTAAGCTTCTCTACTGTAGTGGTGGCAGGCCTTCTTACTTCTGATGAAATAATAGTTCTTTTTCTTCGAGACCTCTCGGCACTTTTGCTAGCCAGTATTTCTTTAATCTC
>CBDUXU010000115.1:0-5384 GCA_965371285.1 uncultured bacterium | reverse complement strand
AGGCGCCTAATATTATATATTTCATTGCACCTTCATTGGACTTAATGTCTTTTTGTTTGAATCCAACAAGTACATAAAGAGGCAGTGCCATTAGCTCTAAACCAATATATACTACCAGTAGGTCTGCAGCAGAGGCCACCACCATCATTCCTGACAGGACAAAAAGTATTAATATATAGTACTCACCGCACTCCATCTTTTCTTTTCTTACATAGTAAAGAGACATTAATATGGTCAGCACTGTGGCGATATAGAAAATGAACTTAAAGAATGTTGAAAGCGGATCTAACTTGAACATGCCGGCCATTACCACCATATCAACACCTGCGTACTGGTAGGAATACCAAGCTGCTGCCAAAACAAATCCCATGGTCAGCGCTGCGATAAGCATTTTGTTTTCTTTCTTTACAAAAAGATCAACCATCAAAAGCGATGTACCTGCGAGTATAACTATTATCTCCGGCATTACTGCTGCTATGTCTTGAAATCCAAATGGCATTTTTTTTAAATCTTTCCTTTGTTAAATTTCTAAATTTTAGAGCTTTCTGTTCGTTTTTCATACATAACAGTTACACCGCTTGCATGTTGGTATGTTAAAATAATTTTGGTTTTTCCTTCAAACCATACTAAGTCATACCAATCTGATTCTTTTAAATTTTCATTTTTTAAATCATACTCACCGTAGCTATATGTCAAAATTGCTTTAAGACCCTCCATTACTGAAGTTGGACTGCGATGACTATCTATTCCCTCTGGAACATAGCTAAGAACAGACTCACTTAGCTTATCATCTAAGAACAACAAAGTTACATCTAAAGGGATCTCTTCAATCTTAGTTTGTTCAAGTTCTAATATTTTTAATCTTGGTTTATCTTCTATCTCTTTTTCTTCTATAACAGTATCTTTATAAATTATTTTAACTTCATCTATGCCTTGCCCCCACTTAACCCTATCCCAACCATTAAGTTCACTAGAACAGGCCGCTGCAGATAGGCTTAGCATTAATAGAATAATCTTTTTCATTTTACTCTTTTACAGTAGCTACTACTGCATCTGCTCCATTAATCTGATTAACCAAATTCTCTACTGATACATGCATGTAGTCCAAAAACGGCATTGGTTGAAAACCAACCCAGAAAACAAAAATCAAGAATATTGAAAGAGCAAAACCTTCCCTGAAGTTAATGTCCCACACCTTAGGGCTGCCGTCTTCATCATGACCTTCGTCGCCATCGCCGTGACTACCATGCACCGGCGCTCCGTAGGCAATCCTCTTAAAGAGCCAAAGCGAATAAGCAGCCCCCAAAACAATTCCTATAAGGAGGAAAAACAGGAGAGGTTTGAATACATCATAAGCGCCGAACATAATCAAAATCTCGCCGATAAAACCGTTTGTCCCGGGAAAGCCCAGTGAAGCCAAACTGAATATCAAAAGAAAAGTCGTAAAGAGAGGCACCTTTGCCGCTCCCCACCCATAGTCGCTGATGTTTCTCGTGTGGGTTCTCTCATAAATTATTCCTACGCAGAGGAAAAGTGCACTTGTTGTTATACCATGGTTAAACATCTGGAGAATTCCCCCCTCCAGTCCGTCTTTGTTTAGGGCAAACATACCTAATGTAATAAAACCCATGTGAGACACGCTGGAGTAGGCAATAAGTTTTTTAACATCTTCCTGGGCCAGGGCAAGATAAGCGCCATATATAATGGCTATGACCGACAACACTATAATCGCCGTTGCAAAATACTGGGTTGCATCGGGGAACATTGGCATGGAAAAACGAAGCATTCCGTATGTACCCATCTTCAATAATATACCTGCAAGTATAATACTACCTGCTGTTGGCGCCTGCACATGAGCGTCAGGAAGCCATGTGTGGAAGGGGAACATTGGAACCTTAATGGCAAAAGCGATAAAGAAGGCAACAAAAACCCAGATTTGGAAAGCATAGGGGTACTGCTGGGTCATAAGGTAAGGAACATCGAATGTTCCTCCTGCTTGGAAAAACAGTGCGATGATTCCGATTAAAAGAAGTACACTTCCCGCCAGTGTATAGAGGAAGAATTTGATAGCTGAATAAATTCTGTTGTCTCCGCCCCACACGCCAATAATAAGATACATTGGAATAAGCATTGCCTCCCAAAAAATATAAAAGAGGAATAAATCCATGGCGCAGAAAACGCCAATCATAAATGTTTGTATTGTCAAAAGGCATATCATATACTCTTTTACGCGAGTAGTAATGGCAGACCATGATGCAAGAACGCAAATAACTCCGATAAGGGCTGTTAGGAATATAAATAAAATGCTAATGCCGTCTATTCCCAGGTAATACTCAACTCTCCATGAATCAATCCAACCCACTCTTTCGACAAACTGCATCTGGGATGTTGTCTTGTCGAACTTGCAAAGAAGAGGCAGAGTCAAGGCAAGGTCGGCAACCATTATCATAAGGGTAAGCCACTTAGCCTTAGCTGCGTCATTAATAAAAAACACAACTGCCGCTCCAACAAGTGGAAGAAATATGATAATTGAGAGAATATTATTTCCTATAAAAGGTATGTCTAGTATGGAACTCATAAAAATATAGATGCCTAACCTTTCATTGCGTCGATTTCATCAACGTTGAATGTTTTTCTGTTTCTTACAAGTGATATTAAAATGCCCAGTCCTACGGCAACCTCGGCCGCTGCAACTGTAATAGTAAATATTGCAAAAATTTGCCCGTTATAATTGTCCCAGTAATGAGAGAAAGCTACAAAATTAATATTAACGGCATTAAGCATTAACTCAATAGACATGAGAACAATCAGTATGTTCCTTCTTAGAAGAACACCTGCCGCCCCTGTTATAAAGAGTATTGCGCTTAAGGCTATGTACCATGATATAGGTGTCATAATTACAACGTGACGGTGGACCCAAAGGTTGGCCTTCGGCGTCCAGTCAAATAGTCCTTTCGTAAATATTAAAATTTCTAAATATGATACTACAATAAAAAAAACATAAACTCTAAAACCTAGTCAGCTTTTTCCCTAGCCATAAGTATTGCTCCGACCATTGCAACAAGGAGCAGTACACTTATAACCTCAAAGGGAAATAAAAATTTTGTAAAAAGCTCCATACCTAATTCTTTAATAGTGCTTTCTTCTTTAACTAAATTTTCAACACTGCCAAAAGGACCGGTTAGGGCTATAAAAACCATCTCTATCGTAATTAAAACAAGTGCGCCTATAACGACTAACCTGTTTTTAATATCAAAACTCTCCATAACTACTTTTCTTACATCCAATACCATAACAACAAATAAGAAAAGTACCATAATAGCGCCAATATAGATAAAGACCTGCACAGCTGCTAAAAATGGCGCGCGAAGGAGTACAAAAAGCGCTGCCACCTGCAAGAGGCATGTCATAAGGGCTAGTGCAGAGTGAACTGGATTACGCATAGTAATCACAGCTACTGCCGAGCCAATTGCCGCAAAGGCAAACATTATAAAAAATATTTTTTCCATCCCAGCGTGACGCTGGACTCAAAGTTAAAAACTAAAACCTTGATGCCCAATCATGTCATCCTTCCTTAAAAATTAAACTCTTTAACTTCTGGCACTATTATAAAAAAATTACAAAACTTATAAAAATTCTTTAACTGCATGATGCACCCTTAAACTGTCAGTGGCTACTAGCCACCTAGATGCGCCTGTCCTTACCTTTTATATCAAAGTTAGGGATGACCTGAATTCCATCTTCATTTCGAACAAACTTAGCCTTAACGACATTGCCGCCTTCTATAGATTCCGGTACTGCGTGAGGCTGTAAGAGCCAATTTTTATCTTTCACCGCCTCATCTAAGCTGAAAAATGCCATCTCATAGTCTCTGCCTAACCGGACTGCAGTTGTTGGACAGGCATCTTCGCAGTAACCGCAGTAAAGACATCTTGTTGAGTTCCAGTCCCAAACCTTGCTTATCCTGTCTGAAATACCAATTCCATCATCATCTTCCATAGGTATTACAGTAATACAATCAGTGGGGCAAGCCTTAGAGCAAAGCTCGCAGCCAACGCAAAGCTCCCTGCCTTTGTCATCATAATTAAGGGTAAGAGCGCCGCGAAACCTCTGGTAAGGTATCCATTTTTCCTCGTCTGGATATCTTATAGAAATAGTTTTTTTGAAAGTATATTTAAATGTAACAGCCAAACCCTTAATGAAGTCAATAAAGAGAATTCTCTTTAAAAGAGCTCCTATGAATGACGGTTTATCATCTGTGTTTTGTAAGTTACTCATATAATCACCTTTTATATAATTAAAAACCCTGTTACAAGAAGGTTAACCAATGCAATTGGAATTAGTATCTTCCAACCAATTGTCATTAGCTGATCAAACCTGTACCTGGGCAGTGTAAACCTAATCCACATAAAGAAATAAATAAAGACTGATACCTTTGCTACAAACCATACTAGCGGCAGTCCCGGAAGTCCAAAAGGAGCGTTCCAGCCGCCAAAAAACATTAACACGCTAAGAGTTGATATTGTAATCATTGCAACATACTCAGCCAGGGCAAAGAAAGAGAACCTCATTCCGCTATACTCCACTTGATAGCCGGCAGCAAGAGTACCTTCGTCTTCTGACAAATCAAAGGGAACCCTGTTAATCTCAGCTAACCCTGCAATTAAAAAAATAATAAACCAAACAGGCCCTACCGGGAGAGTAAAGATGTGCCAGTTACCCATGCCAAACATACCGCCGCTTTGCGACTTTACTATATCAATAAGGTTTAAAGAATCTGATAACATTACAACACCAACAGCTGCAAATGTAAGAGCCACTTCATAACTAATCATTTGGGCCGAGCTTCTAAGCCCGCCAAGGAGAGCGTACTTACTGTTAGACGCCCACCCGCCAAAAATAAAACCATAAACACTTAGCCCTCCTATGGCAAGTACATATAAAAGACCTACATCCATGTTACTTATATACAGAGTCTGCTCTCCCACGATAGGCAGGTTTATAGTGTCGCCGAAAGGGATGGCAACATAAACCATTAAGGCAGGTATTAAGGCTATTGCAGGAGCTATTTTAAAAAGCCATTTATCCGCATTGTTAGGGGTAATGTCTTCTTTGGTCATTAGCTTAATGGCATCTGCCACAGCCTGAAGAAGCCCGTGATAACCAACCCTGAAAGGACCAAGGCGGCCTTGAATGTGTCCGGCAATCTTTCTCTCAATCCAAGTTAAAAGAAGAGGAGCTAGAAACAGTACATTAACAACTATAAGCACCTTAATAGCTATCACGACTATAGATATGAAAAGTTCCCAAGTCATAAGTTAATTATCCGCCTCTTTTCCTTCCCCACATATAGTTAATCATATCCATATACCTTGTATTCATCC
>CBDUXU010000114.1:0-5516 GCA_965371285.1 uncultured bacterium | reverse complement strand
AGAAATCTTCATCAGTTTGTTCAACAAACAAGGGGTAGTCAATTACCCATGCAAATGCCAATTCATCTTTATCCTTTTTATCTCCCCTCAGGTCAGGTTTATCACTCCCGTATTTTTCTTGGGCTTCTTTATGAGATATCCTCGGCCAAGGAGTTTTAGTAATTTTCTTTTCAGGAAAAACTTCTTTTACCATCTGGGTAAATAAATTTTCCGTGAGCTCTAAGATATCTTCTTTAGTCATAACTTCATCAAGGCTGCCTTCCATCATAAAGAGGCCCCTCAGAAGCATTCTGGAGTCGTGTATGTATTCCGGTTCACTCTGTTCTGCTAATTTCTTGCCGGCCAAAAGTACTTCGTCAATTAAATCAAAGAGATAGTGGGGAATATTTTTCCTGATTGCCAGGGATTTTAACCTTTTTATTGCAGCAAGGTCAGCCTGGTCAAGTTCATCCTTACCTTCAAAAGAAATAAGCATGTCCTTATACTCTTCTATTATTCTTTTGTTTTCGTGATGTTCATAAATGACATCTAACTTTATTCTCTCCTGCTGGTATTGGTCTATATCGAACTCATCGGCGAAAGCTGTTAGAAGTTTTTCACCATCTTTACCTAGTTCTTTATTTTCTTCGTATAGCTCTTTAAAAAGTTCATAATATCTTTTATTATAAGGGTGAACTAACTTAAATAAAAATATTACAGGTTTGTATCCGTCTAAATCTGCCATAAGCTCTGCCATGATAGAGCTGTTACTGCCGGATCCAACTGATGTAGAATACTTAAGTGTCTTACCAATAAATTTCAGGACCTCCCTTTGTTTATCAATAAGCGACCCGTCCTTAGAAATATCACAAAAGAAATAATAGTTATCAACTGCATTGCCGTCTCTAAAGATTGATTCATAATCAATTCTTCCATCGGTACTTTCCGTAAACTCCAAAACATTCCCGTTATTAGAGAACTTAGCGCCATACATTGAAAGCTTGTTAACGACATCTTTTCTTACCAGGTCTTTGATAGGCTGGTCTACGCCAAACATGTATTTGCAAAAAGCACCCCCGCTGCCCCTGTGAGTGATAAAATCATCCCTGAAGGTGAACTCATTTCCTGCAAAGAAAAAACGATCCATCCCTCCCTTGGTATCATCAAAGAAGTGTTTGTAACCTAAACCGTGACCTGCAACAGTGGCGTAGTACTCAATACCACCTTCCAGGGTTCCATGAAATGTCATTTCTTTTAACATATTAACTGCTTTCTAAAATTAATTATATTAATTACTATGAGGCACATATCTAGCCCGAGACAACATCCAACCTGATATGTCCTTAAAATCCAAAACCCTGTCAACAACTCCGGTTGCAATTGCCTCGCGAGGCATACCAAAAATAACAGATGTTTCTTCAGACTGAGCTACAGCTTGGCCGCCTCTTTCTTTAATTGTAACCACACCCTGCTTACCATCAGACCCCATGCCCGTTAACACAATAGCGTGACACCGGGATGTGAATACATCTGCAGCAGAATTATACATAACATCTATTGACGGTACATATTTATCATCAATAGATTTAGTAAGTATAGCATGATAAAAACCACTTTGCTCAGCAAAACTCATATGATAACCGCCGGGAGTAACAAGGGCAACCCCTGGTTCTATGGTATCACCATCAGCTGCTTCCTTGACAGTAATGTTGGAATACTGGTTTAACCTCTCGGCAAAACTTCTGGTAAACCCCCGAGGCATATGCTGCGAAATAGCTATAGCACCGGGAAAATTATTAGGCAGGGATGCCAATATAGACTGGACTATTGTTGGTCCTCCCGTAGAAGAACCTATAAGAAACAGAGAAAAACCTTCTGCAACCTTAACTTGGGCTTCAATCATACTGGATAAGGTTGGTATATCCTTTTGGGCATTAGACTCCTTAACAATATCCATATTAACTGTCAATGCAGTATTCATCTTATCCAAAAGTTCTTCAGCAATATTATTTATCTGCTCTGTAGGCCTGTAACTGGGTTTAGAAATAAAATCAACTGCCCCTAATGACAGGGCCTGAAAAACATTCTGGTCATCATCCTTAGAGCTAACTACTATAGTAGGTGTCGGGAAATTATGCATCATTATTCTAAGAAATGTAAACCCGTCCATCTTGGGCATCTCTAAGTCTAATGTTATGACATCAGGCTTAAATGCCATAGCTTGTTTAATGGCATCTTCACCGTCAATTGCAGTTTCAACTTCAGTAACATTAGAAAAAGACATAACTATTTCTTTCAATGCCCTTCTGTTAAAAGCAGAATCATCAACAACTAATACTTTTATCTTTTTACTCAAATATATAACCTCTTATTTTTTTATGTAGTAATTCCCATGATGTCAGTTAATTCCGGCTTCTGGTAAACCATGTCATTACTTAAATGTTTTAAATCAAATATCGTTGAGACATTCATAAGGGATTCTGAATGGCCTAGAAGAAAGTAACCGCCGGGGTTAAGTTTATTGTAAAAGGCTTCCACTACTTTTCTCTTAGAAGCTACATCAAAATAAATCAGAACATTTCTGCAGAAAATAATATCCATTTTTTTCAAAAGAGCTATTTTATTTTCTTCAAAAAGGTTTAAATAATTAAAAGACACCTGCTCCCTGATTTCATCTTTTATCTTCCTTTTTCCATCGTCAATTTCTTCAAAATACTTTAAATACTTATCGTCCATTTCCCTAAATGCCTGCTGACCGTAAACACCTTTCCTGGCACTGCCAAGGACCTTGTAACTTATGTCACTTCCTAATATTTCAACCTTCCAGTCACGAAGAGTCCCCTTCTCTTTCATTTCTGCAACTATCATTGCAATAGTATATGGCTCCTCTCCTGTAGAACAACCGGCGCTCCAAATATTGAGCACCCCGCTGTCGGCTTTGGATATGAACTGAGGAATTATCTCTTCATAGAAAGCTTTTAATTGAAACATCTCCCTGAAGAAATATGTCTCATTTGTAGTAAGAAGGTCTACCATAAGAGGCATCTCTTCATCTCTTTTCGGGTCGTACATCAAAAAAAGGTAGTAGTCTTTGTATGTATGAAATTGGAGGGTTTTTACTCTGTGGCCTAGACGCTTTTCCAGGAAAAACTTTTGGTCATTGTCAAAAAACATTCCACTATAGTCATAGATTATTTTTTGAAAATCATTAAAAGTACTCTCGTCCAAAATTATATTGTTACTATCATCAAATAACATCTCCATTAAGACCTCTCAGGCATTGACAAAAAACTTGCCAATCAATGATTCAAACTATCTATCTTAGCCTTGGCACTGCTGACCACTGCGTTATCCGGATGTAAAAGGCCTTCCTCTATAAACTTGATACCCTCGACGCCGCAGACCTCGGCAATAGAGTCAATTGCTGTAATCGAAACAACAACTGTGTCATTTTTTATCATCCCTGCTATTGCTTCTACTGCTGAGTCGGTAGCAATTTTAGATAAACTCCTGATTGCAGCGGATTTAATCCACGAGTCATTATCTTTTAGAGCTAACTTCAAAAGATTTTCAGACTCTGGGGAGTTTATAGAACCCATAACATTTATTGTAGCTAACCTGACATCGTTTGATTCATCAGATAAAGAAATAGATAAATAATCTAAAGAATTTTTCGGTTTAATACTGCCAAGAGCCATTACTGCGGCCTGGCGCACCTTGCTATTTTCATCTTTAAGAGTAGATAAAATTATTTCCAGATCATCTCTATTGCCAATATAACCGATAATCATTGTAATATTGTGTCTAATTCTGGCATTTTTCTCTTTGAAACCAGTTGTCAAGAAACTCATCACCTCTGCCTTAGACTGAGCGGAGAAACTACTTATCTGCGAAAGTGCTGCCACAGCTGCATCAGAGACATCTTCAAACTCATCATCTAATAAATTTGCTATATCACTAACTCTACCGCTTGCATTTAACCTTCCTAAAGCAAGGAGCGCATTTCTTCTGGTATGACCAAAATTATCTTTTAAGGCATTTATCAGAACAGGCACTGATTCCTGTGAGCCCAAACTGCCAAGAATCTTACAAGCGTAAGCTCTTTCTCTGTCACCGAGGCGCGGAAGAAGCGAGAGGATAGCACCCAGAGATTCCGCTTTTGATGTGGCAAAAAGGTCACCAATAAGCTCCGCCGCCTCATTACCTGAACCTATCTCTATAAGTTTTTTAATATGCAAGAGTTTACCGACAAGGGTTAATACGGTTATCGCAGAAAACCTGACCTCGGCAATATGTGAGTCCAACATTTTTAAAAAAGCTTCTTCATCTATAACCCTCAAAATGTCTTCTTTTATTTCTTCAATATTCTCTAGAGGCAGGGTCTGGACAATTTTAGCTACTCCTAAAACAGCAGAGTTTCTTGTTATAGAACTTTTATCATTCAAACCTCTAATAAAAAAATCTAAAGCTCTTTTGTCTTCAGTGGAACGAAGAGCATCTAAAACACCTTTTCTGAGCATTTGGTCATCAAAAAATTTAACTACAGGTTCATAAGGGACGCCGCTGCCTAATTTACCTAGAGATTCTAAAATAGAAAACCTAAGCCATAAATTATCTTTATCTAAAGCCGAAACAAGTATTTTTATAACCCCTTTCCCTCCTATGGCGCCTAAAGCCTCTGCAGCAGCCGACCTTACATTGTTATCTTCATCATTTAATAATTCGCCAATAGCCTCTGTAGCAGACCTCTCTTTCATTTCTCCTAATATGTCACAAGTAAATTTTCTAATGTCAGGATCAGGGTCTTTAAATAGTTCTATGAGCTTAGGAGCGGCAGGTGAGCCAATTTGAATTAAAACTTCAATTGCAGAGTTTCTAAGGCCCGGGTTTTCTTCATCTCTCAAAGAGTCTGTGAGTTTGTCTATTAATGAGGACTGACTACCTTCGCAGGAGCATAGGAGCATAGCATCTACAGCAGTTTTTCTAACCCGCCAAGAATCATCCCCCAAGGCTTTGAATATAAAACCTATAGACTCACCACTGCAATCACCTTTTATGGACTCAACGGCAAGGCGTCTTTGTTCTTCATCACTGCTTTCTAACTGTCTTGATAACTCTACACTCATTTCTCTTTATCCAGCATCTCTTTTCTCTTAAGTATATACTCATCAAAAGCATCTTTTAATATTTGATCAGAAGGCAGGTGTTTTGGTATCTTCTTTTTCATATATTTAATACCGTCACGAAGATCTTCCTTTATTAACTTATAGAATGTGCCTTCTCTAATACCTACATCAACAACATCGCTGTTATATAAAAATATGTCTGAAACAACAACGCGGGCAAGTTTTCTTGCCTTCTCCTCCACATTGTCATCTGATGCAAGAATTTCTCTTGCATTGACTCCTAACTTCTCCTCATCAAGAGTGTAAGGTTTCTTTTTAACGGGAGGTGCCTCTGGTGTTTCGCTAACTGGAGCAGGAGCCTCGGGAACTGAAGGTTCCACCTGACTTGCCATAGGAGCCGGTTCCGGTTTT
>CBDUXU010000113.1:0-5553 GCA_965371285.1 uncultured bacterium | reverse complement strand
GATGAACCTGGGGGCCCTGTACCTGGAGACAAGCAGGTGGGATAAGGCGCTTTTACAGTTTGATGTTTTGCTGAAAGATGTTTTTTATACGACGCCGGAGCTGCTCCATAACAACAAAGGCTGGGCATATTATAATAAAGGTGAACTTAAGAACGCTATTGACAGCTACAATAAAGCCATAGAACTTAATTCTCAGTATGCGGTAGCCTATAATAATCGAGGCTTAGCTGAAGAAAAATTAAAGAGAAAAAAAAGCGCAAGAAAATCTTTTAAGAAGGCTTTGGAAATAACACCGACTTATACTGATGCAAATTATAATTATGCAAGGCTTATGATTAGGGTTAACAAAAAGAAGGCAAGGCAGTTATTTAAAAAAGTTATAGAGTTAGAGCCCGAGAGCAAAATGGGCCAGTCTGCAAAAGAATACTTGAACCTGTTAAAGAGAAAGAAGTAAATGGAGAACTTAGGAGAATATTTAAAAAAAGAGAGAGAGCTCAGGGGAGTTGGCCTTGAAGATTTAAGCGCCGCTACTATGCTTTCTGAGGAAATCCTTGGGTTCCTGGAAGCAGACGACTTTGAGAATCTGCCTCATCGTACTTTTGTGAGAGGTTATATAAAATCTTATTGCAAGGAACTGGGCCTAGACAATACGGAGGCGCTTCTTAGGTATGAACAATTTCTAAGAGACTCCGGCGAAGGTGATGTAAGGCCCCAAGATGTTTTTGTAGGAGATGTGAGAGATGTTAAGGCTCCTATTAGTGCTTACGGCGCATCGGTTCTTGTTTTTTCAGTTTTAATTGCTTTTTTAT
Source organism: uncultured bacterium (assembly GCA_965371285.1). Lineage (GTDB taxonomy): Bacteria > Desulfobacterota > GWC2-55-46 > GWC2-55-46 > DRQE01 > CBDUXU01. The sequence goes on along the minus strand of CBDUXU010000113.1, from coordinate 4,744 downwards.
ATTTCTTTATGACTAATGTCCAGATTTCAGATAAAGAAGTTGTGAGGGTCTCCCCAATGGCAGACAGGGGAAGTGAAAGCACCAAACTTCAGGAAGAAACCACTACTCTCAGGGTGATAGAAAAGGCAGTTGATGCTCCCCTTGTGGAGATGACAAAGACGGGGCATAACCTGGTTGTTACTGCTGACAGTACGACATGGATAAGCGTGGAGATTGACCCCGACACTGAGTATCATCAAAGTTTCGAAGTCACCCTGGCCCAGGGAGAGAAAGTCAGCTGGAAAGCTACCAAGGTTTTTTTTTGGTCATAGGAAATGCAGGTGGTGTCCATCTCACTCTTGACGGCACACCGGTGGATTCCATTGGAGCAGTAGGAGAGGTGGTAAAGCTCACTCTTCCTCGAAAAAAGAAGTAACAACCAACAATTCATTAGTTCAATTAATCCCCGTTTTAAGAGGCAAATATGTTTTTTAGTGCTAGACCTATTATTTTTCTTTTTACATTCATTTCATTTTTTTATTCAGGTTTATCTTATGGAAGCGGTACCGACTTCACTATTGCCCTTACGACAGAGACAATTGAAAATGCCGTAGAAGAATATCAAAAAGGCAACTGGCTCGAGGCCGAAGATCTGCTTAGGGAGGCTCTTGAAGATGAACCGGAGAGGGAAGACCTCATGGTTTTGATGAGCTTTGTTATAGGCAAGAGGGGTTTTAGCGAGTACGAAAAAGGGAATATGTCAGAGGCAAAACTTTTGTTTTTGGACGCCCTTTATTGGGATGAAAACGAAGAGTTTTTCTTAAACCTGGCAGTGATTTATATAAAAGAAAAAGATTTAAAAAATACAGAAAAATATTTTGCTAAGGTAGAGAAGAAAGACAGATCCAGGTACGAATTATATAAAGATATTTATAAAGGACTAGGTCACGAATATTACAGGAGGGGCAGTACAACCAAGGCCCTGGAGCTTTATGAACTTGGGTCAGGTTTTGATTCCGGTGATAAAGATTTAATGGCAGAGCTCTCAAAACTGCGCGCCTCTAACAGGGAAGAAAAAGATTATATTGAAACAGAGGGAAGCCACTTTACCGTTAAGTATAAAGGCGGAGAGAATGCTGTTATAGGCAAGGTAGTAAGTATGATATTAGAAGAAGCATACTTAACAATAGGGGCAGAGCTGGGCTTTTATCCAGAAAACAATGTTAGCGCCGTTATTTATTCAAAGAAAAAATTCTCTTCCATTACAGACACTCCCGATTGGGCAGGAGGGCTCTATGATGGCAGGATAAATATACCCGTTAAGGGATTAAGGACAAGAACAAAAGAGCTGGAAGGCATTATCTACCACGAATATACCCATGCCTTGGTGCAGCTGCTAGGTGAAGGTCATGCTCCAACATGGTTAAATGAAGGTTTGGCTCAATATATGGAAGGAAAACTCTCCAAGAATGTAAAGCTTGATTTAGCTGCTGCTTATAAAAAAAACAGGTTATCGCTTAAAAAGCTCGAAGGGTCTTTCCTGGAGACTAAAAAGAAAAATGTTGATGTTGTCTATGGCATAAGTCTTTCAATCACCGAGTTTATTATCCGAAATTATGGCGCTTTTGTCGTTAAAAGTATTATAGAAAAAACAGCTATGGGCAGAACTGCAGAAGAGGCTATAGAAGAAGTAATAGGCCTTACCTACAAGACCTTAGAGAGAGACTGGCTAGGGTCCATAAAGTAGGCAGCATGACCGCTCGTCGCGGGGCAATTCCCTTAAAACGTGCATAAACAACAAATAAGCTAGTTTATGTTACATAAGTACCCTGAGAGAGCTATCGCAGATAGTCAAGCAGTGACTGCTACGCGGGAACCAGCATGATGCTGGAAGCTTGTTGCAAAGGGGGCTTTCAAGTGGTATATTGACAGGTCTGATTTTTAAGGTTTTCTAAGGAAGGAGATTTACATAATGATAAAAGGAATCAACGGTTTACTGGGAGTTATACTGCTTCTCTCTGTAGTATCTTGCGGAGAAGAAATGAAAGAAATGCCGCAAGCTGAGGTGCAGACCGGCGAAGGAATTGACAAGGTGATGCCGACAGGTCACCCGACAATAGAGAGTAACGCACTTGATAAAGTTGCCAAAAGTGGTCATCCAACAATGGCAAGCGATAAGGAAGTAAAGGTTTCTGACCATACTAAAAAAACTTTTAAATCAGTTAATGTAGAAGTAACTGATTTAAAAACAAACGAAACTAAAAAACATACAATAACAGTTGGTTCAAGCGTGAAAATTGCTGACGGAATTACACTGAAGGCAGAGACATTCCTTCCTGACTATACAATATTCGATGAGTATATTGGCTCAAAAAGTGAAGAACCAAACAACCCCGCTCTACTTATCAAACTCTCCAAAGGCGATAAGGTAGAAAGCTCCGGCTGGATATTTGAAAAGTTCACAGACTTCAACTCATTTACAAATGAAAAGTATGTAGTAGTACTTCTTACACCAACAAAATAGGGGCAAGCGTCCCGCTTGACTGAGTTACGGTGAGTTGAGGGGCTTCAATTAGCTAAGTTGCTGTTTGTTTTACATAGTGTGTCTTGAAATAGAGTCCAGCGGTCAGCATCATGCTGCACGCTGGCCTGGGAGAGGTGCCCGAGTGGCCGAAGGGAGCTGTCTCGAAAACAGTTGTCCCGCTTGCGGGACCGAGGGTTCGAATCCCTCTCTCTCCTCCAGCAAATAAAAAAAGGATACCCATAGGGTTATACTTTTTTTATTTTGTAGTAGTTGGGGGCGAACCATGCCGTAGGCACTGGGTTCGGATTAGGGATTTCACCCCTCACGATAGTGAGAGGTGAAACATTAAAATAGCTCTTTTTACCTTACTAATTGGCGGCGAACACCTCTAAAGTATAATGGTAGAGCCGTAAATCCCTCTCTCTCCTCCAGCAAACGTGACGTTTGCATCCGGTTAAGGGGAGTTGGTGGGTATAAATTAGTTTAGTTGCTGTTTATTGCATGGTGCACCTAAAATTGTCATCGGCTACTGTCTGCGACAGTTTTTTTGATGTCAAGGAAGTATGAAAATTAATATAGAAATTTTGTGATAATGGAGTCCTTAAAATAGAGTCCAGCGGTCAGCATCATGCTGCACGCTTGGGAGAGGTGTCCGAGTGGCTTAAGGAGCACGCTTGGAAAGCGTGTGTGCGTTAATCCGTACCGAGGGTTCGAATCCCTCCCTCTCCGCCACAAAATAAAAAAGGATACCCGTAGGGTTATACTTTTTTATTTTAGGGTAACTTATAATTTTCAGTTAATAACATGATGTAACTAAGTAAGGGCCCAGCATTTTTTGTTAGTGTTTTTTTATTAATTGTCTCCGACGACTCGTCGGTGGCAGTATTGGCGGTCGGGTCCTGCGCAATGAAGGTTTTTACGAACCCCGCCAGGTCCGGAAGGAAGCAACGGTAGTTTAGGTCTTTATGTGCCGCAGGGGTGCCCGGTCGCCAATACTGTTTATTACAAAATTTTCACTCCTATTTTTTACCCTCCCATGCTAATATACTGACTGCGTCATGGGTCTGCGACCCTTTATTACAAACAATCAAGTTGATATTAGTCAAATAACAAGATTTTGAAAGGTCATAGACGACTGGATATTCCCGATAATTGGGTCCAGCGTCACGCTGGTATGTCATATCTAGTAATTGCAAGAAAATACAGGCCTGCTACATTTGATGATGTAGTTGGCCAGAGTCATGTAACCAGAACTCTTAAGAATGCCATTGAGTCCAAGAGGATTGCCCATGGTTACCTGTTCTCCGGCCCTCGTGGTGTAGGCAAGACCTCTATTGCCAGGATTTTGGCAAAGAGCCTCAACTGCGAGAAGGGCCCTACTGTAACTCCCTGCGGAGTGTGCAGCATATGTGAGGGTATTACAAAGGGGTCTCATGTAGATGTATTCGAAATTGACGCTGCATCCAATACAGGCGTGGATAATGTCCGCGAGATTTGCGAAGGCGTTAAGTATATGCCTGCCGAGGCAAGGTATAAGATTTATATAATTGATGAAGTACACATGCTCTCCACAGGCGCGTTTAATGCCCTGCTTAAAACCTTAGAAGAACCGCCTCCCCATGTGGTATTTATTTTTGCCACTACCGAAACTCACAAAATTCCTGCAACTATCTCGTCAAGATGCCAGCAATTTGATTTTAAAAGAATTATGTTCAAGGAGCTTGAGGGACATTTAAGAAAGATTACCGATGCCGAAGGTATTAAGATAGACGACCAGTCATTATATTTAATTACCGGTGAGGCGGAGGGGTCTCTTAGGGACGCCCAGAGTTACTTAGACCAGGTCATTGCCTTCTCCGGCGAGACTATAACCGGTAAGGATGTTGTAGATGCCTTAGGTATAATGGACAGAACCGTGCTTCTTGATTTGGTAGAATCTTTACAAGCAGCTGACGGAAAGAAGTGCCTGTCTATAATAGAACAGATTTACGGCTTTGGCGGAGATTTTAAAAGAGTTACTTCAGACCTTTTGGATATTGTACGGAACATGACTGTGTTAAAAGTTACTGCTACCAGCGATAACTTGGACTTGCCTGAATCTGAGATTGAAAGGCTTGGAGCTCTCAATGAAGGTTTTACAGTTGATAGTTTGCAAATGCTTTTTAATATACTTATGAAGGGTTATGAAGATGTTAAGAGGAGTACTTCACCTAGATATTGTTTTGAAATGGTAATTTTAAA
>CBDUXU010000112.1:0-5605 GCA_965371285.1 uncultured bacterium | reverse complement strand
CGCGCCCCCCCCCCCCCCGCCGCCCCCCACCCCCCGCCCCCCCACGGCGCCAGCGCCGGCGGCGTGGATTTTGGACTTGGTGAAAGTACAGAGGCTCCTCCTGCACCACCGCAGGAAGGTGTTCCTGAGAACACAGAAGGCACTGGCGGGTATTACGATGCCAACGCGGACTTTGTGGACCATGATGAAACTAATGATTATGCAATAGACTTTGGCAGTGAAGAGTCAGATGATTCAGACGGTATAAATTTCGGTTTTGATGAAACCCCAGATGCAGAGGGCAGCGGGGACCAAAATGAGACAGTAGTATTCTCCATAGGCACTGATGATGAGGGCCTCTCGGGGGAGAGCGGCGAAAGTGAAGAAGAGAAAACAGTTTTTGGTTATACACCCGACGAGCCTGGAGAGGAGGCTCAAACTACGGAGGAGGGCGGGGCTGCAGCTTCTGTACTCTTAGATACTGACGACGAAGATGGAGATATAATATTCACCGGCCCTCCGGTTAAGGTTAAAAAAGAAAAGAAACAAAAAGAGGTATCTGCAGAAGTTCCTGAAAGCGTTTCAGGCGCAGATATAGGGGCAGGAATGGGAGAGGACTTCGAAGAGGAAGAGGACCTGGGGTAGTCGGCCTTTACCCTGCCGGCAGGAGTTTATGATGAGAAAAAAGCTCCAACAAAATCTCGCCATCCATCATTTAATTTTGATAGATTTAAAAAACCAATCCTTACTTTTTTAATATTAGCCGCTCTTGGAGGGGGAGGTTATTATACTTATCCTATGTATGGACCTTACCTAACGGAAGTCACAAAGGATATGGACCTGCCCGATTTGTCGGAGTTTGAAATTCCAGATATGCCAGATATGCCCGATATGAATGATGTGAATGTTTTTGTGGAATCTGTAATAGCCATATTGCCGGAGGAGGTTTTAGATGTTATGGGTAAGACAAAAACTACATCAAGTAGCCTGGTAGTAGATGTCTCAGGAGTAAGCGGGGCTTTTAAGAAAAACAGCAAGCTAGGCACAGTTTTTGTCCTAAGAGGCACAGTAAAAAACAAATCAAAGGAAACCCTATCCCTTAGGGGGGCAAGGGGAATATTATATAATTCAAAAGGTAAGGTTATAGCATCGGTTTCCACCGAACCAGGCAGGGATTTATCAGAAGATGCTATAGGCAGCAGCTCTGAGGCGGAGTTTATAAATGCACTGGGGAGAAACAGAGGGGCGAAAGTGCCCCCAGGAAGCACCATGCCTGTGCTTGTTGTGTTTACCGAATTTCCAGAAGGTATGGCGGAAGCTAATATTGAAGTTTCATATTAATTTTTACAAATTATTTCTGTTAAAATTTTTTATTTTTAATCACATTTTTGTTAGGTTATTCTATGGATACACTTCCGCAATTTCTCCAAAAACTTCTTAAAGATTTTCTATCACTTCCCGAAGACGATATGAAGCTGGCTCTTATAAGCGATAGGCTCTCTAGCCTGGAGCCTGACGAGGTTGCCAAACTCCTGGACCTGGCATATAGAAACAGCAAGTACAAAATAGAAGTAAAAAAATTTCTAGCCCTTATAGTAAGGCCGGGGTTTTTGGAAAATGCTTTAGGGTCCGGTAAATTTAAAAAAACTTATATGTACGCTATGGAATTAAAGCTGGAAAAAGTCAGCAGACTTTTTACAGACCTCCCCGCAAGCAAAGGGGGGGGGGCCGGTTATGAAAATGAAGTGGACCTTAAGATGGAATACACAACTCTTGGCCAAAGAAGGTCATTGGCTAAGAGCAGTGTTAAAGACACACTGGACAGGCTTATCTCTGACCCCGACCCAATTGTTGTAAGTCACCTTTTAACAAATCCGAAAATTATAGAGAGAGATATAGTGAGGCTTGTTGCAAGGAGGCCGAACTCGGGAAGAATTCTAGAGCTTATTGCAAGCCATAGTAAGTGGAGCAAGCGTTATGCCGTCAGGAAGTCTCTTGTCTTGAACCCCTATACTCCGACGGGCATTTCTATTGGTCTGGTGGATTTTATGATGACTCCTGATGTAAAGCTGGTGATGGAAAGTAAGACCCTGCACAGGCAGGTAAAGGTTGCCGCAATGGATGTATTGAAAGATAGAAAAGAAGAGGTTGATGCCCGGTGGGCTGAATGATTTTTAGTCTTTTGAGTTTCTTTCAGACTTAGGGTCAGATTTAGGGTCAGACTTAGAGTCAGATTTAGAGTCAGATTTGGATTTTAATTCCTCACTACTGTCCTCTGATTTTTGAGAGTCGTCACTGCCACTGTTGCTGTCACTTGAGTCCGTGACTCCCTTTTTGAAGTTTTTTATAGCCCTGCCAAGTCCGCTTCCTATTTCAGGCAGTTTCCCAGCGCCGAATATAATAAGTATAATAACAAGTATTATAACTAATTCTGTCATTCCCAGACCGCCGATGCCCATAACTAAAAAAGCCTCCTATTAATTCAGTAGTTTTTTAAAGCTTTTAGTGTAGAATTAAGCCAAAGCTCTATGAGATAATATTGACAGAACAAAACTTATAAGTCAATGATAATGTTAAATAAAATAAATAGAAAAATAACAATACCTACCATTGTTTCAGCCCTCGTGCATACTCTAGTGCTGATGTTATTAATAGTGCCTAATATACTGCCGGATTTTTTCTCACCCTCTAATGCAGATAATGATAAAAACAAAATTATTAGGGTAGTGTCAGTCCCTCGTGATTTGTTATATAAAGATGAGGAACCCCCAAATACAAAGAATTACTCTGATATAAACAGGAAAGTTGACGAGGAGATTTATGCAAAAACTACCAGGCAGTCAAGGCCGGAGACCCCTGCCTCCAAAGAGGTCAAAAAACCACTAAATGATAAAATAGGTTTAAAAAAACAGAAGGTCGCCGCTAAAACTGCCAAGCTCTTTCCTTCTGACGAGAGGATAGGGGAGATTCTAAAAGATATTAAAGTTGACTCACCTAAGGAGGAGACAGGCAAGACTCTATCTTTAAATACTTCGGAACTAAAATATTATAAATACTTAAGTGACATGAAGCGCAGGATTGAGTTTTTTTGGGAATATCCCGGTTCTTCTATTAAGAGGGGGGAGCAGGGTTATATAAATATAAATTTTACAATTGCCAAAGACGGTAAGATAAAAGATATTAAAGTTATTCAAAGTTCAAATTATCCCGCCCTAGATGATGCTGCAATATCCGCTATAAGGCTGGCAAGTCCATTTAATAAATTCCCCAACCACTTTAAAGTGGAAGATATAAATGTAAAAGGCAGGTTTAAATATACATTGGTTGGTAGAGGTGGTGGACGAACTCGCAGGTAACTACCTGCGGTGGGCAATTTAGGTGGCACTAAGTAGGGGCACCTTTAATAAAAGGATGTTTTAAAATGAAAAGGATATGGAGAATAAAATGGAGAGTAATAAAAGGAAAAATATTTTTAAATGGGCTTTTGGTGTTACTGCCGCTACTATGCTAGGCGTGTTCCTGTGCCTGTCCTGCGACTCGTTTGCGCGGTTTGCCGGCCACAGCAAAGACCATCCCCAGTATGAAAGGATAAAGGCTTTAAAAAAGGAACTGGAGACAAGGTACAAGATAAAAATTAAAAAAACGAAGTTTAGAGTTAAGTTTCATGAAGGTGGGTCATTAAAAAGTGTCTATGCTGTAGGTGACTTTACTCCTAAAGGTGTAAATATTGCTCGTAAGACCCCTGATGATGTCAGGAAGATTGCCAATGCCTTTATAGAAAAAGAGAAGGAGTTTCTGGGACTGACAAATCCGGCAATTGAGTTGAAAGAACGTAGAGATATTGCACTTAGAGTAAAAGAAGGGGAGGGTAGCACTTTTTCATTTAGCAAGTTTATTCACGGTATTAAATATCGTTGGGGTGGGGGAGGCATTACTGTAAATCCAAAAGGTAGAATTATTGTTTTTTCAAATAATTTTCCTCCAGACACTCCTGAATTTAACAAGGCAGTTGCCATGATTAAGACCGACATGCTCTCCGAAGATGAGATGGGAAAAAGGGCAAAGGATCAGCTTATTGAGCTTTTTCCTGAAGCTAAAGATAATGTAGATTTTATGCGGGCTTATTTTCATGAAAAGTATGTCTCGAACGAGAGCCCCTATGTCATTCAGGCAATGAGAGTAGGAGATTATTCCATTGACGTAGATGTCTTTACAGGTGAAATAGTTAAAGTGCTGGCGCAATAAGAGAGGGTTTACTAAATTACAACTTATGAAGATGTTAGTACATATAGCAACAGCATTATTTCTTTATGTTTTTATTACCCTATCAACGGCTTCTGCGATGTGCTTTGAATTAAAGTGGGTCTGTCCTTCTTTAATCCTCAAGCAGATGAGGTAATAAATATGGAGACTTTATTTGTCTTGTTAGTTTTGTCTGGATTCCTGCCTTCGCAGGAATGACTTGGAGGTAATTAAATTAAGAAGTATTTGATACTTAGGTGTGTTTTTAAATTGGGTCCAGCGTCACGCTGGCAGACTGTACTGTTTTCTAAAGGGACATTATGCTTGTAATTAAACTATGAAGTATTTAGAGCTGAGATGCCACCTTAGGAATCTATCGCAGATAGCCAGCGGAGGTAAGGTTTGCGTGCAGCCATAGTTTCATCAACCCTGCTTATAGCTGTGCTTGATGGAGCATTTTTGAGAAGTTCGGGATTGTTTTTTGCCTCATCGTTTATTTGAATCATTGCTTCTATAAAACCGTCCAAGGTTTCCAAACTTTCCGACTCCGTTGGTTCTACCATAAGGGCTCCCTGCACTATTAGAGGGAAGTAAATTGTCGGTGGGTGGTATCCGTAATCAATAAGCCTTTTTGCAACATCCATTGTAGTAGTGCCTGTGTCTGATAAATTCTTGTCAGTGAACACGCACTCGTGCATACATGTTGTATCAAATGGGAGGTGGTAGGTGTCTTTTAGTTTTTCTTTTATATAATTGGCATTAAGTATTGCCATCTCGCTTACCGCTTTTAGTCCTTCTCTTCCCAGCCTTCTGATGTAAGCGTAAGCGCGAACTAAAACTAAAAAGTTTCCGTAAAATGCTTTTAACCTTCCAATGGAAAGTGGGCGGTCAGTGGTTAAGGTGTATTTATCATCTGCGTCAGAGCTTGTGTGTTTTTCTATTCTTGGAATAGGAAGGTATGGCGCGAGGGTAGATTTAACTCCTACAGGGCCGCTTCCCGGTCCTCCTCCTCCGTGGGGGGTGGAGAAAGTTTTGTGCAGGTTGAATTGTATTAAATCAACTCCCATATCTCCAACCTTCATGATTCCCATAAGGGCGTTCATGTTTGCCCCGTCGCAGTAAACAAACCCTCCTTTTGAGTGGACGATTTCAGCAATTTCTTTTATGTTTGATTCAAAGAGCCCCAGTGTGTTTGGGTTTGTTATCATTAGTGCTGCAACATCATCACTCATAACTTCTTTAATGTCTTCTGCTTTCATAACTCCGTTTTCGTCGGACTTTACAGTTATGATGCTAAACCCGGCAAGGGCGGAGCTGGCAGGGTTGGTGCCGGGAGATGTGTCAGGTACGATAACCTTGTGTCTTTTTTCACCTTTATTTTTAA
>CBDUXU010000111.1:0-5831 GCA_965371285.1 uncultured bacterium | reverse complement strand
AGACCTTCTTTTAAAATCATTCACCCCCCATAGCACTAAAATCGGCATGACCGGAGATAAACAGGTCACAGAAACAATTATTCACATTATCAAAAAATACAAACTAAAAAATATCGTCACTGACACAGTACTCAAATCAGCTAGCGGCATACCATTGATGAAAAAAGACGCCCTATCTTCCATAAAAAAGCTAATATCCCTGTCAACTGTAGTTACTCCAAATATAGATGAAGCCGGTACCATCACCGGAGTTAAAATAAAAACCCTGAAAGACATGGAAGAAGCTGCCGCCATCCTACTCGCATTAGGCTGCCGGTACGCCTTAATAACAGGCGGGCACCTGAGCGGTCCACCAATAGATGTATTATATAACGGAAAGAAATTTATTCATTTTAAAGGGAAAAGGGTTAGTGGAGGTAAATTAAAACTACATGGTACGGGGTGCCTCTTTAGTTCTGCCATAGCGGCAAACCTTGCAAAAGGCAAGTCTGTGCAAAAATCTATTGAATATGCAAAAAAATACTTAGAAACAACTCTCAAAAGTAGATAGACAACTCTACCCTCTAATCCAGCCGTTTTCTCTGCCGCTAAAATGACTGTCCCTGCCTATTATAATGTGATCATGAACTTTTATATCTACGGACTGGGCAGCAATTTCCAGGTTTCTTGTAATCATCTTATCTGATTCAGAGGGAGTCGGGTCGCCGCTTGGATGGTTATGAACAAATATAATGCTCCTTGCATTATGTTTAAATGCCTCCTCCAGTGCTTTTCTTGGATAAATCTTAGTCTGGTCTATTGTCCCCTCATGGAGGACCTCAAGCCCCAGTATTTCATTTTTCGCACTTAGAAAAAGTGCCAAAAACTTTTCTATCTTTTCGCCGGAGAGAGCTACTTTAAGGTAATTAATTACTTCTTCTGGAGATTTAACATAATTCTTGTTTATAATATTCTCTTCGAGATAATACGTTGCGCTGGCTTTAATAAGATTTAACAGAGCTGCAGAATTATCTCCCATACCATCAACAGTCTTTAACTCATCAATAGTAGCGTCCATCACACCTTTATAGGACTTAAATCTCTTAATAAGAGATTTGGCAATGGGTTTCACATCTCGCCTGGGAATGGCAAATGTTAAAAGCAGCTCTATTAGCTCATAATCATGTAAACCCCTGGCTCCTGAGTTTACAAACTTATCCTTAAGCCTTTGCCTGTGTCCTGAGTTGGGGTTATCTGTTTTGCTCATTAATATAAAACTATCCTTTTGTCTCGTCTTTAACTCCTATGCCTTCCAAAAATGGTTTTACCAAATCAAGAGGCAGTGGGAACATTATGGTAGAGTTCTTCTCTGCTGCAATTTCTGTAAGAGTTTGAAGATACCTGAGCTGCAATGACACAGGGTTTTGACTCATAATGTTTGCAGCCTCCAGGATTTTCGCCCCTGCTTCCAGCTCTCCGCTTGCATGAATAACCTTGGCCCTTTTTTCTCTTTCAGCTTCAGCTTGTTTTGCCATCGCCCTTTTCATCTCGTCAGGCAGGTCAATTGCCTTCACTTCCACCAAGGAAACTTTAACTCCCCAGGGGTCTGTTTGGCGATCCAGAATCTCTTGTATCTTTTTATTAATTTCGTCCCTTGACATAAGAAGTTCATCAAGTTCAGCCTGTCCGCACACGCTGCGCATAGTGGTCTGGGCTAACTGACTTGTTGCATACATATAATTTTCTACTTGTATAATAGCTTTTTCAGGATGAATGACCCTGAAATAGACAACGGCATTTACCCTGGCAGAGACATTATCTTTTGTAATAACTTCCTGTGGAGGAACATCCATAGTAATTGTCCTGAGGCTAACCTTAACAATCTGCTGGATAACCGGTATTACAATAATAAGTCCCGGCCCCTTTACCTCCTGATATTTACCCAGGAAAAATATAACTCCTCTTTCATACTCAGGGAGAATATTAATAACTGCCCATGCTACTAGGGCTAGAAATACAATCACTACAACTGCAATCATCATTGCTGGCGGCATAATAAAAACCTCACTTTCTATAATTAATTAAACTTATTATATTATTGTTAAATTTTAACTACTTCTACTGTCATTCCATCAACTGATACTACCTCTACTCTACTGCCTTTTTCAAGCCTCTCGCTGCTCTTGGCAACCCAATACTCACCTTCAACGAAAACCCTGCCTCCCCCATCTTCTATGGTGTCAGTTACTTCTCCCTTAGCTCCGATAAAACCGTCCAAACCGCTCACAGGTGTTTCTTTATAGACCTTCAGTGCAAAATACATGACACCAAGGAAAAAACCGCTTATAGCAAGTACCGTAGGAAGCAAGATCCAAAGAGAAAGCCTAAGCTCCGGGAGAGGCGAGTCAAAAAGCATAATAGAACCGAGAGCAAGAGACACCACTCCCGCAAGAGCAAGAACCCCCATGCCTGAGACCATAACTTCGGCTACAAACAGTATAATTGCAAGCAGCACGAGTATTAAACCTGCATAGTTTACAGACAGTGATTGAAAAGCATAGAAAGCAAGAATCAAACAAATCGCACCTACAGTGCCGGGAACCAGAGCCCCGGGGTTGGAGAATTCAAAATATAATCCTGCGAAACCAATCATCATTAATATATAAGCCACATTAGGATTCGTGATTGCCTTTAAAATTAAAAACCTGGTACCCATTTCTACGATAACTACCTTGGCTCCCTTGGTTTGCACGGTTACCATTCCCATTGCCGTATCTACCTTAATGCCGTCAATACTCTCAAAGAGTTCTTCTTTAGACTGGGCAAGATATTCTATAACACCAATCTTTAACGCTTCTTCAGCAGTTATGTTTACGCTCTCTTTCACCGCACTTTCAGCCCACTCTACATTCCTGTTTCTTTTTTCTGCAATACTTTTAATATAAGCAATGGCATCGTTTTCTATCTTTGCCATCATAACCTCGTCAACCTCTTCTCCTGCGCCCATCTGGACGGGATGAGCCGAACCGATGTTAGTCCCCGGTGCCATTGCCGCTATATGTGAGGCGTAAGTAATAAACACGCCGGCTGAAGCTGCTCTTGAACCGGACGGCGCAACATAAACCGCCACAGGAATTTCGCTGGCCATTATTGATTTTATAATGTCTCTCATAGAGAGGTCCAACCCGCCTGGCGTGTCAATTTCTATAACAATTAAACCGGCGTCTTTATCGGCGGCATCATCAATGGCCTTGATTAAATACTCGCTCATGACAGGAGTCACCACGCCATCGACTTTTACATAATGAATGTCTTTAACGGTAGGCTTGGCTTCTTTTATTGATTTATCATTTTTACTGTCTTTGATGATTTTACTGTCTTTAATGATTTTGCTGATTTTGTCTATTGCTGAGGTTGGGGTTTTATTTGTTTCTCCATCGGCAATTACATCCGATGAGCCTGCAGTTAGGATTAAAAAACTTACAACTATAAATAACGAATATATTATTTTTTTCATAGGTGGGTATTTTATCAGGGTTTAATGGACATTACAACAAGAACTGACTATAGGGTTTGCATAAGTTTTTGTATCTTATCCCAAGTCTCTATCTTTAAAGTGGGGTCTTCTACCGTCTCTTTTAGCCCCGGTACAACAAAAGTATTTTTTGAATCTAAAACCCTTACTCCCTCTTCGGCAATAGTGCCAAAAGCAAGGATTGCTTTTGGTTTGACCCTTAAAAAATCATTTATTAGGTGTACCATACATTTTTCTTTATGTTCTTCTGTTACCTCGCCTGTGCCGTGACACCTTACGGCAAAGCAGAGAAAAACATCTTCTCTCCCAAGCCCTGCTGCTTTTATTATTTTGTTCAAAAGCTCCCCCTCGGCGCCGGTAAAAACCTTCCCCTCTCTGTCGTCACCGGCACTTGGAGAATCGCCGACAATCATCACTTTAGCGTTTTTAGCCCCCTCTCCCTTTAAAACAAGGGTTCTGTCTTCGGAAAGGTCGCACCTTGTACACTCAGCCTCCACTATATCTTCTATAACCTTTTTCTTTGAGGCTATTTTTGCCTGGTGGATAGGAGTATCTAAAACCCCACTAATCGGCAGGTAATCCACCCCGCTATCCCTTAGAAATGTAAGTCTTTTTAGGAGGTCGTCAAGAACTTTTCCACCATCAATCTCTTCACTATAATTTTTATCATTACTATCTGTCATTTATTCCTTTTGAATCTTCAAAAAAACTTCTATTTAAGGTATAATACTAATATATGATATTTCTAACTACAACATTTATTTTCACTTTTATACTAATCCTCTTTGGCGCAACGGATAGTTATGCCTGGGGGCCCGGAACTCACATGGAAATTGCCAGGGAAATACTTACTAACTCGGCAATACTCCCTGTAGCTGTAAAGTTAATACTGGATAAATATCCCTATGACTTCTACTACGGCAACATAGGTGCTGATATAGTCGTTGGTAAAAATCTAACCAGTGATTTAGAACACTGCCATAACTGGGCATTCGGTTTTAAACTCCTAAAGAACGCTAAAGGTGAATCTCAAAAAGCTTTTGCCTACGGATATATGAGCCACCTTGCGGCAGACACAATAGCACATAACCACTTCATACCGGAGAAGATGATAACAACATTCTCCACTCGCATGCACAGGCATATTTATTGGGAACTCCGCTTTGATGCACTTGTTGATAAATCAATCTGGAAGATACCTAACAAAATAGAACAGAAGGTCCATGAAGACAACGATGAGCTTCTAAGCAACACCCTAACCGGCATACCTCTACCATTTGGAACGAGTAAAAAGATTTTTAATAGCTTTATGAGTGTTACTCGTGTTGACAATTGGCACCACATGATAGACCTACTTTCTAAAAACTCAGTATGGGCTCTACACAAAGAAGAAAAAGACTTTTTCTTTAATCTCGCCTATCAATCTGCTATGGG
This sequence comes from uncultured bacterium, assembly GCA_965371285.1. Classification (GTDB taxonomy): domain Bacteria; phylum Desulfobacterota; class GWC2-55-46; order GWC2-55-46; family DRQE01; genus CBDUXU01. Next base: position 883 of record CBDUXU010000111.1, on the reverse strand, counting down.
ATTATTAATGAATAGTTCCAATGCTCCATGCGTAGCAAAAGACCCTAAAGGTTATAAAAACCTAAACCCCGCAAAAGAGGCCAGAAAGAAACTTAAAATAATGAAAAAGAAAGACGGCCCTTGGGCTATGGAGATGGAAAAAGTGCTCGATGGAATTTCTATCAGAATATAATAAGGTATAAAAATTTTTGCAGCAATAAAAAACTATTTGTTCTTAAGTTCTACAACCTTGTCAAGTATAACCTCTGCAGACTTATCTTTACTTACATCCTCTAACCTTTGCATGTCATTGTAACAGTCTAAAATAATAACAGTGCTCCTGTCAGAGTTTATGGCATTGGCGTTGTTTGCTACCACAAGGTCCAGGTTTTTTGTTTTTAATTTCTCTTTTGCATTTTCAATTAAATCTTCTGTCTCAAGGGCAAAACCTACAAGTACCTTATCACCCTTCCTGCGTCCCAGTTCTTTTAATATATCACGGGTTTTAACCAGAGGCAGGGTTAATACATCTTCAGGGGAATTCATATTCTTTTTTATTTTAGTTTCGCTAAAAACTTCCGGCCTGTAATCACTAACTGCGGCGCTCATAATAGTAACAGTAGAGTCTTCAAAATGTTCTGTAACTGCTTTGTGCATCTCGCCAGCCGTGTTAACATTTATTAAACTGACCCCTTTAGGAGGGGTCAAAGAAACAGGGCCGCTTATTAAAGTCACCGCAGCCCCTCGCCTCAGGGCAGCTTCTGCCAGTTTATACCCCATCTTTCCCGATGACCCGTTGGTAATATACCTTACAGGGTCTATAGCTTCTCTTAAGGGGCCTGCTGTTATTAAGACCCTCTCCCCCGCCAAATCTCCTTTAACTAAAATATCTGTAACAGCCTCT
>CBDUXU010000110.1:0-5875 GCA_965371285.1 uncultured bacterium | reverse complement strand
ATTATTCCAGGCAACGACGATGCTATTAGGGGTATTAAACTCTTTGCCTCATCAATTGCCGATGCGTGTATTGAGGGAGCTGCGGCTTATGAAGCAAAGCTTCAAGCAGAAACAGATAAAGCAGAAGCCTCAGCAGAAGAAGAAATGTTAGCAGCAGCTGCAGCTAGCGAAGAAGCTGCTCCTGCGGTAGAAGCTCCGGCTGCTCCTGCAGAAGCTCCAAAAGAAGCTGCTCCTAAAGAAGCGGCTCCTGCGACAGAAGCCCCGGCAGAAGCTAAACCTGCCCCGGCAGAACCGGCAAAAGCTGATGCTCCCAAGGAGGAGTCAGTTGATGCTCCAGCAGAAGCTCCCGCGGCAGAGGTAACAGAAGCGTCAAAAGAAGCTGCACCAAAAGAAGCTCCTGCGGCAGAGGTAACAGAAGCTCCAAAAGAAGCTGCTCCTAAAGAAGCTCCTGCATCTGACTAATAATTTAAATAATAGAAATTAAAAAACATATAAAAGTATTTATAAGGAGATTAGTTTTCAATGGAAATAAGCGCGGGATTAGTAAAAGAACTTAGAGAAAAAACAGGTGCAGGTATTATGGATTGTAAGTCCGCCCTAAAAGAATCAGGGGGAGACTTAGAAGGGGCATTAACTTTTCTAAGGGAAAAGGGTCTGGCTTCGGCTGGTAAGAAGGCAGGTCGTGCTACTTCGCAGGGTCGTATCTTCTCATACATTCATGGTGAGGGTACAGTAGGGGTGCTTTTAGAGGTTAACTGCGAGACAGATTTTGTTGCCCGTACAGATGACTTCACAGCTCTGCTTAAAGACATTGCTATGCATGTTGCTGCAATGGATCCTGCCTACCTGGACAGAGAGTCCGTTCCCGGCGATGCAATAGAGAAGGAAAGAGACATCCTTAGAAACCAGGCTCTTGAGAGCGGTAAGCCTGAGAAGATAGTTGATAAGATTGTAGAAGGTAAGATAGACAAGTACTACGAGAACTTCTGCCTCCTTGAGCAGGCGTTTGTTAAAAACCCCGACCAAACAATAGGGGAGCTGGTTACGGATGCTGTGGCGAAGTTAGGCGAAAATATACAGATAAGCCGATTTACAAGGTTTAAAGTCGGCGAAGGCGCCACTGACAAAAGCAGTGATGAAGAGGCAGCCTAAGGCTAGCCTCTTTTTTTGTGTCTGCGACACTTCTCTAAGGGTAGTTTAATGTCATTGGTTAAATTGATATACAGGCAACCTTAATTGTTATATTTCTATAATATTAAAAATATTTTTTACTGGACATTGAATGGCTGAAGCAAAATATAAAAGAGTATTACTGAAACTCTCAGGTGAGTCCCTTATGGGAGACCAGAGTTTTGGTGTTGATCCAAAGGTTATAGAAGCTGTTGCAGGGGAGATTAAAGACGCACAGGCTCTTGGCGTGGAGATTGCCATAGTAATTGGCGGAGGTAATATCTTCAGGGGAGTAGCAGCAAGCGCTGAAGGTATGGATAGGGTTACTGCCGATTACATGGGAATGTTGGCTACTGTTATCAACGCACTTTCACTTCAAGATGCCTTAGAAAAAAAAGGTGTAGATACAAGAGTTCTCTCTGCTATTGAAATGAAAGAGTTGGCAGAGAGTTATATTAAACGTCGTGCTGAAAGACATTTGCAAAAGGGCAGAGTTATTATTTTTGCCGCCGGTACAGGTAACCCCTACTTTACAACTGACACAGCCGCCTCTCTTCGCGCTATGGAGATACACGCAGATGTAATTATAAAGGGCACTAAGGTAGACGGGGTTTACGATAAGGACCCTGCACTGAATAAAGATGCAGTTCTTTATGACAGGCTTACATATTTTGATGTCCTGAGAGACTCTCTTGCCGTAATGGACACAACAGCCATATCTTTATGTATGGATAACAACCTTCCAATTATTGTTTTCAATGTTAAAGAGAGTGGCAACATCGTCAGGGTGCTAAAAGGCGATACTGTCGGTACTCTTGTTGCATCTGAAAATTACAAGGCTTAAAACCAATTTAATCTTAAAATTTAATCCGGCAGTAAAAGGCAATTTGTTAGAATAACTTACCCCATTTTTAATAAAGGTATTTTTATAAGGATATTTTTTTAGTAAAGTAATTTAAAACAAATCAATATTATACATAATAGGAGGAGAGTGTTATGGAATCTGTAATGAAAGAGATGAAAACTAAGATGGATAAATCCTTGGAAGCCCTGAAGAGAGAGCTGGGAAAACTTCGCACAGGGAGGGCATCTATATCAATTCTGGACGGTATCATGGTTGATGCCTATGGTTCCCAGACCCCATTGGATCAGCTGGCTACCTTGTCCGCTCCGGAGCCAAGCCTTATTACAGTCGGTCCCTGGGACATAACTCAGCTTGCAGCCATTGAAAAGGCTATAAGCACCTCTGACCTGGGCCTTAACCCTTCCAATGACGGTAAGGTTATAAGGATTGCCGTTCCTGCCTTAAATGAAGAAAGAAGGAAAGAACTGGGAAAAGTTGCTAAAAAAGTCGGTGAAGACTGTAAAATATCTATTCGTAATGCCAGAAGAGATGCAAATGATGCCCTTAAAAAGCTGGAAAAAGACAAGGAATTAACCCAAGATGAGCTCAAAAAGGCCCAGGAGAGGGTGCAGCAGGAAACCGACAGCGAGATAAAGTCAGTTGATGCTCATGTGGACAAAAAAGACGCTGAGATAATGGAGCTATAACCCCGGAAACCTGACAAACCTTGAGAATATAAGGGTTTTATGGTATATTTAGAAACTATGGAAAAATTTTCAGAACATACTCAGAAGCGCCCGGTTATTGTTCCAAAGCACCTTGCCGTAATCATGGACGGCAACGGCAGGTGGGCAAAAAAGCGCATACTCAACAGAGTTGACGGCCACAGAAAAGGCATTGAAGCAGCAAGGCAAATTATAGAATCTTCCATGAAGCTGGGTATTAAGTATCTTACTTTATATACATTTTCCAAGGAAAACTGGAACAGGCCCAAAATAGAAGTAAACTTTCTCATGGGGCTTTTTGAAAAACATATAAAAAGCGAATCATCTCTCTTTATTGAAAATAATATCAGGTTTAAAGTTATCGGCGATGTTAGAGACTTGCCAGAGAGTGTTAGAGAGGCAGTTAAAGAGTTAGAAGATAAAACCATCAGTAATGACGGCATGACTTTGCAGCTTGCCCTTAGTTATAGCGGTAGAGACGAAATTTTAGAAGCAGTGAAGTCTATTTCTAATAAAGTCAAAAACGGCGAGGTTAGAGTAGAAGATATAGATGAAGAGCTTTTTGAAAATAATTTATACACTAAAGGCGTGCCGGACCCTGACCTTCTTATAAGAACCAGCGGCGAGTCCAGGATTAGTAACTTTCTTCTGTGGCAACTGGCATACACTGAAATACATATTACTGATGTTCTGTGGCCTGACTTTACAAAAGAAGACCTTATGGTTGCAATTCGTGATTATGGGTCAAGAGAGAGAAGGTTTGGTCTTGTTGATGGCGACGGTGACGAGAAGGTAGCCGCAGGCTGATGCTTCAGAGAATAATAACCGGTCTTGTTTTAATCCCTGCAGTAGTACTACTAGTATTGAATGCTTCTTATCTGTGGCTTTCTGTCGTAGTTTCTATAATAACTTTAATAGCACTGTGGGAGTATAATAGTTTTGTTGTAGTGGAGTCACTCTCCGGTAATACTTCCGAGAGGTCAAAGCTTTTAACTGTTCTGCTTGGAGTATTTGTTCCTGCTTTATATTCTGTTTATGGGGCCGGGGTACTGTTCCCTTATTTGGTTTTATGTTTATTATTAATAGTATTAGTCTCCGCTATTGGCAGGGATGGTTTAGAAGGTTCTATAACAGAAGCGTCTCTTAGGTTTTTTGGTATTGTTTATATAGCAGTTACTCTTAGTCACATTATTGCTTTTAATACAGTAGAAAACGGCAGGCTTTGGCTCCTTGTTATTTTAATTATAGTTTGGGCAAATGACACTTTTGCATACTTTGGCGGCAAATCATTAGGCAAAAACAAACTTGCCCCGTCCATAAGCCCAGGTAAGACAATAGAGGGGGCAGTTATTGGTTTAATAGGCGGCTTTATTGCGGCCTTTGTTTTTGATTATTATCAGAATATATTTGCAAATGTTTGGGATATTGTTTTGGTTTCTCTTTTAGTTGGGGTCTTGTCTATTGTAGGGGATCTAGTAGAGAGTATCTTGAAAAGAAGCTCAGGTGTAAAAGATTCAGGGTCTATACTTCCCGGTCATGGCGGGCTTCTTGACAGGATAGACAGTTTGATTTTTGTTATCCCTGCTGTTTATTATTATATTAGTTTTGGATGGATTTTTTAAAGTGTTAGGTTTAGTAAAAATTTTTTAAATGACAAGAATATAAAATGGCAAAAAATATTTCTATATTGGGCTCTACTGGGTCAATCGGTACTTCTACCTTAGATGTAATAAGGCTCAATAGGGATAAGTTTAATGTAACTGCCCTTAGTGCAGGGACAAACATAGAATTATTAAAAACTCAAATTACAGAGTTTGAGCCGGAGTTAGTCTCTGTTAGTAGTGATGCAAGCACTGAAGATATAAAAGATTTAGAAAGTTTTTGTAAAAATTTTACTGGTAAAGACTCTAATACAAAGTGCGACCTGGCAATAGGTGATGATGGTGCGTCGCTGGTTGCTTCATTTGAGTCTGCCGACTTAGTGGTAGCTGCCATAGTTGGGGCAGCAGGACTTAAACCTACACTTTCTGCCATTAGGGCAGGTAAGGATGTAGCCCTTGCAAACAAAGAATCATTAGTGGTTGCAGGAAGCCTGGTCATGAGTGAAGCTCATAGTCATGGGGTAGCTATTATTCCCGTGGACAGCGAACACTCTGCTATTATGCAATCCTTGGTTGGCCACAGAGCCCAGGATGTAACTAAGATTATACTCACAGCATCAGGGGGGCCGTTTTTAAGGCTGAGCCTGGATGACTTAAAGACCGTTACTGCCGAGGAGGCTCTTAAACATCCCAACTGGGATATGGGAAAGAAGGTAACGATAGATTCATCAACCCTTATGAATAAGGGGTTTGAAGTTATAGAGGCAATGTGGCTTTTTGATATGCCCAGAAGCAAGGTGGATGTAACCATACATCCGCAAAGCATTGTCCACTCCATGGTTGAGTATATTGACGGTTCTATTGTTGCTCAGCTTGGTTCTCATGACATGAGAGGGGCAATCTCTTATGCCATCGGTTTTCCCGAGAGAGTGGTAAGCGGGGCAAAGCCTTTTAGTATTACTGACAAGAATTTAGAGTTTTTAGAAGTAGATAGAATAAAGTTCCCTTGTTTGGACTTGGCCTTTAGCGCCATGAATGAAGGAGGGACCATGCCTGCAGTTCTTAATGCGGCAGATGAAGTGGCAGTGGAGAAGTTTTTAAACGGCGAGATAACTTATTTAGATATAAGCACTGTCATAGAAGAAGTTATGAGTCGCCATAGCGGCAGCAACAAGAGTGATATAGGCACTTTAGAAGATATTATGGCAGTCGATAAGTGGGCCAGGGGCGAGGCTCTTAGTTTAGTAAAAACTTTCACTTAAATTATTAAAAAAAGAATTAACAAAGGATAAAAGGTAATGACATATATAGTAGCTTTGATTTTTTTGCTTGGAATATTAATCTTCATCCATGAGCTTGGTCACTTTGCAGTGGCAAAGTGGTCGGGAGTTGGGGTGGAGACATTCTCCCTTGGTTTTGGCCCAAAGATATTTGGATTTCAAAAAGGGGAAACCATGTACCAGTTATCTTTAGTGCCTCTTGGCGGATATGTAAAGATGATGGGAGAAGAAATTGGCGACGAGGTGTCAGAAGAA
>CBDUXU010000109.1:0-5932 GCA_965371285.1 uncultured bacterium | reverse complement strand
AGCAGAAGCAGAAGCAGAAGCGGGACCTAAAGACTTAGAAGGAAGAGTTTTTGTAGACGTTCTTTTTGAAGAGGCACCATATTTTGAATATTTTGAAGATTTTCAAAGTTTGCTGCCAGATAGTATAGATTTGAAAGATCTGAAAGATAAGAAGAAAGTTCAAGGTTTTAGTGCTGTTGAAAACTTACTAGAATTGGCTGGTCTTGATGTTGCTTTTCTGGAGGAAACAACTAATATAAGAATGTTGTCATCACAAATAGAGAAATGTTCTAAGGAAGTCACAAAAGATTTACAAGATTTTTGGTCACAGAAAATTGGTAAGAGCGATAAGATAAAAATAGAGATTGAATTAGATCACCATAGTTCCGCTGATGAGGTTAAGAAGGGTGATAAGTATTTAACATTTTGGGTTAGGGATGAGAATGATAAGCTGTACCCTAAACAGCGTAGTAAAGGGGCTAGATGGTTTTTATCATTTTATCTGCAATTAAAAGCTAAGGCCAAGAAGAGTGTGGACGGGAATAGGGTTTTATTTATTGATGAGCCTGGAGGTAGTTTGCATGCTAAAGCTCAAGAAGATGTGCTGAAAATTTTTGAAGACGTGTCAGATGACATACAGATTGTATACACTACTCATTCGCCTTATTTAATTGAGGCAGAAAAGTTTTATCGTTTGCTTGCTGTACAAAGAACAGATGCTACAGATGAAGGTAGCGAGACTGAAGTTTTAGGTGCCCATGCATTGGCTGGCGCCACAACTGACACTTTGTCCCCTGTTTTAACAATTATGGGTGTAAGTTTTGCGAGTCAGCAAGCTATAAAGCGAGAAAACAATGTTATTTTGGAAGAAGTAAGTGCAATGTACTATTTGAAAGCTTTTAGTAAGTTGTTTGACTTTAAAAATGATGTTTCTTATTTGCCGGCAACAGGGGTTAGTAATGTTCCATTACTTGCAAATCTTTTTCTTGGATGGGGTTTGGATTTTCGTATAGTTTTAGATGATGATATGGCAGGTAGAGACTCTTATAATATACTTAAGAAGGAACTATATATGGATAAGGACAGTCTGGCAAAGAAGAAAATGATAAAAATAAAAAAGTGCGATGGAATCGAAGATATTTTTTCTAATTCAGATTTTGCAAGCCTTGTGCTTTGTGACAACAATTTAAAATATAAAGATTCTAATTCTAAGTATGTTAAAAGTAAAAAGTACTCTAAAGGGGTTTTGGCTGCTAATTTTTTTGTTAAAGTTGATAAAGGTACAATTAGCAAAAAAGATTTAGAGGATGAAACTTTAAAAAATATAGAAGGTTTATTGGTGTCCATATCCGAGTTATTAAACAATAGTGAAAATTAAAGGGGACAGACCCCTTTAATAAGAAAGTAAAAGGGGCAGTGCACTTTATTATTTTTTATGGAAAATATCCTGACATTATTTTTTTTGTTAATTTTTTTACTTTTAATGATTGTAGTCATTATTAAAATTGGGAACGATTCTTTTAAATCAGAGGGTGACAGGTATACTCCTCAAACTAATAAGCGAAGGAATACTTCTGTATTTGATGGGCGAAGCCTTACATCTGCATCTAGTGACCAAGAACAAGCTTCAGCTGAAATCTATGATAGTCCAGAGTGGGTAGAGGGAGCTAAAGTAGGCTATGTTATAGATGGAGATACAGTTGTAGTTTTCAGGGGCAGAGAACAATTTAAAGTGCGCCTTTACGGAATTGACTGCCCTGAAGATGGGCAACAATGGGGTGATATTGCGACAGCAGGGCTAATAAAGATGATTGGTGGCAAGTATATTGACCTTGAGGTTTTTGGTGTAGATATTTATGACAGAATGCTTGCCACTATTTATGTTAAAGAAGGTTCTGAGTCGATAAATGTTAATGAAAAAATGGTTGTTAAAGGGCATGCTTGGGTGATGAGAAGGTTTTATAAAGAGATTTCTAGAAACAGGCAACATCAGCTCAATAGACTGGAGAATTGGGCAAAAAGTAAAAAAGTAGGACTTTGGAGAAATGATAATCCTGTGCCACCTTGGAAGTGGAGAAATGGAAACAATAATAAGTAAAAGTAGATGAATTAAATTAAGTGCGACAGACACCTTTGATACTTCTAATTTAACACCCCAAAAACCCCACAAAAATACGGTTTATCTTTGTTTTCTATAACGCCTTCATGGCAAATGGCTGTTTCGGTTATTATTGACAATTCCATTATATTTAGTGTAAAATACCCTTCTTAATTGAGCCCCATCCTCTTAGATGATTGGGGCTTTTTTAAAGGGTACAGAGTACCAAGGCACAGGATGCCGAGGGGCGAGTGCCTTTCATACAATTTGGGCTATATAAAGCAATTTTGATTTAATAAATAAAAACACAAAAAAAAGGGTTTCGAAGCAGGGAGTTTTTTTATAAAAACCCCGCAGTGGAACCGCCCCAAATAGTTTTAGCTGTTTGGAGAAATGGAAAGAGAGACAAGACATGGGAAAGAATATTACGCAAAAAATAATCGAAGCACATCATGTGTCAGGCGAACTAAAAACTGGTGAAGAAGTCGCCATCAGGATTGACCAGACACTTACTCAAGATGCAACAGGTACAATGGCATATCTTCAGTTTGAAGCTATGGGTGTTGACAGAGTTAAGACTGACCTATCTGTTAGTTATGTTGACCACAACATGCTTCAGTACGGTGGGTACGAGAACGCAGATGACCATAGGTTCTTACAAACTGTTGCTGCAAAATACGGAATTCAGTTCTCAAGACCGGGTAACGGAATTTGTCATCAGGTACACCTCGAAAGATTTGGTAAACCTGCTGGAACACTACTTGGTTCAGATTCACATACACCAACATCAGGCGGACTTGGTATGATGGCTATTGGTGCCGGTGGTTTGGATGTTGCTGTTGCAATGGGCGGTGGTGCATTTAACATTACCTATCCAAAAGTTCTTGGCGTAAAGCTAACAGGTAAGCTTCAGCCTTGGGTTAGTGCAAAGGATGTTATCCTTGAGCTACTAAGAATGTTAACCGTTAAAGGCGGAGTTGGTAAGATTGTAGAATATTACGGCGAAGGTGTTAAGAGCCTTACCGTTCCTGACCGTTCTACAATAACAAACATGGGTGCAGAGCTTGGTGCTACAACATCAATATTCCCAAGTGATGATGCTACAAAGGCATTCCTTAAGGCGCAGCATAGAGAAGGCGACTGGCAGGAGCTAAGCGGAGACGCAGATGCAACTTATGACGAAGATGTAACCATCGACCTAGATACACTAGAGCCAATGATTGCAAAACCACATATGCCTGATAATGTTGTTAAGGTATCTGAGGTAGTAGGTCTTGCTGTTGATCAGGTTTGTGTTGGTAGTTGTACAAACTCTTCACTTAAAGATTTAAATATTGTTGCAGATACACTGAAAGCCAGTGGCAAGAAAGTTGCTGAAAATCTGGACATGACTGTTACTCCTGGCTCTCGTCAGGTGTTCGACATGATTGCCCATGACGGAAGTCTTGCAAGCATGATTACAGCAGGTGCCCGCATACTTGAGTCATCATGCGGCCCATGTATCGGTGCAGGGCAGTCCCCGGCATCTAATGCAGTAAGCCTCAGGACATTTAACCGTAACTTCGAAGGAAGAAGCGGAACAAAGTCAGCTAATGTATATCTCTGCAGCCCGGAGGTTGCAGTTGCCTCTGCACTTACAGGAAAGATAACCGACCCAAGGACTCTTGGTGACTACCCGGATATCAAACTGCCTGATGAGTACACAGTAGATGACGCAATGATTATCTCTCCTCCAGAGAGCGGAGAGGGAATTGAAGTCTCCCGTGGGCCAAACATATTACCTCTTCCAATTGCAAAACCACTGCCTGATTCATTATCAGGTGAGGTGCTGATTAAATTGGGCGACAACATTACAACAGACCATATTACTCCGGCCGGAACATGGCTTAAGTTCAGGAGTAATGTGCCTAAATATTCAGAAAGTGTTTTTGCCGGAATTGACAGGGACTTCCACCTGAAAGCCCAAAAAATAGGCGGCGGTTTTGTTTTAGGCGGCGAAAACTACGGTCAGGGTTCTTCCCGTGAGCATGCAGCACTTTGCCCTATGTATCTCGGCATTACTGCAGTTATCACAAAGAGCTTTGCCCGTATTCACAAAGACAATTTGATAAACTTTGGAATACTGCCTCTTACTTTCGAGAACCCTTCTGATTACGATGCAATAGATGAAGGTGACAAGCTGGAGCTTAACGGCATAAAAGAGGGCCTCAGTGCAAGCGACAAGGTAACTCTTGTAAACAAGACAAAGGGCACTGAAGTCAGCCTTGTGCATGGTTACTCTGCAAAGCAGATTGATGTTCTTCTTGCAGGCGGTAAGCTTAATTATACAAAAGCAAAAGCTGCATAGGGGATTGCATCCCCAGGCAATTAAACTACGACAAATCACAGTCGTAGTCAGTTGCTAGGTAGTTTGATTATAATAATAAAAAGCCCCTTTGGATTTTCCGAAGGGGCTTTTTTATTGTTAAAATAATGTTTTAAATGATGGAGGAAATTTATCTTTTAAGTAGGGGAGGTCTATGACAGGTAGTTTGGTTTTCTCAAGCTCTCTTAGGTTGTAGTCATCGGTATGGTCACTATCTTCTGTCGTATGGTTGAGCACTATGCCTTTTAAGTTTAGTCCCATTTGTTTTGCCGTATAAACAGTTAGGAAGGTGTGGTTAATAACTCCAAGTTTTGATGCAGCAACAATAATAACAGACCAGTTAAATTCCAGTGCCAGGTCAATTATAGTGTGTTTGTCGCTAAAGGGAACCATTAGCCCGCCGGACCCTTCGATAACTACCCGGTCATGGGAGTCGGATATGGTTTTATAATTTTCTATAATCCGGTCAATATCTATTTCTATACCTTCTCTATGTGCTGCAACATTTGGGGAGATTGCTTCTTTGAAGCGGTAGGGGTTAATTATGTCTATGTCAGTTTTTGTTCCCGATGCCTCCTTTAAGGCGAGGGAGTCTTTGGGAATCCTGTCATTGTTATTTTGGCAGTCGCTTTCGGTAGGTTTCATGACCCCAACGCGAGCGCCTGACTCTTTTAATTCTTTGGCAATTAGACAGGACACAAATGTTTTTCCTACGTCAGTGTCTGTCCCTGTTATTAAAATTCCTTTTGACATGAATAATACTCCTAAAAGTTTGTAAGGGTATTATAAAGATATGTGTCTTGTTTTGCAAGAAGGGTGGTTAGTTTTACTTTATATCTCTTGTGAATGATTTTAGTATCTTTTGAAAGCCTTTATGGTGCTTGGCGAAGTAGTGGCGCTTTATTCCTGAGTAGAAAATTATATACAGGTCCTTTTCTGTCACAAACCCGTAATACTCAGCTTTTTTCCACAATCCTCCGCAGCATTTGTATTCGTATTTAATCCTGAAGGCGTTAGATCCATCAATCTTAATTGGCTTTACATTAAGTATTTTTAGATCATCCAGGTCTTTGTTGCCTTTTATCTCTTTGACAAGTATCTCAGCAATCTCTCCAGGGAGCATATCTTCCGATAGTATTTTCTTTGTGTAAGGGAGGCCTTCTTTGATTTCGTATTTATGTATGACGACTTTGTGTATTGCAGTACCTTCTTTGGTCAGGACTACTTTGCTCTCAGTTACGCTGTAGTTTCTCTGTCGCCAACCCTCTGGAACTTCAGCTTTAAACTCAATGCCATCTTTTTCTACTATGTAGGGGTTTTCTATCATTGTCCATCTGGGAGTGCCGCAGCCAGTAGCTAGTATAGATAAAACAATTATGTGGAGTAAATATTTTTTCATAGTTTCACCTTATTTGAGTTCGTTAATGTACATCTTTATAAAATCTTTGTCTTGAGCTTTAGGTCTCAGTTTTAAGTACCTTTTAAAAGCT
>CBDUXU010000108.1:0-6122 GCA_965371285.1 uncultured bacterium | reverse complement strand
ACCAGAAACGCCTTTCCAGTTGGAGAGTCGGCATATTCGGCTCAGATGTCCCAGTTATTCTTTACGTGGGAAAGCCAACGAAACGGCGGAATTTACCTTCGTTAATCGAAGCTTTTGGACTACTCAAAAAAGAAAAACATATTCCTCACTATTAACAGTTATTACAATGCCTTGCAGAAATCCATATAATTAACCAACTAGTCGTACATAAATGGCCTTTTAAACCACAATTTAAGTTTGAACCAACACTTTTAGGTCATAAAAAAAACCCAGAGCTTCTTATTTCAGGAGGCAAACATAATATTTTAATTGAAGTAAAAGCTCCTTCCATAATATCCCACATCAACAAACGTGGATCCAATGACACCCAGATTGTTTCTAGATTTACAGATGAGCCTTTAAAGTACGTAGAGCCAGAGATGGCAGACAATGTTACCCTGCCACGCGATGGACCAATAAAGGACTTTTTGGTAAGTGCTGATAATAAATTTGCTCAATTTAAAAAAATTGATGACACTTATAAAACTATACTAGTTATTGTTTGGGATGATTTTATAAACGAACCTATATCATCTTTATTACATAAGAAGTGCGGTCTTTTAACAGAAAATTCTTTTGCACTAAATGAAGAGGGTAAAAGATTTACATTTGATAATATAGATGGGATTATTATAATTAGACACCTACATCAAATAATCCGAGCAACAAGGGACAAACCTTTTATTGACGGTTGCCTCCATACATTTGATTATGGAAACATTGATAAATTTCCACCAAAAGTTATTATTAATAACCCTACTGGATCCGAGATTCCACAATATATAATTGATGCTTTTCAAGCCGTTAAACCATCCCCATTATTGGGTGCAGAATATTGTTCTGGGGACTTAGTTTGGTGGATAAACGCAAAAGATTAAGGTGCTTAATGGAATTTTACACGCAACCAATTTTTACTCTAAATGCAAGAGGAAACATCCTGTTCGAAGTTACGCGTGACTACTTTAATCTAACCGATAAACATATGCATAACGAAATTCAAAAAATGCATACAGTTGTGCAACAAATTCTAGCAACAAAAAAAATTTCCTATGACAAATTGAAGTATGCATTGGTGCCAAAGACAGATCGCCATGAAGCTGGATTTATTTTTGACTCTCAAAGCCTTGATTCTTGGTATGGCTATGAAGTTGCAAAAATAATGCTGCCACTCTATAACAAGGATATGACACAAAGTGTGCTCTGGGGGGATTTAATTGGTGAAAACCAAGACATGATTTTTAAACTATTAGATAGATCTCTTGTCTTGTCGCGTCCATTCAAATTTACTCACGGATCATCCCTCTACTGCGTATATATTAACAATTTAACCAAGTTCTCAATAAAAAATTTCCATCAGTCACTTAGCAAGTTTCCAGCTTATGTAGGATATATTCCTTCAACGTTTTCCTCTCCTACAAAAACATATCTTTCAGCTATCCTCTGCAACGCATTCATAAAATATGGTAATAAAATTATTATGGGGCATGAAGATGACAGATCCAATAATGAAAATGTTAATATGATTGGTTACCCATTTGAGGATTTTGGATATAATGTCCTCAGCTTTCAGTCCGTTTACTTCGATACATTTCTCAGTTACAAAATTGAACGCGCTGTATTCCCTGGTTTTAAAGTAGACACTGAAATGTCACTTGCGGCGGTTGCAGAACAAGTGATTCCACTTAAAGATTGCGAAGTTCAGATAGATGAAGCCAAACACAACTATTTAAAATCGGAAAAATTAGGCAAGCTTAAAAAAGCTGGCATTGCTAGTTTAGACCGAGCAGAACTTGCTAATATTATAAAAATGAAAATAGAAGAGAGCTATATATATAACCTTACTTACTTAAGTGAGCACGATACAATAAAATTCAACTTAATTGTGGAAATACAACGAAGAAGCAATGAGCAACCAATTAAGCTACTTGCTATATTGCACTATAAACCTCAAGAAAAAATACTCAAACTGATAACACTTTATTAAATATTAGATAGAAGAGAACAAATATTTTTTAGCCATAAATCTACGTATTGTCTTTAAAATTCGGTCAAGCAGGATGCTTGTGGCGGAGGGCATGGGACTCGAACCCACAAGAGCGTAAACTCGGCAGTTTTCAAGACTGCTGCCTTACCAGTTAGGCTAACCCTCCATATAAGATGATTGTAAATTTAAAAAACAAAACCCTGGATTCCGCATCAAGTGCGGAATGACGACAGAGTTCAAGTGTAAAACTTCAAGAGATTATTTGTACCATAAAAATAAGTTGATTTCTAGTCTTTAGAAATTACAGCCATCCCATTCATATATGGCAGAAGTACATCGGGCACTTGCACCGTACCGTCTTCTCTTTGGTAATTTTCTAAAATAGCTACCATTGTTCTTCCGATTGCCAGGGCGGAGCCGTTTAATGTGTGGAGGAGGGTGGTTTTCTTTCCTGCCTCTTTATGTGAGGGTTTATACTTTATACTTGCGCGGCGTGATTGAAAATCTTCGAAGTTGGAACAAGAAGAAATCTCCCTGAAAGTATCCTGCCCGGGAAGCCATACTTCAAGGTCGTAAGTTTTGGCAGAAGAAAAACCCATATCGCCTGTGCACAGGAGCATTACCCTGTAATGAAGGCCCAATAGTTTAAGTACCTCTTCTGCGTCATTTGTTAATGCTTCCAATTCGTCGTAAGAATCTTCGGGCTTAACAAACTTTACGAGCTCTACTTTATTAAACTGGTGCTGGCGTATGAGGCCCTTTACATCTTTTCCGTATGACCCTGCTTCTTTTCTAAAGCAGGGAGTGTAGGCAGTATATTTAATAGGGAGAGTGTCTTCCTGTAGAATTTCCTCTCTGTGTATGTTTGTAATAGGAACTTCCGCTGTTGGTATGAGGTATGAATCAAGCCCTTCCATTTTAAAGAGGTCATCCTCAAACTTGGGAAGCTGCCCCGTGCCGAAAAAGGAATCGCTTTTTAGTATAAATGGCGGCAGTGCTTCCTTGTAGCCATGCTTTTCCGTGTGGAGGTCGAGCATGAAGTTAATAAGGGCGCGCTCTAGGCGGGCCCCTGCTCCGGTTAGAAGGGAGTAACGAGCGCCGGAAAGTTTGGCTGCTCTTTCAAAATCCATTATGCCCAATGACTCGCCCAGTTCTATGTGGTCTTTCACTTTAAAACTAAAAGATGGTTTGTCTCCTACAACTCGAACCTCTTTATTGTCGTCTTCATTTGCTCCCTCAGGTACAGATTCGTGCGGGATATTGGGAATAGTCAGGAGTATGGATTTAAGTTCGCTATCTACTGCGCCTATTTGTTCATCGAGAGTTTTAATCTCCTCGCCAACCCCTTGCATTTCTTTAATAAGGTCGTCGGCGTTTTCTTTATTTTTCTTTTTACTGCCCACCTCGATGGAATTTTTGTTTATTTTTTCTTTTAGTACTTCCACTTCCTGGAGGAGGGAGCGTCTTTTCTCGTCCAGTTTAGAAATTTTATCAAAATCTATGCCTTCGCCTCTTGGACCAAGTCTTTTTTTAACACCTTCTATGTCTTCTCTGATGAGTTTAATGTCTAACATATCTATTAAATATCCTAACTAAATAATTTATATAAAATTAATTTGAAACCCAAAAAGTGCCTCTAAGAAACCCCTCGCTAGGGATTCCACCTCTTAAAAAGATTGTTTTCTATTCCAAGACTATCAAGCACCTTGCCAATTACGAAGTTTACCATATCATCAATTGTTTTCGGCTTGTTATAAAAACCGGGCATAGCGGGAATAATTTTTATTCCAAGCCTTGATAGTTTTAACATATTTTCCAAATGTATTGCACTAAGAGGTGTCTCTCTTGGTACTAACACGAGATTACCAGATTCTTTAATTACGCAATCGGCAGCTCTTTCTATCAGGTTGGAGCTCATGCCTGTAGCAATGCGTGCCAGTGTGCCCATGGAGCAAGGAACTACCACCATGTTTTTCTTTTGCGAAGAGTTTTTTCTATATGACCCGCTTGCAAGTTTAGATGCAATATTATTATAGTCGTGAAGGGTTAGCGAACCCTCGGTGAGAGTGCCTGTTAGATTGCCACTGGTATGTTTTTTTACTAACTCTAAAAAAAACTTATCAAAATTGACCTCATTACCATCACTACCAATGGTAGCGCTAAGTTCGTGTTCCATAACCAGGAGGGCGGATGGGGAGACAATCAAGTCAACATCGCTGCCCCCACGGAGAAGTTCTCCAATGAGGCGAACTCCGTATATACTTCCGCTTGCCCCTGTTAGTGCAACTGTGTAGGATGCCAATTTATTTATTCCTTTATTTTTAGTCTTCTACTTTAATCTGGTTTAATCTATGGTGACAGCTATGTAGATATTAAGCCTGCCTCTTTTTACGAGGAGCTCTACTACATCATTTTTTAGGGACTCTTTAACAAACTTTTTATAATCATCTGCATCCTTAACTACCTTGCCGCCAACCTCTAAGATGATATCCATTTTGCTTATTCCTGCCTCTGAGGCAGGGCTTCCTACCTTAACAGAGCTCACAAAGACGCCGGATTTTATATCCAGTCCCATCCTCTCTGCTATGGACGGCGAGATATTGTGCACCGTAATGCCGAGCTTGTCTACTTTAATTTCTTTTTCTTCTGACTCATCATCAGTGTCGGTTTCTTCACCGTCTTTTTTCCTGACTACTTCCAGTGAGAAGGATTTCTTTTTACCCTCTCTTATTACAACTACCTTGGCTTTTTTGCCCGGTTTTACGGCAGCCACTGCTCTTGGCAGGTCGTTTACCTCTTTAATCTTAATACCATTAAACTCTACAATAACATCGCGCCTTTTAATGCCTGCACGCTCGGCAGGGTCGCCCTCCATAACAGAGGTGACCAGCACGCCGTGAGGTTCGTCTAATTTAAGGGATTTAGCGAGAGCAGGGGTTACCTCCTGAATTGCAACTCCAATCCACCCTCTTGTGACCTTGCCGCTTTCTTTCAACTGGCCTATAATTTCCTTTGCCATGTTTACCGGCACGGCAAACCCTATTCCCTGGCCGCCTGATATAATAGCCGTATTAATGCCAACCACTTCTCCTTTTAAATTAAAGAGGGGCCCGCCTGAATTTCCCGGGTTAAGGGAAGCATCTGTTTGAATAAAATCATCATAAGGCCCTGCGCCAATAACGCGGCCTTTTTGGCTGACGATTCCGGCAGTAACTGTGCCTCCAAGGCCAAAGGGGTTACCTATTGCCATAACCCATTCTCCAACTTGAAGCTCTTCTGAATCACCAAGCACTGCAATGGGGAGGGGGGACTTAGGTTCAATTTTTATGAGAGCTAAATCTGTTTTTGCGTCCTTACCAATAACTTTTGCTTCATATTCTTTTTTTGACTCACCGGAGAGGGTTACTATTATTTCCGAAGCATTTTCTATAACATGAAAGTTTGTAATAATATAACCGTCTTCGTTTATAATAAAACCGCTTCCCAGGCTTTGTCTTTTATATTCTCTCTCAGGCTCTTCATCAAAAAACCTAAAAAAATCATCACCAAAAAAATCTTCAAAAAGCGGGTTGTTAAATTCCCGCCTTGACCTTCTCTGCTGTTTGATAACCTGGGTAGTGGATATGTTTACAACCAGGGGGCTTAAGTTTTTTGCCAGAGTTGCCAGTGACGGCAGGGACCCCTCTACAGATTTTTCTTTTCCGTTTTCTTTCCATAAGTTGTCAGCTGCAATAGAGTTGTCACTTACATCTAGGTTGGCCGTAACTATAATCCCAACAATAAAAGATATAACTGCAACTACGGTTATGGTACCAATATTAAACTTTTTAAAAATCATAAATCCTCACTCCTCAAGTTTATATAATTAATTTTTGTGTTTTTTTAAAACAGGTATGGATTGATATTCTATTTCTCTTCTATTTTAACTTTAACAGAGTCTTCTCTATGAAGTTTTGGCGCTCTAATCTCCAAAACACCATCCGAGAGGTTTGCCTCAATATCTTCTCCCGATATTTCCTCAGGCAAGTTAAAAACCCTTTGAAAAGTTCCTGATGGAGACTCCATTCTGTGGCAGTACTCTTTAGTTAAATCCCTCAAT
>CBDUXU010000107.1:0-6126 GCA_965371285.1 uncultured bacterium | reverse complement strand
GTTATATTTTTCTCTTTCTTTATACAATACTTAAATCCTGTTGATTTAAGTGCTGGAGACTATCATAACGATACTTCTAGAGGTGCTCCATCGGACACCCTTGCTTGTTCTCAGTGTCATACTATGCACTATAGTCAAGGCGGTGAAACATTAATTTATTCCGATACACCAGGTGCCGGCACAGATATAATGTTT
Organism: uncultured bacterium; assembly: GCA_965371285.1. Taxonomy (GTDB): domain Bacteria; phylum Desulfobacterota; class GWC2-55-46; order GWC2-55-46; family DRQE01; genus CBDUXU01. The sequence goes on along the minus strand of CBDUXU010000107.1, from coordinate 5,931 downwards.
CCTAAACTTTTAAGAGCAGAGAATATCTTATCTCTTTGCCTCTATTGCCATGGTAGTTCCGGTCCAATTACACCAATTGACTCCGCAGGAAGGATACCGCCCAGAGTTGAGGATACTCAAGGTCTGGCTGCAGCGTACACTCCTTCTGCGGGAGATTTTGCTGACAGAGCTGTTGTTAATGAAGAAAACAGGCACAGTATTAATTATGATGTAACTAGTTTTGAGCCTCCCGGATATACAGCAGGCGTTTGGGGAGATGTGACTGGCAGGTTCTCCACCACTTTTAATTGTTTATTTTGTCACGCGCAGCACGGAAATGCAAATTACAGAAACCTAAGGTATGACCCGGGCAATCCTACAGAGGATGATAAGGGGCCTGTTGCTGCTAATGCTAATATAACTTATTCTACCGAGGTTGCCTCACCTGCCAATTGTTCTGACGGGAGTAGCGCTCCCTGTGATGTTTATGTAGCAAACCCGGCAGGCCTTGCAGATAATAGGGAAAAGTATTATAGGAAGAATGTAACATTTGGAGTTGCCAGTGGCGCTGAAGTAAATGGCATCTCTGTGTTTTGTGGAAAATGCCATGGAGATTTTTATGGTCTCAGTGGTGATATGTCTACTGTTGGGGGAGTTGCAGCTGGTGGCGTAGGAGCTGGTGATGACAGTGCAACCGGTCAGGATGCAGGTAGTGGTCCATGGCTCAGGCATCCTGTAGGAGATGTTAGTTTTTCCCAGGCTGCTGATAACACTTCTACAGGTAACGGCCATATTGATGTAGATACCCTTATTGACCTTTCTAATAATGTTGGTGGTACCTATACACTGACTCGTTTTGCCAATGGTGGTATAGGGAGTGCTGTTCCAACAGGGTATGAAGATGCTGCAGCATTTGACAGTGCTGCCGGTCAACAGCCCTTTTGTTTGAGCTGTCACTATGCCCATGGCGGAGGTAATGCTAACAATCCCGGCGCAACAGGGTCTCCTGGTTTAGGTAATAAACTGGTAGACCATAGTATGTTGGTTTTTACAGACCTCGATGGTGATGTCAATATTGAGCCAACTGGCACAGGTGTTGGTCTTTATGATGCCACAGGGTCTATATCAACAACAGAACATTACATGCGTAACACATGTAACCAGTGTCATAACCAATGATGGTTAAAAAAATATAGTTATTGAATACCTGTCACAGTTTTTTTTGCGACAGGTATTTTTATTAGATAAGGAGTTTTAATAGATGAAAAGGTTTTTACTTGGTGCAGCCGCTGCTTTTGCTGTTATTGGATTGGTTTTGGGCAGTGTGCAAGTTTATAATTATGTAAACAGGCCTCTTGAGTTAGTTGTTTATGCTAATGCAGAGGAGTTAACATCTGAGATTGAGAGGTTAGAAAAGATTAAAGACAGAGGTCGTCTTTCTTGGCGCGAATCATTTAGGCTGGGTGTTTCTTATCATCAAAATACAGATTATAATAACGCAGTTTTAGTTCTGGAAGATTTCATAAAGTCTAAACCTGACATAGGTAAAGCGTACGAGACATTGGGTATGTCTTATTATAGATTGGATAAGCTGACAGATGCAGTTGAAAAATGGCAGATGGCAGTAGGGTTATCTTCAGACGGCAGGTTTTTAGAACAAATGATTGTAGATGTGGAGCGCACAATTGCCGTAAGGGGCAGGATTAAGTCTATAGAACAAGAGATTGAGCAGGTAAAAATACAAAGAGAGTCAGGCAATAAAAATATGAAAGACCCTGCTCCAGAGGTAAGTTGGGAAAAGATATTAGAGTTGTCACTTCTCTATCTTGGAGAAAAAAAGTTTGATGAGGCTATTAAATATTTGGAAGATGTCGTAAAGGTTAAAACAGACAGCCCTGATTTATATGACTCTTTGGCGCAGGCTTATGCCATGAGTGGGGATTTCAAAAAATCTTACAGTGCAATTAAAAAGGCAGTTGCACTGGCTCCCGGAGATGAGTCTTTAAACATAAGGTATGAGGAAATAAAGAAGATTAACAAGGCAATTAAAGAGGGTAAGTTCCATAATAAGGATTACTCTGCGAAGGAATAATAAAGAATAATGATTATTATGAAATATATTAGGAATTTTATACTGATTTTTTCTTCAATGATATTCGTAAGCAGTTGCGCGCTTCTTTTTCCCCCTGAAAAAGAACCACCACCTGTAAAGAAAGTTATCATCCAGGACCCCGAGGAGGCAAAGAAACATAATGAAATGGGTAGAGATTTTGTCAGAGGCGGTGAGTTCAAGGAAGCCATCGTTCATTTTAAAAAGGCTACGGTCTTAGATAGAAATGTCGTGGTTTATTATTACGACTTAGCTGTGGCATATACATCGCTTAAACCTACTTCGCTTGCTGCTGTAAGGGCATTTAAAAAGGCAATTGCACTTTCTAGTAAAAATAACGGTAATAAAGATAAAGAGCTATATTATTCTTACTACGGTCTGGCTTCAATATACGCGCTTCGAGGAGAGAAGACTTTGGCCGTAGATTATCTTATTAAGTCTGTCAAGGCAGGTTTTTCCCATTATAATATGTTAATAAATGATGGTGACTTTATAAATCTTAAAGGTTATAAGAAGTTTGATGATTTTATAAAAACATTACAATAGGGTAATGTCAATAATAAGCAAGTCAATGGATAGTGTCTAAAGATGAGTTTTACAGTAGCGTAGTTTTTTTGTCCCTTACTAAATTATGATCTTGCAACTTAGGTTTTTTTATTGATAATTTAAAATATGAGGGTCCTGTGTTTAAGATAGAAGACACTAAATTTCCTTTTATAGCTTTTCTTTTAATGTTTTTTTTGGGTCTTTGTGGACTTATTTATTTAACTACATGGATGCATTTACTGCGTTTGGTAATGGAATATCCTGTTTATGCCGAAGTTACTGTCCTTATTATTTTTGCAGGCGGTATTGCACTAGGAGGCTTGCTTGCAGGCAGGTTCTCTGACCTTGTTTTTGTTCCGCTTAGAGTTTTTGCTCTCCTCTCTTTTATTGCTTCTTTCCTTGTCATACTTTCACCCTTATTTATTGAACTAGAGTTAGAACTTTTTAAGGTTTTGTATGCAGAGTTTTTTGACTCGGTGTTTATGCTTAATTTATTTAGAGTAGGGCTTCTTTCTCTGCCCCTACTCTTTCCTGCAGCGCTTATTGGTTCTGCAATGACACTTTTGTCTGCTAATGCAGTCCGTTTTGGCAGTGGCGTCGGGTCTTCTGTGGGACTTATTTATGGCGCAGGAGGGTTTGGCGCTGCAACGGGACTTCTCCTTTCTGGATTTTTTCTTCACCCCTATTTTGGATATGAAGCAACATTAAACTTAGCAGCAGATTTGAACATGGTTGTTGCACTAGGCGCTTTATTTTTATCTTTTAAATTTGAATCTTCCGGTGAGTTGTTTCCTGTAGAGGTTAAAAAAAAATATGTCTCTAGTAGTGATGAAAAATTTACAGTTTTTATGGTTTTATTTTTTGCTTTTATTGCTATGAGTTATCATGTTATTTTTTTTAGAATCATCACTCTTTTAACAGGTTACCACCTGCATACATTTATTTATATTACAGGTCTTTTTGCCATTAGTTTGTCCCTTGGTTGTGTCGTGTCTTCACGCTTCTCAGATAAAATTCAAGATGTTAATTTTATGTTAGGTCTTATTGTGATTTCTTTTACCTTATCTGCGCTAATAGTTTCTTCTGCTGTCCAGGTATCGTCATCCTTTTTGTCCATATTCATTAATGGTAGTGAGTCAATGTTGTCAATTGGCGGTCTCAGATTTTTTGTCTTGCTGCTTTGCTCCGCTTTGCCCGGTTTTGTTTTAGGTTTTGCTTTTCCTCTTGCTGTGAGGTTGCAGGTTCTTGATGATAAAAATGTTGGTTTTTCTATGGGTCATTTTGATTTTTATAGTGTGGTTGGTGCAAGTCTGGGAATAATGTTATCTTTGTGGATTTTTATACCAACATTCGGCATAAGAGGTGCGTTCCTTTTTGTTGTTTTCATTTCGGGGCTTTTTTCTTTAGTCCTCATATATCTATCCAAGTTAAATGAATTCAAAAAAAAGGTTGCAGCAGCAATGATGATAGTCTTATTGCCTCAATTATTTGTATTAACTCCCAGGTGGGATAACTTGTCTATTGTTGAGACTAATGCACATGTTCAAATGTATATTGAAAATCCTGATGATTTGGATTTTGAAGGCACAGAAAATGGCCTTATCTTTCATGATGAGGGGGTATTTTCCACAACCTCTATTCTCAAAAACGATAGAGGTGTTATGGAGCTCATAGTAGATGGGGCTATTGAGGCAACTACTGAAAAAAAAGACCTCATTGTTAAGGACCTCTTAGTGCATGTAGCATTTTTAATGCGTCAGAGTGCTGATAATGTCCTTATGATCGGTATGGGAAGCGGCGCTCCACTTGAAGCTGTTGTTTCTCATCCCGATATAAAGAATATAGATATAGTAGAGATTTCTGAAAATGTTATTGAGTCTTCTAAATTTTTTCGTTCAGTGAATAAGGAAAGCATGCTTGATTGGAGAGTTAAGGTCAACAATATTGACGCAAGATTCTATGTTGAACATACAGATATGAAGTACGATAAGGTAATATCTGTTTTATCTAAGCCGGCGCTTTACTCAGGGGTGGGGTACTTTACTGAAGAGTATTTTACGAATGTCGCTAATGTTTTATCTGATGGTGGACTAATGATTCAGTTGGTTGATGGAAAAGATATGACAGAGGACGGTTTTAAGTCACTACTTGCAACATTTCTTGAAGCTTTTACTTTTGCGCATTTGTGGGAGGTTAATCGCGATGATAAACAATATATCCTTGTTGGTTCTTTAGACCGCCTTTCCATTGATTATAATACACTTAAAGAAAGGCTTGATGTTGAAATAGCTCTGCATTCGTTAGGCGACATTGGTGTTACAGATTTCACGACCCTTATGAATTTTTTTATTATGGATAGCGGGAGTATGAGGAAGTACTCACGCAGTTCTATAATTAATACTTATGATAATAACTATCTTGCTTTTCATGCAGGCACTAGTTTTGATTTGTTTGCTGAAGTTGAAGAGTTTCGGGTTCCTCCCTTTTTATTGTTAGATAATCTCCCGCCAGATGCTTATGACGATATGGTTGATTCATATTTGTCTGTGCTTTTGATTAGGGACTTGTATGGTTTGCTGGAAGATGGAGATATTAAAACTGCCGAGGTGAATGCTGACAGGCTTATTGATACATTTGGCCACAATAGTGATGTGCTTTATAAATTATCTGAAATTTATCTTACCATGGGCCGTGTCGTTTCAAAAAATAACATGGCAGGAGCTATAGGGTTTTACAATAAGTCATTGTCGCTCAACAATAAAAACCCAGATGCTTTTTATTATCAGTCCTTAGCTCAATTAAAGTTAGGTAATTTAGAAGAGGCTTATAAGTCTATTGGTAGGGCAGGAGAACTCAGCGGCGCTAGTCCCAGAGTACATAGACTGCTTGCAGAAATATATGAAAAAAAGGGAGATGCATTTTCTGCTAAAAAAGAATATGACCTGGCAAAAAAACTCCTTACAGTGATTGATGAGACCCTATGACTCTGGCGAATAAAAAAATTATCAAAAATATATACTTTGTCTTTTTTCTCCTACTTACTTCATGTACTGTAGGGGAGGAAGGTCGGACAGGTTCCTGGCAAACTGTCTCTAATATGAATGGAGCAAGGTTTGCTTCTGCCGCAGTTATAGTAGGTGATAAGATTTATGTAATTGGCGGTGCTAACAAGGAAGGTTATATTTGGGATAGTGAGTGGGCAAAGTTTGATGATGATTCTACTTTAGGTGATTGGAAGAGGGCACCGTCACTGACAACACCGAGGGGCTACGCAGACGCTGCGGAGTATAATGGTA
>CBDUXU010000106.1:0-6128 GCA_965371285.1 uncultured bacterium | reverse complement strand
GCACTTTGAATAAAAGCATCGTAAGTGGTAACACCTGCAGCTTTTTTAACTTCCACTTGGTTCACTAGACTAAGAATAGAAATATTTTGATCCGGCACCACATTAGACCTTATTACAGTTTCCATATTTACAAACTCTTTATACTTAAAACCATCGGGGGGGTTAAAAATAAAAACTTTATTACTATCCCCGCAGCCAAAGACAAAAAACAAAATGAAGAAATTCAATAAAAGTTTTTTACTCATAAAATATTCCTTGCTATCTCTTAAAAATATTTAACAGTTAAATATAAACAGCTCCCAGTGCAGGTCGCAGTGGGAGCCGGCTAATTAACTCACATTACAAAATTAAAATCACTTACAAGTATAATTAATTATAATACTATCCATACTTCTGGGTTTTGGTGTCTTAGCGCTGCTTTCCATGCTGCCCCTCTCATATAAGGTATCCCCGGCTTCGCTGTGGTCAGAGAAACCAACTGTTCTTAAAGTGTTTTTCATGCAATCCACTTCATATTTAACAATAGTGTAGTTAAACTTAGCAGGGTCTACACCCCTTTTTCTAAGGGCTGCCTTGTAGAGAGCCATATAACCTTTTTTCATCTCACCCATTTCTTTTTTAACCCTAACGCGGCGCAGCGCTTCTGTAAGGTTTTCTATACCACCGATATCCATGGAGTGTTTGGTCCCGTCAGTTGTTTGTGCAATATGAGTCCACTCGCTTTGGGCCTCGTCAGGCATAACCTCCGGTGATTCTACCTTTGTTTCTTTTGGCTCTTCTGATGGAGGAGGTACTATAGCTGCCGGAGGCTTAACAGCTTCCGGGGCCTTGGCTTCCTCTTTAGCCGCCGCCTCTTTTGCCATAGACGCCGGAGCGTTACTGATACCGGTAGGTTCTGCTCCCGGCACGGGAGGCAAATTGGGGTCTTCTTCCTTTTTTTCTATTTCTACAGGGTTTAGGATTTGCCTTGCTGCAACTCTGTCACGGCGAGCCTTGCCTCTTTCGCCAATGTATTCAAAAATTTCCGCTCTTCTGTTAAGTGCTTCGGCGTTCAATGGATTAATCTCTATTGCCCTGTTATAATCCTCAAGAGCATTTAACGAATCATCCATATTATCAAAAACCATAGCTCTGCCAAAGTAACCAAGCTCTCCGGTAGGCTCCAGCCTTATAAGTTCCGTATAATCAGCAAGAGCTCCCTTCTGGTTATCTATCTCTACGAAAGCTTTTGCGCGAAGCCCCAGGGCCTTTACTTTTATATCAAACTCCGCCCTCATTATGAGAACCGAATAGTCGTTGATTGCATAATTGTACATACGGCTTTGGTTATACAGGTTACCTCTCTCTAAATAGGCATCCATATTAGAAGAGTTATTTTTTATTGCCATGTTAAAATCTTCACCAGCCCTCTTCCAATCCTCCTTGGTAAAATAAAGTCGTCCCCTATATACATAAGGTTTACTCACATTTGGATTAAGCAGTATTGACTTGTGAAAAGCCTCAAAAGCCATCTCTGTCTCACCTCTCTCCAGGAGCCTGAGCCCCTTATCGACAAGTTCGCTTGCCTCAAGTTCAGAGTCAGCCAGGGCGTTGCCTGCAAAAAGAAACAAAAAACTAAACAATGCTAAATATAAAAATTTTCTATTTGTCATTATGTTCTTCCTATGTATATTTTCTGCCATCAATAGTTCTCCACCAGCACAGTAACATTATGATATCATTACGGAATAACTGTTGCAAGCCCCCCAAAGAAGTATTAGAATGAGGAGGTAGGTAGGAAAAAGGAGCTTATTATGGCTAGTGGAATTGAGAAATGCCCTTACTGCGGCGGAAATATCCTTAAAGGAGCAATGAAATGCCCCGGGTGCGGGAAGCTTTTAACAACTGCCGAGCAGCAGCAAGAGGCAATCATAAGACATCAGGAAGCAGCAGGAAAAACAGACATAAAAGGGCTTGTTATTAAGATTGTCGTAATTGTTATAACAATTGCTCTGGTTTATAAATATTATGATGAAATTTCTAACCTAATAAAGAACCTCTAAACGGTAAACTCTAGATGACAAGCTCTAAATAGATAAACTCTAAAACGGATTTACCTAAAAACTCATTGCCCCTCTAAGGTAATACCCCGACAGGGACAGATTTTCATCAGCATTGGAGCTAAAGGACTGCAGGAAGTCGTCAGCAAAGCGAGTATTATACAATCCGATAATTTTGGTAATCTCAAAACCCAGTCCCACTTTATAATTAGCCACCTCATACATCACACCAAGACTATAATCAAAAACATTAGCTACAATTTCATCTGAATCCTTTGTACTAAAGAGCAAAGTCCCGCCTTCAACTTCAGCGCTGTCTAACTCCAAGTCTCCGCTTACCAGAGACATACTAACACCGGCATTAATAGTAAGGACGCTGCTAAGTCTCCACAATGTGTCAAAACCTGTGCTTATTCCAAAACCGGAAAAATTTAAATTCTTGTCAACAGTGCTTGTTGTGGAAGCAGAATCCATATATGTAACAACAAATTCATTTGTTATATCCATTGTTCGAATACCTATAAAATACCTTCCGGCAACACTGGTACTTATATTTATGGGAGTACCTAACTCCAAATCTATTGTCTGATAATCAAAATCTGCCTTAGCCTTTGCATTTGTAATCCACTGCGGGTTTATAGAACCATAACCGGCAGGGTGAAGCTGTGTGGGACCCATGTTCCCGGCACTATCACTTTGACTGTCAGATTCGCTTCCACTAATAGAAGTAAAAGTAAAACCGTAATCCCAGCCCCTGCCGCCTTTTTTCCTCAGGTTAAGACGGTAACCGGTATCAAACCCCGGTTCAACTCTTTCTATAGAACTAACAGAAGAACCAAAGACATCAGTCATGACATAATCGTAATTAAGTGAATCTACTTTATGGAAAAGTATGTCCAGTTCCACATCCAGACCTTCTGCCCCCTCTGCCATAGCCTTGTTAGGCAGGCTGAGTAGCATCATCAGGACACCAATTATTGCAACAAAATTAAATTTTCTCATTTTAAAACTCCTAATTTTTTTAATTGATTACTACTTCATAACCGACCTGTCTTTTTGCAGGTCATACATAAGTTTAAGAAGCATTTCTTCTGTCAGTTTTCTCTGTGCACTTAACTGCCCCTTAAAAAGCCCAACTGGAAGCATCAAAAGCTGCACCCACATTCTGTAATGGTTCTCATAATAATAAGTTTTTACTACTTTGCCTTTTTTCTTAACATCTACTTCCATTTCAAAGTCAAAATCCAAAAATGCAGGAATAATTGTAAAACTTATATAACAAAGCGCCATAAGTGCAAGCTGGCCTCCTGCTGAAAGTACAGAGCGGTCTCCATCACTCATGCCGCCGCTCATTTTTATATCCAGGTGATAGCCCTTACCTGTATCTGATTCTTTAAAATCTTTAAATACTCCTGCTTTTCTAAATACTCTCTTTGTAATCTTAGGCAGGTTTGTTGCAATTGCAGGATGGTAGTCCTGCCTGCTTGAAGAAAAACTTGTAGAGAAAGTTACCTTAGGAAGTTTTCTCTCCATTTTAACTTCCTTGTACCCGGGGTTACCGAAATCAATGCTGCCAAAAAAGGCGCAACCGGAACTAAATGTAGTTAACACTAATAGAGAAACAAATTTAACAAATATCCTGTTTGAAAATACCGAAGTCATATACGCCCCCTTATTTCTAAATGTTCTCAAACTATTCTACGGATAATAACACAAAAACCCTTAAATTTAGGTGAAAAAATGCTCTAAACAGTATATTATATTAAAATCTAATGACAAGTGAAAAAAACATAAAAAACTCTAAAGCCCTGCTGGCCATGTCTCCTCGGGAGCTTCGGGCTATTTCAGATAACGACTTTCAGGCAATATTATTGGAAGAGGTCTCCCGCACCTTTGCCCTCACTATTCCCCAGCTCCCGGAGGGTCTCTTCCCTGTAGTAGCCAATGCCTACCTCCTTTGCAGGATTGTGGATACAATTGAAGATGAGGTAGCCCTCACGGCTGAGCAGAAAAAGCGCTTCTGCCATATGTTCATTGAGGTTACAAAGACCGGCGACGGTGCTAACAACTTCAAAGACGAACTTGCCCCCCTGCTCTCTGACAAGACCCTTCCTGCGGAACATGCCCTCATAGGGCTCACCGAGAGGGTTATAGAAATCACCCACAGCTTTGACGGGGAGCAAATCGAAGCCCTCGCTACATGCGTAGAAATTATGGCTAAGGGCATGCCTATATTCCAGGCCGAAGACTTGCACTCGGGACTAAAAACCATGAAAGATATGGACCAGTACTGTTATTTTGTTGCAGGGTGCGTGGGAGAGATGCTGGCAAAACTCTTCTGCCACTACTCACCGGAAGTGGACAAACATAGAGACGAACTACTTGGGCTTGCCGTTTCTTTCAGTCAGGGACTTCAGATGACAAATATTTTAAAAGACATTTGGGATGACAGGGAAAGAGGGGTATGCTGGCTGCCTCAGGAGGTATTCGATGAGTTCGGTTTTGACCTGGCTACCTTATCCGATGAGAACTGGTCCAATGACGAAGAAGGTTTCACCAAAGGTATGGAAGTACTTATAAATACTGCCCAGGGTCACCTAAAAGACGCCCTTACCTATACTCAAATTATACCAAGAAGTGAAACCGGTATTCGAAAGTTTTGCCTCTGGGCAATAGGCATGGCAGTCCTGACAATAAGAAAAATCCGCAAGAACCCGAACTTTAAAAACTCGGCAGATGTAAAAATCTCACGGAGGCAAGTCAAGGCAACCATACTCGCCACAAATGTGGCTGTCAGAAGTAACTCCCTTTTGTCATTATTATTTAATATGGCTAAATAGCAAAAAGCCCCACTTCTTATTTCGGACGGGGCTTTTCAACCCAATCTTCAGTTACCTTCAAATCTTCAGGTTCGTCATCTTCTAAGTCATGGCCACATTCCCTGCACTTAGCCATACCCTCGCTTATTGAACCACCACATACTGGACATTCTGTAAATTTCATAATACCTTCTCCTAGCACCGGCGAGTCGCCGGAGACAATTTTTAAAGACAAAAACGCGTAACAGTCACTGTTGCACTCAATTTTTAAAAAACAAAGACACCTCTAATATTCAATCCCAAGGTGCCCATCCCATTAACTATAAAGTTGTATTGCTTGTTTTGATTATACCACCAGCGAGGCGCTGGAGCAAATTAAAAAGCAGGATAATCCCTGCACTTAATTAAGCAGGTGTGACACCGTAACAGTCACTGTTGCACTCAGTTTTAGAAACAATACTTTCTTAAACTTTAGAAGCCCTAAACCCGTCATTTACCGCTTCTTTTCCATCCTTATAACATCTCTCAGGATCGGTCTTCTTAAACCATCTGTCGCCCTCTTTATGATAGATACAGGTCTTACGACTTGCGTTGATGTTGCCTTTTACCGGATGACTACTTGGGCAATGGTCAAGACTTACAGGAGGCACACCGTAATGAAAGGTCTGGTCAGCCCTTTCGCCGTTTTTGAGCCTAACTCCCAACTCGCAGTTATTCTCCCCTGCCAGCGTGACGCTGGACCCGATTAAGAAAAAAAATATTATTATAAATAGTGTTTTCATAATTTAAAGTCGCTGGACGCTTTAATACCTCACTACAAAGTAAAGCCAAAGCTTAACCACTCACCATTATTAAAATATAGAGTGGAATAACTTTTATTAACAAATCCATGCCCTATCCCTTGATGGTCTATTGATGTAGGAATAGAGCAATCTATTCCTACTCCGTATTCTGCCTCAACATCTTTACAGTTCTCATTCTCCTTATAAATTTGCTCTATGCTAACAGTATAAATTTCTCTAGAAAATCCTACCTTACCTCTACCTATTCCTTGCAGATATCCTATATCTTTGGACTCAGCTATTAATGAAGTATTATCTACAGACCCGTCCCAAAATATAATAATTGAAGACACTCTATTAATTGAGCATAAAACGGCATAGTCTGACTGCCCTGGTTTAGAAAACTCTCCTTTTATAACATTATGTGGTTCATTGTAAGATGGAAATATCTGAGGTATAGCACAACCCCTTTTGATTAAATCATCATT
>CBDUXU010000105.1:0-6282 GCA_965371285.1 uncultured bacterium | reverse complement strand
TTAGGTAAAATTTCTTCAATGTTAAGGTAAGGGCTAATTGATTTAAAAGTAATTTTGCCCTTGTTTATATCTGTAAAATCAACTTTGCCTGAAAAACTTGACTGGCCGATGCTGCCTTCTTGCAGGATTAATTCTCCCCTGTTACCTGTGAGCCTAACTACTCCATTTGTTTTATGTATCCTGCTCTCGAACATGGGAGTTGAAAAATTTAAATCGGCAGCACTTATTTTGCCCTCAAATTGAGTCGTAGTGCTCTCAGGCGACCTCTTTACCGAGAGATCAATAGATACTGTGCCGGCGGCGTCATCTGTATGGTTGATATAGGAAGTTATTCCGCCTATGTCTTTAATGAGTGCCTTATCTGATTTAAGGGCAAGGCGATGTTCTTTTGGACTGCTTACAATGAGCCCATTAAAGTTAAGAGAAGAGTCGCCGAAAGTCATTAAGCCATTTTTAATGTGATAGGATTTGCCTTCCTGTGTCATCAAGGTTTTTATGGTTAAAGGAAATCCTTTTGGTTTCTTAAATATTCGTTTGTAGGTAAAATCCGTTTCTGTCAGGTCTGACTCCAGTAGAAGCTCTAAGGAGCCAACATACCCTTTTATACTTCCTACAGTTTGAATGGCCTCTGATATTACAGGCATGTCGAAGTTGAATGATTCAAGAATGGGCTCAAGACTATTTGACCCCAGTTCCATGTCTCCTGTTATGTCGATGTAAGGGGCAGTGGTGAAATCTCTCACCTGGCCGTTTAGGGTAAATGATGATTTATCAGATATGCCGCTTAGCGATTTAATTGTAACTGTATTTTCTTTGTCCTGCTGCGACCGAATAATTAAACTGCCCCATATATCTGTAAAATCATTTTCAACTCTTTTATAAATAAATTCTATGTCTTGAAAGTCTAGCTCTAAGGTTGTCTCCCCTTTTCGACTTTCATAGTCCAGATAAAAATCAAAATTTTTGAATTCTATGTGACCTTGTTTGAAGTTTATTGCGTTAATCCATTTACCTACACCGGGACCAACCTGTATTGTGTTTTTTATATCTTCTGCAAAGTTTGCAGGCATTGGAGTTGAATTTAACTTTAAAGATAAACCTCGGCCTTCTCTTCCATTATGAGTCCCAATTTTTATAATACCATTTAGGATAAAACCTTCCATATTGGCTACAATTTTATCAAGGGTAAGATTGACTTCTCTGTTTTTCCAATCAAGAGTAACCTCCAGGGAGCCGGAGGGAGAGATAAAGTCTTTAGTCATTGCATCTGGAATTTCCGCTTCCAAGTCATGGTAAGTAACATCTCCTTCTAGGGCTCCGTAAGTAGTTGAGTCTCTAATTGTAAGTTCGTAGTTAGATTGAAGGCTTGCGATACCTTTTTTAGCGGCGAATTTATCTTTGACACGAAAGTATTTTTTGAATGGTTCTAAGTCCACATGTTTTGCGTCAACCACGCCCTTAATAGTGCGGCTTCCGTCCTTTGATTTAACAATTGTTCCATCTAAAATAATCAGGCCTTCGTTTGTTCCGTAACCTTCGGTTTTGAACCTTATGTTATCGCCAACAGGAATCACTTGGGCTTCTATACCATGCATGCTGTATGTGAAACCATCAGGGGATGTTTCGTCCAGAATGGTTATAGAACTATTTTTTACATATATAGGCGGTAGTTTTATTTGAGTGGTCTCTGCCCTGGAGGTCCTATGGCCTTTTAGTTTTAACTGCCCGGCATTATCTATTGTAATAACTATGTCAGCTTCAAGAAAGGTTAATTTTTTCAGGACTATTTTTTTTGTAATAAGAGGAAAGAGGTAAAGGTTTATTTTTATTTTTTTAGTATTTAAAAATGCCATGTCTCCCCTGGCAACTTTAAAGTCTTCCAGTACTATCCTTGGGTAAGGCAATGGGTAAAGCAGGGCCCTGCTTATTTCTATATCGCCGTCAAATTTATCTTCTAACTGCGTGGTTACAATGGCAGCTCTGCCGGTGATATCGATTGGGAAGAGGCTGAAAAAAATAAAAATGATTGCAAGGATTGTGAGAATTCTTATCAGATTTTTATTTTTTTTAATGATTTTCGGCATTTTTATTTTAAATGTCTCTCAATGTAAGTTTTTTTATAGTCTATTATACCTTCATTATATGTGCAAGTAAAAGGGTTAGTAGGGTTACTGCTGGTAGAAGGTAGGGGCGTTTGTAACTTTATTTAGCAGTTTGTGGGCTTCTCTATTTAGAGGCTCAGAGTTTATAACTCTTTGCAGTAGTGACTCCGCTTTGGCATTTTCTTTATTAGATATATAACTTGATGCCAGGTTTATAATAACTTTAAGATGCCCTTTGTTAACTTTCAGTGCTTTCTTAAAGGAACTTATAGCCAAGTCATGCTTGCCGATTTTATGATAGGACAGGCCCAGGTTGTTTAGGGCTTTAAAATGTTTTGGGTTAATTTTTAAAAGTTTATTGTACTCTACTATTGCATTGGAGTGGTCCTCTAATTCCTGATAGGCTGTGGCCAGGTTGTAGCGAGCTTCTATATAGACAGGGTTAGCCCTTATAGCTGCGTTTAGATGTTTAAAGCCTAAGTCTTTATTTGAGTTTTCAAAGTAAATAACACCCAGGTTGTTGTGGGCGCGAGGGTAGTTTCCAAGGGACAGAGCCATTTGATAGTGTTTTATTGCCTGAGAGATGTATCCCGAGGTATCTAAGGCGTGGGCCAGGTTAGTCAGAACGCTTGGTCTTGGTCTGTTTTTATTACTTGCATCAGTCCAGAGTGATAACTCTGTCAGCCATATTCTGTTTCTGCTAAAGGATGCAAGTGAGAGGGATAAAAGCGCTGTTGTTAGTAGAAGGATTGATATAAGTTTCATGTGTTTTGTTTTTTTTGCAGTTTTATAAGAAGTGAGAAGTTAAACTTTTTTTGGTTTAGAGTTTGTCTAATTTTCTTTGAGCTTTTCCTGCTTCGCTGCTTTTTGGAAATTTTGATATAACTTTTTTTAGTACAATTTTTGCAGTAGCGGGGTCTCCGAGTTGCAGGAATGCGTAACCCTGCTTAAGGAGCGCTGCAGGAGCTTTGTCCCCTTTCGGGTACTGCACCTGAACATTCTCGAACTCTAAGATGGCTTTGTCCCACTCACTTTCTGCATAATGTATTTCACCAATCCAGTAGAGTGCGTTGTCGGCGAGAGAGTGCTTAGGGTAGGTTTTAATGAATTCTCTCATTTTTTTTATAGCTGTCTTGTGTTTCTTTTTATTTATATATGTATAAGCCTTGTTATACATATCTTCGGGGTTAAGTGTTTTAGTTGTCTTGGAATTTGTTTTTTTAGATTGCTTTGGCGCTTTCTCTAAGGTTATGAGTCTGTCATTGGCCTTTGAAGCTAAAGTCTTCAGCTCTGCTACATCTTTAGTAAGAGTATCTAAAAGTTCTTTGGATATAACTTCTTTTTCTGTAGAACTTTCAGTAAATTCCTTTAAGGCGGACTCTATTGTTAACAGCCTGGTTTCTATATCTTCTGTAGTGGCCCTAAGCTCTTCAATGAGTCTCTGGCTTTCTTCATTTTCTCCTTTTACAAAAGAGAATTCCTCCCTCATAGATGCCATATCTGCTGCCAAGGTGGCACGCACTTCGCTTGCATTGCCCGTTAAGGCTTCTTTTATTTCCTGGTTTTCTTCTTTTAGGGTTGTAATGTCTTGAAGGACTTCTCTTTGTTTGGCATTCATTATTGGCATGCCTATGCCGCAGCCGGAGATTAGCAGCGTCAATAAGATATAGGCTGACATCGTCCTTCTTAGTTTTTGGGTTAGTTGTAAGTTGTTTGTTTTATTTGTCATTATTTTATTTTTTTTTCAAGCAGCTTCCCCTACAGATATTACGGATAGGGCGACCAGTCGGGCATTTGCTCCATGCCAATTCCTGTAGTTATTTTCCTGTGTCCACTGCCATCGGCTCTCATTATAAAGAGGGACTGGTCCCTGCCTTTTCCTGAGCTATAAACTATATAGCGGCCGTCAGGCGACCAGGAGGGCATCTCGCTGTTAGCTCCCGATGTAAGTATGGTAGCGTCGCTCCCATCGGGGCGAACCTTCCAGATTTGGAAGTTATTTCCCGATAAACCTTCATAAAGAATCCACTGCCCGTCAGGCGACCACTGGGGGTTTGCGTTATACTTACCTCCGAATGTAACTCTTTTTGGTTTGTCAAAACCCCTGCTTTTATTAGAATTTATCACATAAATATGGGGATTTCCAGCCCTGTTTGATGTATAAGCAATGCGTTTTCCATCAGGAGACCAGGTGGGGGACACATCCAAACTCCAGGAATTAGTAAGACGAGTATATCTGAGGTTCTCCCTGTTTATTGTATATATTTCTGAGTTACCATCTACGCTAAGCGCCAGGGCAATATGTTTCCCGTCCGGCGACCAGCGGCCGCTAATGTTTAGTCCTCTTTTGTATGAAAGCCTTATGGTTTCATTTGTCTTTAGAATTACCTCAAAAAGTTGGGGTCTGCCTTTATAATAAGAAGTGAAAATGAGTTTCCTTCCGTCCGGCGACCACTTCGGAGAGAGGTTTATAGAACCGTTAGCGGTGATTTTTTTTGTATTTCTTCCGTCATAGTCAGAAATATATACTTCCTTGTTTCCCCCCGAAGGAGAGACAAAAGCGAACTTGGTCGAAAATATTCCTCTTACTCCTGTTAGGGATTCCATTAAGTCGTCAGAGAAGCGGTGAGCTACAATAGTAGCGTTGTTATTGTACCCGGAGTATCTTTTGTTCATGATGCTTTCTTCTTTTAATGTGTCAAAGACCCTTATGGTAAGGTAGAATTTGTCTTCTTTTATATGTACCATTCCTTTTACTAGTATTTCAGCGCCTATAACCCTCCAGCTGTAAAAGTTTGTCTCATGTTTTTTTATTCCTACTTTGGCGCTTTCTATGAAGGCTTCCTTGTCCAAAACCCTAAAGAAGCCGGAAAAATCCAAGTCCCCTGTAACTGTAAACCGGAAGTCTTTGTTTATTTTATCCAAAATCTTTTTGTTAACTGCTTCTGGCTTGTCACTCTTACTGCTCGTGGCTTTGGAACCTATCAGGTCTTGGAGGGCAATAGGGAGTCTTGTTCCGCTTGGCGAGTCAATAGGGATGTAAACCTTCTCTTGGGAGAAGCCGCTTGCAGGGAATAACATTAAACATAAAAAGGTAAGTGTTATTGTATTTATTTTTCTTAAATAATTGTTCATTTATCAGTCCTTTTTTACTGGCATCCTGAAGGGCAAAACTTCAAGCCGATAACCAAAGCGTTTTGGTTTATCTCCTCGGGCAGAGGAGGCAGTGGCGCCGACTTCTTGACCGCATTCATGGCAGAGTTATCAAAGCTTTGGTTCCCCGATGATTTTTCTATGTTAGTTAAGAGCAATTTGCCGCTGGGAGCAACTTTTATCTCAATGTAGGTAGCTAAGTCCTCGCTCTTGTCGCCGCCATAAACCCACTGAGAGCGAATCCTCTCTCCAACTATTAAATAGTATTCTTTGAACCTAAGTTCAAATAGTTCTTTGGATATTTTCCTACTTACTCCCTTTTGCTCGGGAATCCTTGCGCTGGCAGAGACGGTCTTGAAGGTCAGTTCCTCTACTTTAAGGCGGGCTTGTATTGCTCTTATTGCTTCTTGTTTTTTTTCTTCTTCGGCCCTTTTTTCTTCATCCCTTTTGTCCTGTTTCATTTTTTTTAATCTTGTGTTTAGCGCAATAGTATCTCTCTTGTTACTTATCTTGTTTTTTATTTTGTTTAAGGCATCGGTGAGTTTTTCAGCGCTGTCTATAACCGGTTTTGGCTCTATAAGAGGCTTTGGCTGGGGAGTTTTGATAGTCTCGCTTGGCTTTTTAGGCGAGGCGTCAGTCATATCCATAATTAAGTCAACAGAAAGTACAGGAGCTATGAAGATTTTTTTTTGTTCGCTGCTGGAGATCAGTAGGGCTGTAACAAGGAATAGGGCGTGTATTCCCAGAGAGAGTACTATCGTTTTAGAGAAAGCCTCATCTTTATAATAACCCTTGCTGAGAAGTTTATAAGTTTTGTTAGATTCCAGTCCCAATGACATGCTCCAAAGACTTTATATAGGGTAGTGGCAGCTTTGCTCCATTATAAGCCGGGAAGGGGCTTACTTCCTATGTAAACCCGTAAGGGATTTACTTCCTATCAATATTCGGTTCAGTAACCATGCCGACTTTTTCTATGCCCGAGGAACGAATACTTGCCATAGCTTTTGCTACAAAATGGTAAGGCGTG
>CBDUXU010000104.1:0-6332 GCA_965371285.1 uncultured bacterium | reverse complement strand
ACTGAGGCGGCGAGAGCAGGTAAGCCGTCAGCAGAAAAAGCTCTTGATATAGCATTTTTAGGCGGTTCTTTAATGGGTTTAACAGTAGCAAGCATTGGGCTTTTAGGAGAGGCTCTTCTATTTATTTTTTTTGGAGACTTAAAGTCTGCCACATTTATCAGCGGTTTTGCAATGGGGGCTTCCACTACGGCACTATTTGCTCGCGTGGGAGGAGGAATCTTTACAAAGGCTGCTGATGTCGGCGCAGACCTTGCCGGAAAAATAGACGCAGGTATTCCTGAAGACGACCCAAGAAATCCCGGTGTTATTGCCGATAATATTGGCGACAATGTTGGAGATGTTGCAGGTCTTGGCGCAGATATTTTTGAGTCTTATGTGGGCTCCATTATTGCTACGATAGTTATAGGCGCAAGCGCTATTGGCAGTCCTAATATGGCCGGTCTTGGCACTATAGAGAACCTTATGGGGCTTCCAATAGTTTTGGCTATGGCGGGTTTGGTTGCTTCTATAATAGGTATTAGTGCAATGAAGGTTTTAGAATACAGGGATCCTGCATCGGCACTAAGAGATGCTACAATAGTTTCCCTGGGGCTTTTTATAGCTCTGTCTTACTTTGTAATAGATAGATTTGAAATTAATATAGGCGTTTATTTTGGGGTGTTGGTCGGGGCATTGGCCGGCTTTTCCATTGGACTTATTACTGAATATTACACAAAAGGCAGGCCTGTAAAAAAAATTGCAGAGGCTAGTCAAACCGGCGCAGGCACAAATATTATTACAGGTATGGCAGTAGGTTTAGAGAGTACCGTGGTTCCTGTACTTATTATTTCTATGACTATATATGTTTCAAATTATTTTGCAGGCATTTATGGAATTGGTATTGCCGCGGTAGGTATGCTTGCCACCACCGGGCTTGTTATGAGTATTGATGCTTACGGGCCTATAGCGGACAATGCAGGGGGCATAGCAGAGATGAGCGGCCTTGAGAGTGATGTTCGGGCAGTTACAGATAACCTGGATGCAATAGGAAATACCACGGCAGCTATTGGTAAGGGTTTTGCAATCGGCTCAGCAGCCCTTACTGCACTGGCAATGTTTTCGGCATACAGTCAAACAGTCAGCACCCTAAGAGGGGAAGAACTTACAATTGTTTTAACAGACCCTCTGGTTGTTATAGGCCTTTTGGTCGGGGGGGCTCTGCCATTTCTTGTTGCCTCACTTACCATGGCAAGTGTTGGCAGGGCGGCATTTAAAATAGTCGAAGAAATCAGGCGTCAGTTTAAAGAAATACCAGGCCTTCTCGAAGGTTTGGAGGGCGCAGAGCCTGATGTTCAAAAGTGCGTAGAGATATCAACAAAGGCTGCACTTGTAGAAATGATTTTGCCCAGTTTTATAGCAATAACCACCCCTATCTTTGTTGGTCTTGTCTTTGGCCCGGAGGCCCTGGGAGGTCTGCTGGCAGGGGCTACCGTTACGGGAGTGCTTCTTGCCCTTATGATGGCAAATGCAGGAGGGGCATGGGACAATGCAAAGAAGTATATAGAGGAGGGAAACCTTGGAGGTAAGGGATCCAAGGCACACGAGGCAGCAGTCTCCGGCGATACTGTTGGAGACCCTTTTAAAGATACATCAGGGCCGGCAATGAATATATTAATCAAACTTATTAGTATCGTATCTCTGGTTATTGCTCCGTTATTAGTTTGAGTTTTAAATGATTTGAATTTGAAAAAATATAAATTAAAAAGGAAAAAATATAAATGGGATTTAAATGCGGAATAGTGGGTTTGCCCAATGTTGGCAACTCTACAATATTTAATGCAATGACGGCGCAAAGTGTAGAGGCATCAAACTACCCTTTTTGCACAATAGAACCAAATGTTGGAATCGTTCCTATAAGGGATAAAAGAATTTATAAACTCGCCGAGATTGCAGACCCTGATAAGGTTATAGAAACAACTGTTGAGTTTTTTGATATTGCAGGGCTTGTTAAAGGCGCCAGCAAGGGCGAAGGTCTCGGTAACCAGTTCCTGGGGCACATTAGAAGCGTTGAGGCTATTGCCCATATAACAAGATGTTTTGATGACGAAAATGTTGTTCATGTTGACGGTAGGGTTGACCCCCTTAGTGATATTGAAACAATAAATATGGAACTCATATTCGCTGACCTTGATGCAGTTGACAAAAAAATTCAAAAAACTGAAAAACTTGCAAAAGGCGGGGACAAGGATGCAGTTCGCCTTTTGGAAGGGTGCAGGGCTGCCAAGGTTTTATTGGAAGAGGGAAAGCAGGCAAGGCTTTTGGATGGAGAGATATTGGAAACTCTTAAGGAGCTAAACTTAATTACGGCAAAACCTGTACTTTATGTTGCCAATGTTTCAGAAGATGATTTGGAAGGAAAGTCGACTTATGTGGATGCCGTGAGAGACCATGCAAACTCGGAAGGTGCCGGGTTTGTTGTGATTTGTGGTAAAATAGAGAGTGAAATTGCAGAGCTATCCGGCGACGAGAGAGATGAGTTTTTGGCTGATTTAGGCCTGAAAGAAAGCGGTCTTGATAGAATAGCCGAGAGCGCCTACAAGCTCCTGAGGCTTCTTACTTACTTTACAGTAGGGAAAAAAGAAGTGAGGGCGTGGACAGTGAGAGACGGGGCATGTGGCCCTGAGGCGGCAGGAGTTATACATACTGATTTTGAAAAGGGTTTTATCAGGGCAGAGGTAATAGGGTATGATGATTTTGTAGAGTGCGGGTCTGAGTCTGCCTGTAAAGACAAGGGACTTTTAAGGGTAGAAGGTAAGGATTATACTGTTAAAGATGGTGATATAATGCATTTTAGGTTTAATGTGTAATACCCTAAACAGATAAACTAACTGCGGGTGTCTATAAATGATAGAGTATAGAAATTTTAGAATTAAAATAGCTGATATGTTTCTAAGAGGCGGAAGAGACCTCGAAACAGGAAGCCTATGGACTCTTGACCCTGAAAAAATAAAATTCAAACATGGCGAAACTTTAGACAGCCTCAAAATTCCATTTCATTTAGGCGCAGAAGATGAAGAAGTTATAGATAGGGCGCTTCTTTCATTGATAAACCTTTTTGAAGCTCGTTTTGGTAAAGACAAGGACAACTTAGCAAATAATATACCGGTTAATTCACCTGGCTCTGCAGGAACCCAAGTGCAAATAACTTTAAGGGAAAAAGATTATAAAACAGACCTCCTGACTCCGGATTCTCCGGAGCATAAAACAGCAAAACTAATATTAAGATCCACTCCTTTTGTAGATGGAGAGATGATTTCCAGGTGGCTGGGCACTAATGGTCCCGGCAAAAAGCTTATGGAGTGGACCGAAAAGATTTTTGATAAAGTACTTCAGGAAGAATCAAAAAGTGATATAGAAGAACCGACATCATACCTCCTACTGCTTGGGATTATTTCTGTTATAAGAGCTAAAAAAGAAAAACTAAAAAATGTAAGAATCCAGAGTATCTCCTACGAGAGACTGGACCTGGCGGTAAGTTTAATTTTTTTTAGAGCCATACAAATCTCTTTAAGCACTCTTTTTAAAGACCTGAAAAAATCCAATGTTCCTTATTATTCTGAAAAAACAGAACTGACCCTAATATCAGCCATAGAGCCCCTTGCTTTTATGGCTATACCAAAGACTATAGTCTCTTCATCTGTTAATCCTTATGGAATAAACGAAGAAATTTACACCTCTATTAAAACAATGATGGCAGATATTCAAGATGCAGACAGTGTTGACAAGCTTTTAGCAGTTGCAGGGAAACGAGTTGAGACTGATAAAACTCTGTACAAGACAATGAATGAATACTGTAAAGACACAAGGATAAGAGGTTTTATTTTAAAGTATTTAGTTGATATCGACGGCCCAGTCGTTGAGGCTCACAAGTTATTCTACAGTATTGAAAATGAAGACAGGTTATTAAAACAAGTTGTAGGCGACCCAAAGTTAATTAAAAAACTTGATGATGCTGTAGAGTCGATAGTTAAGCATTTTTCTAAAGATAAAATGAGAATCGAAGCCTTGTCAGAATTCAGGGATTTTTTAAAAGTGCTTAAAAAGAAAACTTCCTTTATGAGTAAGGCCGTTAGTTTAGACTTAGAGGAGATACTTTTTGGTCACTATTCCCTTATGTTTGATGCACGAGTTGAGAAGTTTGCCGGTCATATGAGAATGTATATGGTAGATAGAAGGCTTGAGGTAGATAGCACTGCTCTTATGAATGAATATGAGAATGGCAGGCTCTACCGTTTCTCTGTAGATGACAGGCCTGTTTTATCCGGTTTGACGGTAACAGAAGAAGGCCAGCTTTTTGTAGATATGAAAGATTTTACCAGGAAGACCATTAACATGAAAGAGGCTTCAATGGTTGAGTTTATGAAAGACAATTTCTATGACCCTATACTGGGAGCTGCAGCAAGATACGGGGCAGGGAGTGGCAGTTTTATTTATGAAAAAGGCATTAGACTTAATAGTCTGCCTGGTGACGCTGCTATCTTCTCAGGAGGGGTAGCTAATTTAGTATCACTGGCCAGAGATATTCAAGGTGTGTCCAGACAGTATATAGATAAACTAGTAAAGAGACTGCCTCCGGTTAAAGGAGAGGTGATTATAGAGGATGTTCATAAAAAACATGATTCTGTTATGGAGGTTCTTAAGTCTAAAAGAGTAGGGCTTCAAAATGCATTAAATAGCGGTCAGAGGGATGCAGAGGCAAAACTTGCAAGGCTTTCCGATGAAGAAAGAAAGATAGAGGAGAGTTACAGGAAGGCATTAGAAGATGTAATAGCTGAGGAAATGGATGCAGGGCTTTTTATAAGTTATGGCGCAAAGGCAGAAGGTATGGTTCTGAAGGAATCCCATGGCGTTAGTGAGTCACTTAAGGTCGCCATAGGGGAGAAGATAAACGAAGCTTCCAGGGGGACAGACAGAAACCCTATGGTTAGGGCAAAAATGGAGATGAAGTTAGAGGCAGAGAGGAGTAGGAGAAAAAGACCTTCTCTTAAATATCCCTTTGAAGTCTTAATAGATAGGGTTTTCTCTGTGAGACTTCCCTCTGAGATAGATGACGCAATGGGCAAACTTTTTGATAAGGACAAAAATATCAATCCTCAAAAAGTTGCTGAAGCAATAGGTAAGCAGTTTTACAGTGATTTAAAAAAAATGGTATCCGGAGAACCACTTTCGTCATTGAATATGGTGTCCACTTCTACGGGTATATATAATATGGGTGAGGCTATGAGCAAGGAAGCCTTCTTGGCTTATATGGATGAAACCAAGGCAGTAAAATATTTTTTTAAGAGAATTGTAAAGATTGATGATCTGCATCAAAGTATAAGACATGATTTTTATTTTACAAGTGATACGATTGAACTTTGGTTTGGTGTTGAAATGAAGGGTGCTATTGAAATAGTAGAGTGGTTTGCTAATATAGGAGATATTACTTTTAAAGGCTTTGAAGCTAAAAAACCGACAGTGGTTTATGAGATATTAGATGTAGAAGGCTCCCTTGTAAGGGCCCTTATGGCTCATCACTTTCGCTCATGGCATGATGAATATAAGTCAGCCAGGTCTAAAAAAGAAATGGTTTAGTTTGCCCCTGGTTTCAATTTACACCTAGCTTAAAGATATCTTCTACCTTGTGGGAGGTTTTATTTTGAGTAAGGTTTTCGTTTAGACTGCCGGACCTGTAACCTCTTTCGTCTAAGGTAACTTTAGAAAAACCTAACTCGCCAAACCTGGTTTCTACCTTCTCTTTTATGGAAGCTGTAAACTTACTTATCTCATTACTGTCTAGTTCTATCTTTGCTGAGTCTCCATAATACCGAACTCTAAGTTGTATAAACCCCAAGTCTTTTAAATACTCTTCTGCTAGCTCTACAGTTTTTAGTCTTTCAGGTGTTATTTCTGTCCCGTAGGGGAATCTGGAAGATAGGCATGCCATGTTTGGTTTATCCCAGGTAGGTAGAGACAGTGTTTTACTTAGGTAACGAATTTCAATTTTTGTAAGGTTTGCAAGTGCTAGAGGGCTGGCAACATCTCTCTCTGCTGCAGCAACCCTGCCTGGGCGGTAGTCCCTGTTGTCGTCGGCATTAAAGCCGTCAATGACTTGATTTAAATCAAGTTTTTCTGCCTGAGATTGGCAGATTGAATAGAGCTCACTCTTGCAGTAGTAACACCTGTTCTCAGGGTTTTGCTTGTAGTCAGGGTTAGAGACTTCATTTGATTCTACTACAAGGTGGGTTGCCCCTATGGACTTTGCAAGTTCTATTGCACCGAATAGTTCACTCTTCGGGAGGGACGGGCTGACT
>CBDUXU010000103.1:0-6370 GCA_965371285.1 uncultured bacterium | reverse complement strand
AGAAGGAAAAAACAAACACAGCAAAATTATAATATTAAAAAATGAAAACAAACACCTAGCCCTCTCAGTCGGCGACTACCCTATAAGTTTCGCCGCCCTTGACTCAATAGATGAGAAGAAGGATAAAGAGGAAATAGAAAGCGCCTCTGAAGAATTTTTTTTCAGTCTTGGCAAGTTCAAAAATAAGACTGTCAAGGGGTTAGATTGGATATCTATATACAACAAATCCAGAATACTTCTTGCTCCAAGGAAAAACAATTTCAGGGTACTGCTAGTTGATGATGAACCATTTTTCAGAAATACAATAAAAAACATACTAAGCGGCACCAGATACAAAGTTGTAGGAGAAGCAGAAAACGGGGAAGAAGGCATTAAACTGGCAATAGAACTTAAGCCGGACCTGGTAATTATGGATATTATGATGCCTGTTAAAAACGGCATAAAAGCAACAGCAGAGATAACAGAATTAGAATTGCCAATGCAAGTTATCATGTGCAGTTCCACCACTGGCGGCAATTCAATTGATCTGGCTTTTGACGCAGGGGCTAAAGGTTTTATCGAAAAACCAATAATTAAAAGAAACTTCTTAGACACCCTCACGGAAGTAACTTCTTAAACAGTTAAAGAGGCTTATATATATGGACAATTCAGAATTTATAGATCTCTTTCTTAGTGAAACAAAAAACCATCTCTCCAGCATAGAGTCGCACCTGCTGGAGATTGAGCAAGGAAAAATCGGCGAAAAATCAATCGACAGTCTCTTTAGGCACTACCACACTATTAAAGGCATGTGCGCCTCCATGGGTTACAAAAAAATGCAGAACTTTTCTCACCTCCAGGAAGACCTGCTGGAAGTTGTTAGAGAGAACTCTCTTGTTCCCTCAAAAAAGCATTGTTTGACTTTAATTGAATGTCTTGACCTACTAAAAACAATGACAAACCTTATAGAGAAAGAAGGGGAAGAAAAAAGTTCGGATTTTGAAAATCTGGCTACTGAAAATCTCGCCGGCAAACTGGAAAACCACACAAAAACTCTCAAGGAATCATTAAAAAACAGCGGGGCAAACCAAAACAATCAGATAAAACAAACACCGGAAATCAAACAAGCAAAACTCCAAAGCAAACCAAAAGTTCAAAACTTTCTAAGAGTAGAAGGCAGTATTTTTGACAACATGTTGGTCTCTGCAGGAGACTTATTTGCAGTCTTATCAACACTAAAAAAGCTTACATACAGGGAAAGATCTGTTGAATTAAAACAAGTGCACCATAAGTTCAAAAAAGCGCTTAACTCTCTTTATAATGAAATACTTTTTGCCCGAATGCTGCCTTTTAGCACAGTTACAAACAACCTGCCCCGAATTGTCAGGG
Organism: uncultured bacterium; assembly: GCA_965371285.1. GTDB lineage: Bacteria > Desulfobacterota > GWC2-55-46 > GWC2-55-46 > DRQE01 > CBDUXU01. The sequence goes on along the minus strand of CBDUXU010000103.1, from coordinate 5,002 downwards.
ATATTGCCACCGAAAGAGAAAAAAATGTTAACATAACAATTGAAGGCAGTGACATTAAGCTGGATAAAGCTGTTATAGAAAAAATCGCCGATCCCCTTATTCATATAATCAGAAATGCCGTTGACCATGGCATTGAAACTCCCATTGAGAGAGCCAATGCAGGCAAACCACCCTCTGGCACCATAACAATCAAAACATATAACAAAGGGCAAAATGTTATTACAGAAATAACAGATGACGGCAAGGGCCTGGACCCTTCAAAAATAAAAGAAAAAGCATTAGAGAGAGGTTTTACCAAAGAAGCTTTAGGGCAAATGACGGACAAGGAAATAATAATGTTAATCTGCTCCCCTGGATTTAGTCTTGCTAAAGAAATAACTCAAATATCCGGTCGCGGCGTGGGTATGGACATAGTTAAAGAAACAATTGACGAGCTTAATGGGGCTATAACCATAACATCAATTAAAGGCATAGGTACTAAATTTATTATAGACTTACCTAGGATTGTATCCATAACTGATGTGGTCGTGATAAGATCTGCCAACGAGTTATTTTCTATTCCAAAAACCAGGATAGAAAAAATAATAGAAGTAAAAACCGACTCTTTGACTAATGACTCTGTTAACTACGACGGCAGGGAGATTAAACTGCAAAAACTAAGCACCCTCTTAAATATTGCGGATAACACTATCTCTCCCTACTCTACAATAATACTTTTAAATAACAAAACCGCTACGACTGACAGCACAGACGATATTGATGAAAAAAATATTTTCGGCATTGTAACAGGTGGGATAGACAGGGAGATGGAGGCATATATCAGGCCGCTATCGGAACCAATGAACAGGTTAAAATTGCTCTCAGGTGTATCAATTCTTGGTGACGACAGGCCTGTATTTCTCTTAGATATTTCAGAGCTCTCCAAATTAGGACAATCACATGCATGAATCTAAAATAAAAAAACTCCTTGAAGACATAAAAAAAGGCAGGATTTCTGTTAATAGCGGACTGAAAAAACTAAAAACCCTCCCCTTCAACGACCTGGGCTTTGCTAATATTGACACCCACAGGTCACTAAGACAAGGCTTTCCGGAGGTCATTTTTGGCGAGGGCAAAACAGTGGAACAAATTAAAAAAATTGCCGAGTTAATGACCTCCAGGGAAGAAAATGTACTTATAACAAGGCTTGACGATAAAAAAATATCATCTCTTAAAAAAACATATAAAAAGGCCGAGGTAAATAAACCTGCAAGAACCATGTTTATAAAGTCCCACGAAATAGCAAATGGCGGCTCAGGAACAATCCTCATACTCACAGCAGGCACATCAGACATACCGGTAGCTGAGGAGGCCCTGGTGACGGCAAAAGCTATGGGGAACACTGTAGAGACCATTTATGATGTGGGAGTTGCAGGGATCCATAGATTACTTGATAAAAGTGACAAAATAAGAGATGCTAATGTATTGATAGTCACAGCGGGAATGGAAGGTGCACTGGTTAGCGTAGTTGCAGGGCTTACCGGCAGGCCGGTTATAGCACTTCCCACAAGTATCGGTTACGGAACAAATCTTGGCGGCATTACGACCCTTTTATCAATGTTAAACAGCTGCGCCTCAGGGGTAACGGTAGTTAACATTGACAACGGGTTTGGCGCCGGCTATACGGCAAGCCTGATTAACAAAAAACAGCAACCATAAAAAAACACGGAGAAAATTAACAATGCAATTTATGAAATCTTTTACTTTACTTATTCTAGTTTTTCTAACAACTGCCTTAATGGGCTGCAGCGAACCGGAAAGGCCTATACTTTCTAAAGAAGAAAGAGACAGAAGAGGCAGAGAAACGGCACTAATTCTTATAGAATCACTATCAGACAGTCAATCGGATGTACAATGGATTGCCGTAGAAAACCTTGTCAGAATAGGGGAGCCTGCCCTTGAGCCTCTCCTTGAGGCGCTTAAAGACAAAAACCCCTATAGAAGAAGACGAGTAGCAGAAGCTCTCGGCAGGTTAAGAGACGAAAGAGCTGTACTCCCTCTTATAGGAGCCCTATCAGATGAGGTATCACAGGTAAGAATGTCTGCTGCCTTCGGTCTTGCGCTATTAAAAGATGACAGGGCTATAGATCCTCTGATTAAAATGTTAGACAATGAACAATCTAATGTTGCAACTATGGCTATAATGAGCCTTGTTGAAATTACCGGAGAAAATTTTGAATTAGATAAAGAAAAATGGAAGGCCTGGCATGCCGGTACCAAGGCAGCTGCAAAATAATGAAGTCGCTCCACTTTGATTGTATAAACGGAATAAGCGGTGATATGGTGCTTGGTGCATTTACCCACCAAGCAGTCACCACCTCGTACCTGAAAAAAGAACTAAAAAAACTTCCCATCACCGGCTACACCATCACTAGTTCAAAAGTGAAACGAAGCTCTATCTCAGCCAATAAAATTAATATCAAAATCTTCGAAAACCACCACCACAGAACATACAAAGATATAGAATCCCTGATAAATAAAAGCAAACTCTCTAAAAATATAAAAGAGACAAGCATTGCTATTTTTAAAACCCTTGCTGTCGCTGAAGGCAAGGTCCATGGTTTAAGTTTCAATAAAGTTCACTTCCATGAAGTAGGGGCAGTAGACTCTATTATAGATATTGTAGGCACAGCTATTTGCCTAGATTATCTCGCCATTGAAACTGTAACATCCTCACCTCTTCCCCTAGGGGGCGGCGCGGTAAGATGTCAACACGGTCAGATGCCCGTTCCTGCTCCGGCTACCCTTGAAATGATAAGCGGTTTTAAAATTAAAAAATCTAAACTGGAGTACGAACTTACCACTCCAACGGGAGCTGCCATTGTTAAAACCCTTGCCGGCAAGTCATCATCCCTTCCAACTATGACTATTATAGGCTCCGGCATAGGAGCAGGGTCAAAAGACTTTAAAGATGTCCCAAACATACTTAGGATTATAATCGGAGAAACCGAAAGCAAAAACAAAAAAAGACTCAGTCGCTCAAATTGAAGCTACCATAGACGACTCCACCCCTGAGGTAATGGGATATATGATAGAAAAGATTTTAAAGGGTAGGGCTCTTGACGCCTTTGTAACCCCTATTACCATGAAAAAAAACCGCCCAGCCTTTCTTCTAACAGTTTTAACTACAGAAAAACTAAGGGGCAAACTCACTGATATAATATTCAGGGAGTCATCAACTATTGGCCTAAGGTGGTTTAAAGTGGACAGGCAGTGCCTGGAGCGAGAGTCTATAAAGGTAAAAACCAAATACGGCATTATCAGAGTAAAAACCTCTCTAAAAGAAGGCAATATCATTAATATTGCCCCGGAATATGAAGATTGCAAAAAAATAGCCGAAAAGAAAAGTATAGCCCTTTTAACAGTAATGAACCTGGCAATATCTGCTTACAAAAAACTTAAAAAATAGGTTTATATATCTCTAAGATTGACTTATGCCTCTTTATTTATTATGATTTTTCAGTACTACTTAGTAAAAATAGCTGGTTTAAATTACAAACAAATTATCTGAAATATATAAGGATAGGCACATGTTAATTAGATGTTGGGGAGCAAGAGGTAGTATTTCCGTATCAGGGGTAGAATACCTTAAATACGGCGGAGAAACCACCTGCATAGAAGTTCAGGCAAGCTCCGGCGAGCTCATTATAATTGATGCCGGCTCGGGAATCCGCAAACTCGGAAACCGCCTGATGATAGATAAACCTAAAGAGATAAATATATTTTTCACTCATGCTCATTGGGACCATCTTTCCGGTTTTCCGTTTTTCAAACCTATTCATGCAACCTTCAGCAAAGTAAATGTCTTTGGACCTGCGCTAACCCAGGATTCAGTAAAAAACATACTTTCAAAAACAATGACAACACCTTATTTCCCAGTTGAATTGGAAGATATAAATGCTGATATTAATTTTATTCCGCTGAAAAATAAAAACACAAAGATCGGCACAGTTACTATAGAGACAATCCCCCTAAACCATACCAATAAAGGTGTTGGTTATAAACTTACAGAAAATGGAAAGAGTTTTGTCTTTCTAACGGACAACGAACTCACCCACCCCCATGAGGGAGGAGCAACATTGGAGGAGTACACAGAGTTTTGCAAAGGAGTTGATGTACTCTTTCATGATGCGGAGTACACCCCTGAAGATTATAAACATACAAAAGGGTGGGGACATTCTGTGTATCTGGATGTTGTTGACATGGCAATCAGTGCCGAGGTTAAAACTCTGGGGCTCTTCCATCACAACCAAGATAGAGAGGATGATGAAGTAGATAAAATACTGCATCATGCAAAAGAAATTATAAAAGAAAAGGGGTCTTCTCTTGACTGCTTGGCAGTAGCTACAGGCACAGAGATAGAATTATAAACATATAACATGAAAAAAAAGTACGGAGCAATTGAAGTAGAAAATGCACAGCTTGAACCCTGGGAGAACCCCACACCGGACAGAGACTATACAATAGACATGTCTTACCCTGAGTTTACCTGCTTATGCCCGCGATCCGGTTATCCGGATTTCGCTACAATTAAAATCACCTACATTCCGGACAAAACCGTAGTAGAACTTAAATCCCTCAAACTCTTTCTTAACTCTTACAGAGACAAGGCAGTATCTCACGAAGAAGTAACAAACGAGATATTCGACTCATTAAAAAATCTCCTAAACCCCAGAACGCTGGAGGTAGTAGGAGATTTCAATGTTCGCGGAAATGTAAAAACAATTATAACTGTAACATTATAGATAGCGTGACGCGTAGCAATCATTGCCGGATCCGTTTTTCAGTGACATTTGAGCATGAATTGGTTCATTTAATAATTAGCATTACGAGCACTGCATTCGGTCAAGCGGGACGCTTGTGACACCATGTTATTAAAAAATATCTTAATAATTGAAACCGACCTGTCTTTTAAACAAAGCTAAGCGACTGTGATGTAAGATAGACTAAAACCAGTGATGAC
>CBDUXU010000102.1:0-6397 GCA_965371285.1 uncultured bacterium | reverse complement strand
GTGCTTCATCAATTTTATTTTATTTATTTGTATATACATTTATGAGCCTTGGTGCTTTTGCGGTTATTCTTATTATGAACAAGGGCTCTAAGACAGGCGAAGAGATAAGCGATTTTACAGGATTGGCTAAAAACAACAAACTCCTGGCATTTGTTATGCTTATTTTTATGTTCTCACTTGCCGGCATTCCCCCGACAGGTGGGTTTACGGCTAAGGTGTTTATCTTTATGTCACTTATTAATCAGGGCATGATTCTTCTGGCAGTGATTGCCATATTAATGAGCGCCGTTGCAGCCTATTACTACATAAGAGTAGTTATGCTTATGTATATGAAAGATCCTGTGGCAGAGATAGAAACAGTTACCTCAAGCGAGGTTGGTTTTAAGCCGCTGGTTTTGGTACTTATTATTACAGTTGTAGCAGTGCTTTGGTTAGGTGTAAACCCTGACTACTTTATAAATCTGGCACACAGCGCAACACTAGTTAAATAATGCCGGAGGCATTTTTTTAAGGGTAGTTGGTGGGCATAAAAGAAGTTTTTTAATGAATTGAGAGTCAGTTGATTTCAAGAAATATGTTTACGATGCAAGTGCCTGAGACACCTCTCTAAGGCTGTTTTTTGGGTTTGAATAGAAATTAGAATTAAATTTTTAGAAGTATAATAAGGGAATAGTTAAGTAAATTTATGGAAGATATAAGACCATTAATAGTTATATTGATAGGGGTGCTGGCAGTACCTCTTATAATACTCTCCAGAGACAAGCCTAATGTTAGGGAAGGGTGGAGTTTTGCCGCTGCAATAAGTATGTTCCTTATTGTAATAAGCATGACCCCTCAAGTCTTAGCCGGTGAGGTTTTAACTTATAAGATATTCACGGTTCTTCCAGGCATTGACTTTACATTAAGGGTAGATGCACTGGGGCTGTTTTTTGCCACTACATCTACATTCCTGTGGATTATAACTACTGCTTATTCCATTGGTTATATGCGCAGCCTGAAAGAGCATGCACAGACGCGTTATTTTAACTGTTTTGCAATTGCCGTATTCTCTGCAGTTGGTGTTGCTTTCTCTGCCAACTTATTTACCCTCTATCTTTTTTATGAAATACTGAGCGTAATGACCTACCCTCTTGTTGCTCACCACGAAGATGATGAAGCCTGGGAGGGCAGTACCAAGTACATGGTCTACCTGATGGGTTTGTCCAAAACATTCCTCTTGGGAGCCGTAGTACTGACATATTTAATCACCGGTACACTGGACTTTCAGGTTGGCGGGATATTTACAACCGACATGTCTGCAGTGTTAGTTATTATTACCTATATTTGTTTCATCGCAGGTTTTGCAAAAGCCGGTATTATGCCTTTTCATAACTGGCTCCCTTCTGCCATGGTTGCGCCGACACCGGTCAGCGCACTTTTACACGCAGTTGCAGTTGTTAAGGTTGGAGTATTCTCGGTAGTAAGAATTATGTTAGATGTATTTGGAGTCGATGTCCTTGCTCACTTTAACCTGGGACTGCCTACGGCATATTTTGTATCAATAACAATTATTCTTGCATCGGTAATTGCCCTTACTAAAAATGACATTAAAGCAAGGCTTGCTTATTCTACGGTAAGCCAGCTCTCTTACATAGTATTAGGCGTGGCCCTCCTTACTCCTGCCGGAATATTAGGCGGAATTTTGCATATCGTTAACCACGCATTCAGTAAGATTACACTTTTTTTCTGTGCCGGTTCAATATATGTTGCCTCAGGACTTAAAAAAATTGATAAGATGGACGGTATAGGCAGAAAGCTGCCTATTACTATGGGCGCATTTACAATAGGAGCTTTTAGTATGATTGGCGTTCCTGCTGCGGCGGGTTTTACCAGTAAGTGGAAGATGTTAATCGGAGCCACAGAAGCTCAGGCCACGGGAATAGTATTTGTCCTTTTAACAAGTACGGTACTTAACGCAGCATACTTTTTGCCAATAATTTTCAGGGCATTTTTTAAGCCTCTCCCAAAGGGAGCTCCTTATGACGACCTTAAAGAAGCATCGCCATTTGTTTGGGGACCACTTGCACTGACTGGGTTCTTTGTGGTTGTATTAGGAGTATATCCTGATTACTTCTTAAACCTTGCAGGAGTAGTTCTAGAACAGATGGGTAAATAAGTTTCAGTGTAAGTTTTGGGAATTGATGGAGTTAGGTTTTAGGTAGGAAGTTTTATAAAAAGTTTATATATAAAATAGATAGAGATAGAAACTATGCATTTATTAGAAAAAATATTTGAAAACAAACCGCTTATGGCAACCACCCGTAAGGTAGCTTATGTAATTATGGGTCTATTGGTTATATGGGATTTCTTTATCCACCGTCATCATGAGTATTTTTGGTGGGATAAAGTGCCGGGGTTTAGTTCTATCTTAGGTTTTGTATCTTGCGTAATAATCATACTTGGTTCTAAGTGGCTTGGTAAGGTGTGGCTGCAAAAAGAAGAAGGTTACTACGATAACGACAGTTTTAAAAAAGAGGATAATTAAAAGATGACTTGGATACACCCAGCAGCAATAATGATTTTAGGTGCTTTTCTAATTCCGCTTTTTAGGGGCAGGCTTAGGCAGGGCTATATTATACTATTGCCTATAGTTACCCTTGCTGCAGTCCTATATTTAGATTATGGAACTTATGGAGTTATGCAGCTCTTTGGTCAAGAAGTTACCTTTGGCCGAGTAGATAGGCTTGCATGGATATTCTCATTTATCTTTGCCCTCATGGCTGTTATAGCCACTGTTTTTGGCGTACATGTCAAAGAAGTCGGACACCATGTGGCAGCATTCATTTACGCCGGTAGTGCCATAGGGGTTGCCTATGTAGGGGACTTTTTAAGCCTATTTGTATTTTGGGAATTCATGGCATTTGCCTCTGTATTCCTGATTCTTTATAGCAAAAATGAGGACTCTTATAAGTCAGCATATAGATATGTTTTAGTTCACGCAGTTGGCGGCGTTTGCCTTCTTGGCGGAATTATACTCCAATACCAAGTAACTGGTAGTTTTGCTTTTGACCTCCTGAACATGGAGCAAATTGGCATATTGGCATTTAGTTTAGTATTAATAGGGTTTTTAATTAACGCAGCTGTACCACCATTTGGCGCGTGGTTACCTGACGCATACCCTCAGGCTACAATCACAGGCGCAATCTTTATGGCATCTTTCACAACTAAGAGTGCAGTTTATGTACTTGCAAGAGGTTTTGCAGGAACGGAGATACTCATAGTACTTGGTGTTGTTATGTCTGTTTGGGGCGTTGTTTATGCTGTGCTGGAAAACGATATCAGACGCCTGCTTGCTTATCATATTATTAGTCAGGTTGGTTACATGGTAGCAGCCGTAGGTATTGGTACTCCTCTGGCTATTAACGGCGCCGCAGCTCATGCCTTTGCTCATATTCTATACAAAGGGCTTCTCTTTATGGGAGCTGGTTCAGTTATCTATATGACCGGCAAGAGAAAACTCACAGAGCTTGGCGGCCTTTACAAAACTATGCCTAAAACATTTATGCTTTATATGATTGGAGCATTTGCCATATCCTCCTTCCCGCTGTTTAGCGGATTTGTAAGTAAGTCTATAATCCTTTCTTCTGCAGCAGAGTCACACCTTGGTTGGGCTTGGCTTATACTAACATTCTCATCAGCAGGAACATTCCTCCATACGGGGCTTAAACTGCCTTACTTTACATTTATGGCAGAAGACAGAAAGATTACATTAAAAGATTCCAATGAACCTGCCACTGACCCGCCGTTTAATATGATTCTTGGTATGAGCATGGCGGCCTTCATGTGTATATTGGTGGGAGTTTACCCTCAGTTCCTATACTCTATGCTTCCTAATGCCGTAGAGTATGTGCCTTACACTACAGAGCATGTTGTATTTACTCTTGAGATATTATTTCTCACTTGGCTTGGTTTTTATCTATACATCAAAAAACTTGGTGGTCAGGCAACTACAAGTATGGATACAGACTGGTTCTACAGAAAAGGTTCCAAGTACTTCATGCGCTTTGCCTTTAATGTAGTGGCTAAACTTGATGACCTGGTAAGTAATGCTTATAAGGGCTTGATACTTAAGTCAAGTCTTGCCACTGCTTCGGACTTCTGGAAATTTGATGCCAATGTGGTTGATGGTATAGTTAATGCTGTTGGCAGGGCTGTTGTAGGCGCCGGCGAAAAGCTTCGCAAACTTCAGACAGGACAGCTGCAGCACTACGCAACAGCCGTTATTATAGGTCTTATAATTCTGGTTAATCTAATACTTCTCTTTTTCTAAAAGGGCCGGGGGACTGGTTTTAGGGGCTTCAGTTTCTTTCTACCTGGTTTTATATCAAGAACCTGTTCTTATTAATATAGTTATTGATTCTCACATCTAAAGTTAAACCTATAATTTTATGAAATTGACAAAAAAATCACCTGCTAAGATTAATATATTCTTGCAAGTACTTTCAAAAAGGGATGATGGCTTCCATGAGTTAAATACCCTTATGGTGCCTGTGACTCTTTTTGACAATATAATAATTACAATCAGTGATGGTTATGGTGTTAAGTGTACCCTCAGTGAAGGCGGCGTGTATAGTGATGTAGATATACCAATGAATATAGTAGTAAAGGCAGCCAATATATACTTATCCAAGGCTCGCCCAACACATGATATTACCGACTATTTTGTTGATATAGAAATAGAAAAAAATATTCCCATAGGTGCAGGGCTTGGCGGTGGAAGTAGTAACGCAGCTACTGTACTTTTAATGTTAGAAGAGATGTTAAAGGTAGGTTTCTCTAAGGATGAGCTTATGGAGATGGCAGGGGAGCTTGGAAGTGACGTGCCGTTTTTTATACCCTGCAAACCGGCAATTGCCACCGGTAGGGGAGAAATCCTTAGTTCCGTAGAGTACCCGGAAAGCCATTTTATCCTTATAAATCCAGTACTTAACATATCCACAGCTGATGTCTACGGGAATTTGGACTTGACAAAAAAGGGCGAAAATAATATTCTATCTTATTCAGGTGTTAGCTCTAACCCGTTGAATGCTACCAAAGAATTGCTTATAAATGACCTGGAACCTTTGGTAATAGAAAAGCATAGTATTATTGGGGAGTTAAAGGATGCTTTGATAGAAGAGGGAGCCCTCGGCTCTCTTATGAGTGGCAGCGGTTCAACTGTCTTTGGAGTTTTTGAAAATATAAAAGACAGGGACAAAGCTTATGACAGGTTGAAAATTAAGTATAAAGACTTAAAAGTTTTTTCTGTTGATAGTATAACTTAAATTATATATTTTTTATGTAACAAGTTAATGAGTGGTTTCTGAACTTTTATAGTTCCGGGCATGATCGTAATCCATGTCCTTGCTGGGGCGTAGCCAAGTGGTAAGGCACAGGGTTTTGATCCCTGCATTCGGAGGTTCGAACCCTCCCGCCCCAACCAAACCTCCGGCAGTTTGTAAAGAGGGTTGGTAGTTAAAGTAAATACATTTTGTTGAAAACCCGGGCAGTTTAAAGTACGGCAGGCTTTTTTAAAAGTAATTTAAAAGATTAAAGAGTTTCAATATATAATAGATTTTAATAACCATCAAAGAGGTGAGAGTCATGTTCGAAAAGATGAAAATTTTTTCAGGTAACTCTAATCCGGAACTTGCAATAAAAATTGCAGATGCTCTGGATCTGCCCCTTGGCGTGTGTGAAGTAAAAAGTTTTAGTGACGGAGAAATTTCCGTTGATATAAAAGAGAGCGTAAGGGGTATGGATATTTATGTTATCCAGTCTATCTGCGCTCCCACTAATGATAATTTAATGGAGCTGCTTATAATGTTAGATGCACTTAAAAGGGCATCGGCAAACTCCATTACGGCAGTAATACCTTATTATGGTTATGCCCGCCAAGACAGAAAAGTTGCACCGAGGGTTCCAATATCTGCAAAGCTTGTTGCAGACTTGGTTACAGTAGCAGGGGCAACCAGGGTGCTTTGCCTGGACCTCCACGCCGGCCAGATTCAAGGTTTTTTTAATATCCCTGTTGATAATCTCTACGCTGCAAGTGTTGTGTTAGACCACATCAGAAGTAACTACAGCAAGGATATTGTAGTTGTTTCTCCTGATGCCGGCGGCGTGGAAAGAGCCAGAGCTTTTGCAAAAAGATTAGATGCGGACTTGGCAATTGTTGACAAAAGACGAGCCAAGGCAAATGTATCAGAAGTTATGAATGTTATCGGTGATGTTGATGGCAGGGATGTTGTATTGCTCGATGATATGATTGATACGGCAGGCACGATTAGCCACGCAGCAGCAGCCCTAAAAGACAGAGGTGCAAAGAATATTTATGCCTGTTGTACCCACGGGGTGCTCTCCGGTCCGGCCTTGGAGA
>CBDUXU010000101.1:0-6540 GCA_965371285.1 uncultured bacterium | reverse complement strand
AGATTAAGGTCCGCTTATATCCGCTCTGCCTCAACCCCCTTAGGCAGTTCTTTATATTACTGGTATTAAATCCCCTTGATAAAAATGAATTACATTTTTATCAAATTTGCCTACAGGTGTAGTCCGTGTTATACTAAGGGGCTATGATACAGGCATTTAATCTATCAAAATCCTATGACGGTGTTTATCTGTTTAAAGAGATGAGTTTTTCTCTTAGCAAGGGTGAGATTGTTGGGCTAGTTGGAAGAAACGGCTCCGGCAAGTCCACAATGCTGAAGATTATTGCGGGACTCGAGAACTATGACAGCGGCAGCATAGGAAAACCTAATGGCTACAAACTTGGTTACCTGGACCAGCATATACATTTCACAAAACCAACTCTTTTGGAGGAGTGCTGCCAAGTGCTCTCAGAAGAAGAGCAGTATGATTATTATAAGGCAGAGATTATACTATTCGGCCTTGGTTTTACTAAAGCCGATTTGGAGAAAGACCCATCTGTCTTCTCCGGAGGGTTTCAGCTCCGCATAAATTTGACTAAAACTCTACTTCAAAACCCGGACCTCTTGCTCTTGGACGAGCCTACAAACTATCTCGACATACTTAGCCTTAGGTGGCTAAGATTGTTTCTTAAGAATTTCAGGGGCGAGTCAATTATAATTACACATGACAGAAGTTTTATGGATTCTGTTACTAGCCACACAATGGGCATACACCGTAAAAAGCTGGTAAAGATAAAAGGTTCTACAGGTAAGTATTATGAGAAAATTGTAGTTGACGAAGAGATTTACGAGAGTACCAGGTTAAATCAAGAACTTAAAATAAAGGATATGCAGAAGTTTGTTGACAGGTTCGGGGCAAAGGCAAGTAAGGCAAGCCAGGCTAAATCTAAACAAAAGCAAATTGACAAGATTGAGGTGTTAGATAAGCTAACTACCCAGTATCGTCCCGGTTTTAGGTTCCAGTATGACAAAACCCCCTCAAAGGTGGCTACGGAGGTTAGCGACCTGTCATTTTCTTATACAGGCAAAGAAGAAGATAATCTCTTTAAAGATTTGTCGTTTAGAGTTGAATCTAATGATAGGATTTGTATAATCGGCAAGAACGGAAAAGGTAAAACAACACTCTTAAACGTTTTAAGCGGAATATCAAAGCAGTTAACTGGCACCGTTAAAAACAACCCAAATACCACTTTAGGTTATTACAGGCAGACTAATAGAAAAGACCTGCATGGCTCAAACACGGTATATCAAGAAATACATAGTGCCAATCAGGAGCTGAGCATCTCTGCTGCAAGGTCTATTTGCGGAGCTATGATGTTCCCCGGTGATGATGCAGATAAAAAGATTTCTGTTCTTAGTGGAGGGGAGCAAAGCAGGGTTCTTTTTGGCCAGGTTATTGCCAAACCTGCAAACCTACTGTTTTTAGATGAGCCTTCCAACCATTTGGATATGGAATCCATAGAGGTGATGATTGAAGAGATTGATAAGTTTAAGGGCGCCGTAGTGTTGGTTACACATAACGAGGAGATGCTTAGGAAACTTGCAAACAAACTTGTTATCTTCCATGAAGGGCATACGGATTTATTTTTAGGTACTTATAATGAATTTTTAGATAAAGTCGGTTGGGAAGAAGAGTCGGATAAAAGCAGCACCGTAGATAATAAAAGTGATAGTTCTCCAAGTAAGCCAGAGTCTGCCAGTAAAAAGGTTTACTCCAGTAACAAAAAACTCAACAGAATTATTCGCATGCTTAAGCGTAACCAGGAGAAGTTAGAAAAAGAAATGGAAACTTTAGAGCAGGATTTAGAGACCAAAAAGACCCAGGCCCTGGAGCTCGTTCAAGGGGACCCTACCAATCCGGAGGTCAAAGTCTTATACAGCCTTGTTGAGGACATGGAAAACCAAATAGACCCCTTATATAAGAAAATGGAAGCAAACCAGAAAGAACTGGACAGTTATTTGTAGGTAATGTTGCAGGAATAGAAGTTCTTAAAAGATTAGGGTTTGTCTTTTTAGCAGTAAGATAATAAGAAGGCAGGCGCCGGAACTTGCCTCTAAAAGTCTTAAATAACAAGTTGTTACAGACTTTCGGAATTATTGTCTTGTATTCAAACAGCAATAGGAATATAATTTAGGTCTGCAACATGATCGTCAGCTCGTCATCTATTAACCTTTAAACATTCGAAGGGGGGTGAGGGTATGAACATCAATAGTTTTAATGATCTTCCCAAGGTAGAAAGCTGTAGTGCGGAGGAGTGTGCCTATAACAAAGGCCAGGAATGCCACGCAGCAGCAATTACTGTCAGCGAGACCAATGATCCCAAGTGCTCAACATTTTCAAACAACTCATCAAAAGGCGGTGTAGAAAACTTGACGGCAGGCGTAGGTGCTTGTCTGCAGTCAAATTGTCAGCATAATGTTGACTTGGAGTGCGGCGCTTCGGCAATAGTAATGGCATTTAGTCATGGTATGGTAAATTGCTCTACTTATTCAGCTAGTTAAGTGTCATTTAATATAAAACCCCCACATACTCGAGTATGTGGGGGTTTTATAGTTAATGGTCCCTAGTGAGAACGCCTACCTGGGGCATCTCCGAGAGTCCCGTCTCTCGTGCATGCTCCTCAAAGGCTTGGTTCTTCCAGAAAAACGCTCCCGGCATAGTGGTTGGTATAACCAGTACATAGAACATTGCCCTTCCAATTAGTTCATGACCTGTAGCTAGAAGGAAAAAGATAGATGTTAATATCAGTCCTGCTCCGCTAGAAGCTGAGAAGCTATAAGGATTGAATATAAAGGTAATCGCCATAATGGAAATTATTGTCAGGCTCATGTACCTTGACATATAAGTTTTTCCGAAATCAGTGAGCATTTTTTCTCTCGATAGCGAGCCTTCTCCTCCAATTGCTTTTAGGTATTTTATATGAAAGACAAGGGCAACTGCTTGAAGTATAACCCCTGCTAGTATAAGTACGCCAATAGGCGGAAAAAGGTTAGCTGGTATAGGGCTGCCTGTAACTAAATTAGCAAGGGCTGTTATTAGAGCAAGGCTAAGGGGGCCTAGAATAAGTACAGTTGCTACAAAGGAGACCTCTGTGTGCCAGTGGTCCCAGTGGGGGCGAGCTTTTATCCTATATGCCATACCCATTGAATAAATGGATGCTATACCAAAAACTGCTGCTCCCCATCCCGAGATGTTTATTATGGAAGTAAGAGTTGCATCAGTTAAGTAATCACCAACTGGAATTGACTCAAAGGCTGATGCTGTTACTCCTAACCAATAAACACCCATAAGCCCAAAAAATATAGACACACATAGAGCTTCGCGGCTTAACCAGGAATGACGGAGGTTGTTAAAACCTCTGTAAAACCTCATTGGTTTGCCCAGATGTGAGGTTGAGAGAAGGAGTCCCAAACTTTCCATGGCTAGGAACATAAAGACCGCTGAAACAGGAACCCACTTGTTTTGAAAAATTGAAGAAAACCCTCCACCGTTATCTCCGCCTAAAAATGGCAGAAGAAAAAGAGCAAGAAAACCACCTACTGCCATCTGAGTAAGTATGGTGAAGATGACCAGAGGATTTTCCCGTGAGTTTAATTCTTTAAGTCCCCACTTCATAGGCTCCTTTGATTCATTTACCTTAGGTTTGAATTCTTTATCTATTCCGTCTCTCATGTATTTTATTTCAACTTTATCCATTCTGGAAAACTCCCCAGGCACGGACTTTGTTTGCTGAAAACGGATGTTCGGTCTTGATATAGAAGGGTCCGGAAAACCTGGCATGGTCGTTTCTGCCTCTTGGCGGTTTTTCGGCAGGTCTTCTATGACTCCAAAACTGAGGGCGTTACCCAAACAGGAACTAACACAGGCAGGTTGGAGGCCTACTTCAAGTCTATCGACACACATATTGCATTTTGAAACCTGCCCTTTTTCGTAGTCAAGTACAGGGGCATTATAAGGACACACCCATGTGCAGTATCCGCATCCAAAACAAATGTCGGGGTCCTGAAGTACTGCTCCGTATTCTGCATATTTTGTATAGGCAAGTGTAGGGCATCCTTTCAAACAAACCGGGTCTTCGCAGTGGTTACAGGCCATTGAAATATTCATGCGTGTTGAATTAGGCCATGACCCTCCCTCGATTATGCCTACCTTTCTAAAGGCAATGTGTGGTGGGAGGTCGTTTTTTTCGGAGCAGCTTGCCTCACAAGCATGACAAGCTATGCAGTTGTCAGCAGTAAAGTGGAAACCATGTTGTTTATAACGATCAGGGTTGTCGCTTTTTATATCTTCTCCGTTTATATTAAGTGGTTTATCTATAAGTTCCGGATTCGCTTTTGCAAGGTCGATGTCAGTGCCGTGCTGGCTTTTTTCTATCTCTTTATCCGGTTTTTTTAAAAAGGCATAAGGCCTTTCTTCTATATTTACTTTTATCATTTATATCACCTCATTATTATATTTTTAATTTCATCTGTTTTACATTAATATTCTCTCATTGATTTGTTTATAGCCGCTGCTTTGGCCTGTTCGTCTATCTTTTCTATCCTTACAGCCGATTGTTTAAAGGCAGGCTGTCTGGAGTAAGGGTCAAGAAGGCCAAGGGCAAGCCTGTTTGCACATTCGTGATAATGAAAGGGGATGAAAATTGCGTTGTGAGCAACCCTCTCTGTAAGCTGCGCCATGACAATTGCATCGGAACGCCTGGATATCACCCTTATATAGTCCATATGTTTAATCCCCAGTTCTTTGGCAGCAGAGGGGTTTATCTCTACATAAGGGATGGGAGAGAACTTATTCTGGTTACCGATTTTTCCCGTCTTGGTACGAGTATGGAAATGTTCCACCACACGACCCGTATTCAGCCAGAATGGATACTCGCTGTCAGGTTTTTCGTTGTTATCAAAGAACTTCAGACCAATGAGTTTTGCCTTGCCATCACTGTGGCGAAACTCCCCGTCAGTGTATAACCTTGGTTCGGATTTTTCGGGACCCGTTGGATTTGGGGGGGTAGGCCATTGCA
This sequence comes from uncultured bacterium, assembly GCA_965371285.1. GTDB lineage: Bacteria > Desulfobacterota > GWC2-55-46 > GWC2-55-46 > DRQE01 > CBDUXU01. The sequence continues at coordinate 1,523 of CBDUXU010000101.1, read as the reverse complement.
AACCGCGATTTTTTTCAATTGATTCGTGTGTCATGCCCGAATAGTCGCAAAGTCTTCCTTTAGAAACTCGGCCCATCTCCAAGAAGACATCGCTTGCCTTATCGGGGAAATCTATTTTTCCGTCACTGTTAAACCTCTTGGCAAGTTCGTTTAATATCCATAGGTCTGGTTTGGAGTCGCCATGTGGTTTTATAGCAGCGTTCACCAGATTTACTCTTCTTTCTGTGTTAGTGAAGGTCCCGGTTTTTTCTGCCCACATTCCTCCGGGCAGATACACATGTGAGTACTCATTTGTTTCTACATCCTTATAGCAGTCCTGTACGACCAGGAACTCAAGTTTCTCAAGTATCTTTCTCATACGGGCCGTGTTTGCCATTGATGTCATGGGGTTTGTTGCTATTATCCATAACCCCTTTATCTCTCCAGTTTCTATGGCAGGGAATATATCTGTTTCGGCTAACCCGCGCTTTTGGGGAAAGAAGTCTTCATCTACATTCCAAAAATCTGCCATGAACTTTCTGTCTTCGGCGTTTTCCAGCGCTCGGTAGGCAGGAAGCCCTGAGCAGGATGAGAACTCCCTAGTACCCATTGCGTTACACTGACCTGTTATGGAAAGGCTCGACCCGCCTGGCTTACCTATGTTACCTGTAATGAGGTTAAGGGAGTTTATTCCTACCACACCATCAGAGCCGTGGGTTGATTGGTTTATACCCATTGTCCATATACTCATGGCTGATTTGGCTTTTCCGTAAAGTCTTGCCACACTGCGTATTGTATCTTCATCTATTCCGCATATGGCAGAGGCTGTTACAGGGTCGTAATCCTCTACAACTTTTTTAAATTCATCAAACCCTGTGGTGTGAGCTTTTATATATTCTTCATCTTGCAAGCCTTCTTTTAAAATTACATGGGCAAGTGAGTTAAGTAGTACTACATCTGTTCCCGGTTTTATGGGCAGGTGTATATCAGCCATTTGCGCAAACATGGTAACCCGCGGGTCAACCACTATTACTGGAAATTTCTTTTTTTCAAGCGCCTCCACAAGCCTCCAATATATTACAGGGTGCTGCTCCGGCAGGTTAGAGCCAAAAGCCATAAGACATTCAGTGTGTTCAAAGTCGTCGTAGCAGCCCGGAGGGCCGTCAGAACCAAAGGAGCGTTTATAACCGGACACTGCTGATGCCATGCAAAGTGTCGTGTTACCATCGTAGTTGTTAGTGCCTATGAGGGCGCGGTTGAGTTTCCCGAGGGTGTAGAATTCTTCGGTGAGCATCTGGCCGGTGGATACTATAGCGAAAGCATCGCGGCCATATTTGTTTTGTATATCCTTTATGCCGGCGGCAGTCTTGTCCAGAGCCTCATCCCAACTTGCCTCAGTCCACTTATCTGTGAACTTCTCCCTTACAAGGGGGGTGTCACCCCGGCCTGGAGTATAAAAACTCTCATAGCCGAATATCCCCTTGATGCAGAGTTTGCCTCTGTTTACATCAGCTGATGCGTTCCCTCTTATGGTGACTGCTTTT
>CBDUXU010000100.1:0-6673 GCA_965371285.1 uncultured bacterium | reverse complement strand
CAATGACATGGCGCCTTTCAGAATGGCCAACCAAAACAAAACTGCAGCCCACATCAGCTAGCATATCCACCGACACCTCGCCTGTATATGCTCCGCTGGTTTCATAAAAACAATCCTGCCCACCTGTTTCTATACCGCTCCCTTCCAAGGCCTTGGAAACACTTGCCAGGGCGGTAAACACAGGACAAACCAACACCTCTACTTCTAGGTTGGGTTTGTCTTTTAACTTAGCATAAATAGAAGATGCCAAACCGACCGACTCAGATACGGTTTTATTCATCTTCCAGTTGCCTGCTATTAATGGGGTTCTTTTCATATTTTAATTGTTCGTAAGTGAGTTAAAAGATTTACTATTTGTATTATGTTCTCTTGTGATTCTTAGAAATTGCAACCAGCCCTGGCAGTTCTTTACCTTCTAATATCTCAAGGAAAGCACCACCTCCGGTGGAGATGTAACTCATCTTGTTAATCTCCCCAGCCTTGTGTATGGCAACATCAGTATCACCGCCGCCAACTATTGTCATGGCATAGGTGTTTGCAACACTTGTCACCATAGCAGAGGTACCCCTGCTGAAGGCGTCCATTTCAAAAACTCCCATAGGGCCGTTCCAAATAATGGTTTTGGCATTACCAATGGCTTCGGAAAACAACAAAGCGCTGGCAGGACCGATGTCCAGCGCCATCCACTCTTTTGGAATTTCCTGGTAAGGTACAATCTTGGTTTCTGCGGCAGGGTCAAACTTGTCTGCCACAATAAAATCCACAGGAAGGTAGAGATTAATTTTTCTCTTCCTTGCCTCTTCAATGACATTTTTACTTTCTTCAAGTGCCGAATCTTCTACAAAACTTTTTCCTACTTCATAACCAAGAGCTTTAAAAAATGTAAGGGCCATTCCACCGCCAATGATTAACTTATCCACTCTTTCGCAGAGTTTGCGAAGTACGCCAACCTTGTCAGAAACTTTCTTCCCTCCCACTATTGCAACAAAGGGGCGGGTTGGGTTCTCCATGGCGCGAGAGAAATAACTAAGCTCCTGCTTCATCAAAAAACCGGCACCAACTTCTTTTACATGCGCGGCCACTGCCACATTAGATGCGTGGCCCCTGTGGGCAGTAGCAAAGGCATCGTTAATATAAACATCTGCCAAAGAGCCGAGCTTTTTTCCGAACTCATCGTCATTAGCTTCTTCGCCCGGGTCAAACCTTAAATTTTCTAAAAGAACTATATCCCCGGGCTTCATGTTTTCTACGATTTTAACTGTCTCAGCATCAACAGAGCCTGGAGCCATAAGGACTTCCTTGTCTAAAAGGCGGGCAAGTCTTTTTGCAGCAGGAGCAAGGCTCATGGCCTCGACTTTCTTACCGCCCGGCCTACCCAGATGGGAGCAAAGTATTATGGATGCATTCTCGTCCAATGCATAATTAATGGTAGGTAAAACGCTTCTTATGCGGGTGTCTTCAGAGATGTTACCATCTTCATCAAGGGGAACATTAAAGTCCACCCTGATTAGGAGTTTTTTACCCTTAATATCCATTGAATCTATGAAATCAAAATTGCTTAACATTTAGAACCAAACCCCTTTCAAACAAAAACAGTACATTCTTTAATATGTAACAGGAAACCCTCTCACCGACTAACAATCTAACTACTGATAATAAACTACCTATATAAAACTATCTACAAAAAGTTACTGTAGTTGGCTATCATAAACAACTACAGCCCCTTTTTTGCTATTAGTTCCATTAGGTTAATCATTCTTGAAGAAAAACCGTACTCATTGTCATACCAGCTCAGGACCTTAACCAAGTTCCCGTCAATTACCTTTGTAAGGGAACTATCCAGAATTGACGAATGAGGGTTACCTATAAAATCCACAGAAACAAGAGGTTCATCTGTGTATTGAAGCACGCCTTTTAACGGACCCTCGGCAGCCTCTTTCATAGCCTTGTTTATCTCTTCTGCCGTAACAGGCCCCTTTACTTCGCAAACCAAATCCACAAGGCTTCCGTCAGGCACGGGAACCCTGATTGCCATACCGTCTAGCTTGCCTTTTAACTCAGGCAGTACCAAAGCAACTGCCTTTGCAGCCCCGGTAGTGGTAGGAATCATGGACATCGCCGCAGCTCTCGCACGTCGAAGATCCTTGTGAGGAAGGTCATGAATCTTCTGGTCGCTTGTGTATGCGTGAACAGTGGTCATCAGGCCTTTTACTATGCCGAATTTTTCATTTAATACCTTAGCCACAGGGGCAAGGCAATTTGTAGTACAAGAAGCGTTGGAGATGATGTGGTGGTTTGCTGCGTTATAAGCTTCTTCATTAACTCCGATACAGATTGTAACATCAGGGTCTTTTGACGGGGCTGAGATAATAACCTTTTTTGCTCCTGCTTCCAGGTGGCCGGAGGCTTTGTCCTTGTCTGTGAAAAAACCCGTACTCTCAACTACTATGTCAACGCCAAGCTCTCCCCAAGGCAGTTTTGAAGGCTCTCTTTCGGCAGTAATTTTAACCTCCCTGCCATCGACAGTTAATGAATTGTCAGTTACTGATATCTCCCCAGGGAAGGGGCCAAAGATAGAATCATATTTTAGAAGATGAGCCAGGGTTTTTGAATCCGTAATATCATTTATAGCTACTATCTCAATATCTTTATTACCCTGACAAACCCTAAAAACATTTCTTCCTATACGGCCAAATCCGTTTATGGCTACCTTTGTTGACATTATGTACTTACCTCCGTTTTTTATAAATTCTTTTTTATTAACTAAATGCTTTTTTAAGTTCCTTGACAGATAGCTGCCCCGGGGCCGTGCTTCCCGTTACTGTTCCATAGGTTATAAGAGACCCCATAAGAGGAAAAAGCGTCCTGGTAGGCACACCTTTTTTACCCATACCTATAATAATAAGATTTTCTGTTTTTAAAAGTAATCTGCCTAAGGCTCTTAGGTCTTCCTGGCTCTTAACTAGAGTTGCAACTTTTACGATATCTGCGCCCATTTTTTTTGACTTCTTGTATATTTCCATTAACTTCTTATCATCAGGGGTTCCCTTAAAGTCATGATGCGAAATAATAACTTTTTTGTCATTCTTTCTGGCTACTGCCACTATATCTTTAATCATAACTCCCGAGGAAACTTCAATATCCACTGCGTCGGAATAAGGGATAAGTTCTTTAAATAATTTCTTCCTCTCCACAGGTGTGAGGTCGAGAATGCCCCCTTCTGATTTTTTTCTAATGGTTAAGATAATCGGGGTTCCCTGTCTTCTGAAAAGTTTAAACTTCTCAACCATAGACTCAATATCATCAAGTTCTGTTTTTTTAAAGCTATCTACTCTTAACTCTATTATGTGTGCCCCGTCTCTTTGGGCAATAAGAATGTCGCGACTAAGTATGGGGGCCGTAAGGACTCCTGCGATTCTCGGTGTGTTTTTTAACTCTAAACCTCTAAGTTTCATATAGCCCTTTTCTCTTAAACCCTTTTTAAAATACTTGAATTCGGATAATCTACTGGCAACTGCCACCCTCGCTGCTCTATATTTAACAGCATTTTGATGCAGTTGCCAAACACAAATCATACAACAAATGAGGTTAAATGTTAAGAAAAATCATATAATTAGCAATAAAACCCCCTATTATCAGGGTTTTCTGTAATATAGATTACATATGGCTGTTGAAAATGAGCCTTTAAAAATGCTACTATATTAACCTGATTATTTATTTACTATAGTTACTTAAAAGGAAGGTAAAAGAATGTCCACAAATATAAAGATAATAGAGTCAGTAAAAGAATTTTATGGCGATGCAGCAACCAACCCATCAGAGGGGCTTTGCTGTCCCATAGGTCCGGACCCTGAAGATACAGGGCACATTCCAAAAGAAGTTTTGGATATTTCCTACGGCTGCGGAAGTCCCGTAGGGCTTGCAGGCTTAAAATCCGGGCAAGTTATGGCAGACCTGGGAAGCGGAGGAGGTATAGACTGTTTCATAGGTTCTAAAAAAGTCGGGCCAACGGGCAAAATATTCGGTATAGACATGACAGATGAGATGCTTGGCAAGGCAAATGATGCCGCCAAGACAGTATCCAAAACACTTGGTTACTCCAATGTAGAATTTAAAAAAGGTGTGATGGAAGATATACCACTAGAAGATAATTCCGTAGATGTGGTTACATCAAACTGCGTTATAAACCTAAGTCCAGACAAAGGTAAAGTGCTCAAGGAAATGTATCGCATAATAAAAGACGGTGGAAAGTTTTGCATATCCGATGTTGTTGCAGAAAAGGAAGTCCCACAGGCAATGCAGGATGATAAAATCCTATGGGGAGAATGTATATCAGGGGCATTAAAAGAAGACGATTTCATAGAACTTGCAAGAGAAGCAGGTTTTTATGGCCTCTACATTACATCTCGCTACTTATATAGAGAAGCAGAGGGGCATGTATTCTACTCCATCACACTGAACGGCTACAAACTTCCAAAAGGGGATGAGTGTAAATACCAAGGTCACTTTGCAATCTACAACGGACCCTTTAATAAAATAAGCGATGACGAAGGCCACGAATATCCGGCAGGTGTACCGGTAGAAATTTGTACTGACACACTCTCTCGCCTTAACCAAGAACCTTATGCAGGTCAGTTTAGTATTGTAGAAAAAAGTGGTGATGGCACTAAGGTTACTGATGGTAATGAGTGCTGCCCACCGGCAGACACCTCCAAAGGCGGAAGCGGTTGTTGTTAGGCAGGTGTGACACCTGCACTCACAGCCAGCGGGCTGTTTCCTCAGGGGAAACCTAAGCATAAACTAACTACATCAAAACTAAAAAGCCCTTCATGTTAATTCATGAGGGGCTTTGTCTTTTTATAATTGTATTTAAAAACTACCATAATTCTTATAACTAACAAACTTGCATGAAGGTTTTAAGCTTAGTGGCGAAGCCCCTGAGGAAAGTAGGTCACCTACCCCATTTCCAGTTCTAGTTTGTCTGCCGCCCTGCCTGCCTCATAGGAGGCTTGGCCGAGTGTGCCTGCACCATTCATTGTTACTACTACATAATAATCTTCTTTTAGTGTGCGGATTAGGATTTTCCCGTGAGTGGTTTTTATTCCTATAGATTTTAGTTTGTCATCTTGAATACCGTTAATTGAATGACCGTGGTTTGCGGTTACCTGTCTCATTAGAAAGAGTATGATACCTTTGTGGGCGCCTATGGCGTCCAGGTCGTGGTGTTTTTCTGTAGAATAGCAGTCCACCATCTCTCCTTCTGAATCGAGCATGATGGCACCTGTGGCGCGGGATTTGGTTGTGAGTTCTTCTAGTATTAATCTAAATGACATAGATTACATTGTGACTGACACTGCTTTTGAAACGCCTGCTTCTTCCATAGTTATCCCAAATAGCGTGTCTGCCATCTCCATTGTTCTTTTGTTATGAGTGATTAATATAAACTGACTTATGTGGCTCATCTTTTGAACGAAACTGTTAAATCTATCTACATTGGCATCATCGAGCGGCGCATCAACCTCATCGAGTATGCAGAAGGGACTTGGTTTAATGAGGAAGATTGAGAATATGAGAGCCGTTGCTGTGAGGGCCTTCTCTCCACCTGATAGGAGCATGATGTTTTGAAGCCTCTTACCCGGAGGTTGTGCTACGATTTCTACTCCGCTCTCCAATATGTCCCCTTCTCCCACTAATCTAAGTTCCGCCTTACCGCCCCTGAAGAGGCCTTTGAAGGACTCCTTGAACTTTTCGTTCACTTCGGCGAAGGTCTTTTTAAATCTCTCTCTTGTTGTGCGGTTGATTCTTGTTATGGCAGAGTAGATTGAATCTATGGACTTGTTAAGGTCTGCCTGTTGAGTAAGGAGGAATTCGTACCTTTCGGATAGTTCGTTGAACTCTTCCAGGGCAGAAACCGATACCTCTCCCATTTGTCCGATTTTTTCTCTAAGCTCCCCAGCGCGGCCGTCTATGTCTTCTCTATTCATACTGGCTACTTCTTCTTCGGGAGTGTAGCTCCCTATGGAGACTCCGTATCTTTCAATGAGTTTTTCATTTGTATTTTCCAAAGACATTTCTATCTCGCGAAGTTCCAGGTTTATCTCGCCTTTTTTTGCATTAAGGGAGCTAAGTTCGTCTTTTAGTTCTTTAACATCTCCGTCAGAGGCTTTAATCTTTTTTGTTATTAGCTCCAGAGCTTCGCCTTTTAGGATTTCTTCTCTCTTTACATCTTCTCTTTTTTCCAGGAAGCCGTTAAGTATCTCTCTATGTTCCACTGATTCTTTTTCTTTTTCTTCTACTTCGACTTTGCCTCTTTCTATTTCTTCTCTTCTTGAGCTTACCTTAATATTGGTGTCTTCTATAATGCGTTTTTTCTCTGCGAGCTGTGCATCCAGCGACTGACACTTTTCACTGGATGATGCGAGCCTGACTTTATGGTCCGTTACTTTAGAGTTTGCCTCTTCTCTAACAATACTAATGGCAGAGGCTTCTTCTGAGAGAGCCCTTATGGACTCTTCCATTTCTTTTTGTCTGGCGGATAGTTCTTCTCTTTCCTTCTCTAACAGAGCCTTTTTTTCTGTAATAGCTAAACTGTCTTCTGCCATTTCGGCTATAAGTGTTCCTGCCTCATCAATTCGGCCGCCAAGCCTCAGTAGGTCGTCTTCTAATGTTTTAA
>CBDUXU010000099.1:0-6839 GCA_965371285.1 uncultured bacterium | reverse complement strand
GGAGGGGTCACCCGTTAATAGTGAGGCAGTGAAGTTTGTAGTGAAAGTTCTAGTTGGGTTTTGTTTTTCAGTCTTTAACCGGGTTTCGTTCTAAATGGTTTTAACTGGGTTTTGTTCTGATGCTTTAACTTGTTTTTGTTAGGGCAACTTTTGCAGACTCCACTGTGTTGTAGAGAAGCATAGCAATTGTCATGGGTCCCACTCCGCCCGGAACGGGGGTAATGGCAGAAGCTCTCTCGCTTGCTTTGTCGAATTCTACATCACCTACGAGGCCATTTTCGGTTCTGTTAATGCCTACATCTATAACAACCGCTCCTTCTTTTATCCAGTCGCCTTTTACAAACTCCGCAATTCCTACTGCTGCTATTACTATGTCAGCGCTGCGGATTTTGTCTGCCAGGTTTTTAGTTCTTGAGTGGCAGATTGTTACAGTGGCGTTCTCTGTAAGAAGCATGAGTGCAATTGGTTTGCCGACTATGTTACTGCGGCCAACCACTACCGCGTCCTTGCCTGAGAGATCCAATGGGTCTTTTATATCGCCAGTTCCAATGGTTTCTTCCAGCAGTTTTATAATTCCAAAAGGAGTGCAGGACCTAAAGGTAGGGGAGCCTGTTGTAAGTCTTCCTACGCTGTAGGGGTGAAACCCGTCAACATCTTTTGATGGAGTGATGGCTTCAATTACTTTTGCCTCATCCATATGTTTCGGTAGAGGCAGCTGAACTAAAATACCGTTAACTGCGTCGTCATTGTTAAGTTTGTCAATTAGTGAAAGCAGGTCTTCCATGGAAGTTTCGGCAGGAAGGATGTGTTGGAAGGAGTTTATGCCGGCCTTCTCGCAGGCCTTACCCTTGTTTCTTACATAGACCTCTGAGGCAGGGTCTTCTCCGACCAGGACAACGGCAAGCCCAGGGTTTATCCCCTTGGCTTTTAGCTTGTCAACTTCAGCTTTTAGCTCTTCTCTTACTTTTGCCGCAATGGCTTTTCCGTCAATTAGTGTACTCATAGAAATGAAAGTATAATTAATAGAGACTCATTTGTCAAAGGTTTTGCCGGGTTTTTATAGGTAAGTACCCCTTGACAGTTATATAGCCAGCCTATATCATTGTAAATGCATAGAAATAGAGGTTTTTTTATGTGTTTCTTATTGAAAATGTATATAGAAGGAGGTTGGTTATGGCGTTTTGGGACAAGGTAAATGAAAATCTTAAAAAGGCAATTGATGAGGGAATAGTAGCCATTAAAGAAGGTGCAAAAGTTGCCACAGAAAAAGGCACGGAAGTTGCCAAGGTGGGAAAGCTCAAATATGAGGTTTATAATGCCCATAAGGACGCGGAAAAGTTATTGGCAGAACTTGGAGGCATGGTTTTTGAGATGGCGAAACCTCCTTTTGAAAACCCCCTTAGTAACCCGGATGTAATGGCTGTAGTGGAGAAGATAAAAGAGTCGGAGAAGGAAATTAAAGAATTGGAATCTCGAATGAAAAGTGAAGACGGTGGAAGCGATATCATTGACGAGTAGGGACGAGTAGGGCTGCTTAAGATTCAGAAAGGTTTTAATTTAATTTGGATATACCTATTTTAAAAGACATAGTAATACTTATGGCAGTAAGCGTGCCTATGAGTATTGTCCTGACCCGTTTTGGATTGCCGTCACTGGTTGGTTTTCTCCTTACGGGTGTTTTAATCGGCCCCCACGGGTTAGCCCTTATTACCCAGGTTCATGAAGTTGAACTCCTGGCAGAAATTGGCGTAGTGCTGCTTCTTTTTACTATCGGTCTTGAGTTCTCTGTTGCCAAGATGATTAAAATTAAAAAAGAAGCAATGGTAGGAGGGGGGCTTCAGCTTGGTATTACCATACTCATATCTTATTTTGTATCGCAGTTTTTCGGCCTTTCCGTTGAGACCTCACTTCTTATTAGTTTTGCCATAGGTCTAAGTTCTTCTGCTATTGTTTTAAAACTTCTCGTAGATAAGGGAGAGGTAAACTCCTCCCACGGGACTCTGACAACAGGCATACTTCTCTTCCAAGACATATGTGTTGTTTTGATGGTAATGGTCATCCAAGGCATGGGAGAGGAAGGAAAACTTTCTCCTCTTCTTATGGTTAAAGAAGTGGGAATTGCCATTGCGGCGGTTTTTGTTATTGTTATTACAGTAAACTATCTTGCCCCAAAACTTTTTGATGTTGTAGTAAAACTCCGTAACAGAGAAGTGTTTATGCTTACCATAGTGCTTGTATGCCTCGGTACTGCATGGCTTACCTCGCTTTTTGGTTTGTCTCTTGCCATTGGGGCATTTATTGCAGGCCTTATAATATCCGAGAGTGAGTACTCTCACCAGATTGTGGCAGAGGTCTTGCCTTTTAGGGATATGTTTTCCTCTCTCTTTTTTATCTCAGTAGGAATGCTGCTTGAGCTTGAATATTTTATTTATAATATCCATTATATAATCCCCGTTGCACTGGCAATTATACTTCTCAAATCCCTTGTAGTTGTAGGTGCAGGCCAGATTCTAAAGTACCCCCTCCGGTTGTCTATTATAGTTGGGCTTAGCATAGCTCAAATCGGAGAGTTCTCTTTTATACTTATTAAGATGGGTGAAGGTTACGGTTTCCTCACAGGTGAACTTTATCAGATGTTTCTTGCCGTATCAATTCTTACAATGTCTGTTACGCCGTTTTTATACCAGTTTGCAACTCCCATTGCTTTTAGGGTATCAAGAGTCTTTGGCACTAAGGTAACGGGTTACTCCTCTGATGAGAAAAAAACAACAATGGAAAATCATGTTGTTATTATAGGTTACGGTGTTAACGGTAAAAACCTTGCCGGCGTTCTCAAGTCCACCTATGTTGACCACATAATATTGGATACAAATATAAGCCGTGTTACTGCCGCCAAAGCCGACGGCCATAAGGCTTATTTCGGGGATTCCAGCCATCACGAAATTCTCAAAAAATCGGCAATCGAAAAGGCAAGGATATTGGTAGTGGGGATAACCGATTCTGTTGCTACAAGGAGAACTGTAAAAACAGCCAGAGATTTGGCCCCGTCTCTCACGATTGTTGTTCGTACAAGGTATGTAAAAGACATGGAAGACCTCTATAAACTTGGTGCAGATACGGTTATTCCCGAGGAGTTTGAAACTTCTATTGAGATTTTCTCCTGCGTCTTAAAAGACTTCCGCATACCGGCAAATATAATTCAAAACCAGATAGACCTCGTAAGGGGAGAGGGTTATGCAATGTTTAGGAGTTTGTCCTCTGATGGCGACTTTGGCGCCCCTAAAATGAGCACCACTTCAACGGATAAACTCTCTAACCTGGCAAAGATTCTGGAACTAAGTGTTATGGACACTTTTTTTGTGGAAGATGATTCCAAGTGGGCGGGAGTAACCATTGACGGTTTGGGGCTTAGCGCTGCGCCCGGAGTGAGGGTTATGGCAGTGGTGAGAGGGGGGAAGGCAAAAACCAACCCTAGAAAAGATTATGAAATAGAAAAAGGAGATATACTTGTAATTCTCGGTAACCACAGCGCCCTTAACAGCGCTATGGAGATTTTAAAGTGTTAGGGTTTAAACCGTAGGTCTAGACTGTAAGTCTCAGACTTTCTCGAAAGGGTCGAATAGTTTTGTATGTTCATTTAGTGCAAACCTGTCTGTCATACCTGCAATGTAGTCACAAATGGTACGCATCTCGCCGACCCTGTCAATTTCCAAAATAAAATTAGACGGCAGTACCCTTGGGTCGTCCTTATAAACATTAAAAATATCGCTTATGATTCTTTTTGCTTTGTTTGCCATCCTTAGTACCCGGTTATGATGGTAGAGGTTGTCTTTTAAAAATGTTTTGAGTTCCCTGTTTTTGCTTGCCATGGAGTCAGAAAAACATGATGTAGCCTTGCCGACCTTCCTGACATCTTCTACGGAGTTTATATTCCTGTCTGCAATAATTTTAAATGTATTATCTACAAGGTCAGATGCCTGAGCATCAATAATTCTTTTTATGGTCTGAGCCTTATGTATGCGAAACTCCTCATCAGGGAACTCGCTCCTTACTGCTTCAAAGTTTTCTCTCCATAGAGCTACATCGTTTAACTGGCCAGTGGTAATCATCTCTGAGCTTAACCCGTCATCTATGTCGTGGTTGTTATAGGCAATCTCGTCTGCCATGTCTGCAATTATTGCCTCTAAGGTAGGCCCCTTGTCCATTTCAAACTCGTCATTTGCCTCGGGCCTGTCATATTCAGACCCGTGTTTAACAACTCCTTCCCTGACTTCCCAAGTCAGGTTAAGTCCGCGAAACTTTGGATAGCGTCTTTCCAGTTCTTCTACAATCCTGAGAGTGTGGCCGTTATGTTCAAACCCTCCGTGACCTTCCATGAGTTCGTCGAGGATTTCTTCACCTGTGTGGCCAAAGGGAGGGTGTCCCAAGTCGTGGGCAAGGGCGATTGCCTCGGCAATGTCTTCATTTAAACCCAGGGCGCGGGCAATGGTTCTGGTAATCTGAGCTACCTCCATAGTGTGGGTCAGGCGGGTTCTGTAATGGTCTCCCTCGTGGTATACAAAAACCTGGGTTTTATACTCCAGGCGGCGAAAGGCGGTGGAGTGTATAATCCTGTCCCTGTCCCTCTGAAAAGGGGTGCGGTATGGGTGCTCAGATTCTTCGTATTTTCTGCCCCTTGTATCGCTGCTTTTCATGCCATAGGGGGCTAAAAACTGCGCCTCCCTTTCGGCAATACTTTTTATTGTAGGTTTTTGAAATGTCATTTTAATTTTTACCTTTTATTTAGACTCTAATATGGTTTATTATATTACTATGAGACATTGTTATATTAATATAAAATATAGGGGTTTATTAAATATTGTTTTTCTATTTTTTGCCACCTTGCTGCTCTCGTCCTGCGGGGCGGTCATAAGCGAAGCTTTGGTTAAAGAGAGTAATCTCAGTATATCACCTTCTATGGTAAGAGAAAACCCCGAAGCACATATTAGCAAAAAAGTAGTTTGGGGAGGGGTAGTAATCTCTACGGAAAATAAGGAAGAGGGGAGTATCGTAGAGGTTTTTGCAACTACCCTTACAAAGTCACTTCGTCCAACAGGTTCCTACAACTCTACAAGGCCTGGCAAGCTTGGCAGATTTTTAATAAAAACAAATGATTATCTGGACCCTCTTGTATTTAAGATAAACACCATGATTACCGTAGCAGGAGAAGTAGAGGGAGTGGAAACCAAAAAAATCGGCGAGATGGATTATAAATATCCCGTAATCAAACCGACAGAAATCAAACTCTTTGCAGAATCAGATGAAGACTTAGATTCTTACCCATACACCTACGCACCATACAATCCCTATTACAGACCCTACTACCCTTACTACTACCCCTGGTGAGCCTGAGGCTCTTTCTTAAGGGTAGTTCATGATTCTTAACACACTTTCTGGTTTAATAAGCACTACTTATAAGAAATCGGGTCTTTGGCACCGGCTTCTTTAAAACCGCGAAGCCTTAAGAGGCAGGAATCACACTCTCCGCAGGCCAGGGTTTCGTCTTTATAACAAGACCACGTTAGATTAAGCGGCGAGTTAAGCAGAAGAGCCTTGGCTACTATGGCGCTTTTTTTCATGTTTATAAGGGGGGTAATGATTTTTATTTCATTTTCTGCTGATTTAGCGTCGCTGCCAACCTTTGTTCCCAGTCTTATTGTTTCTTCATAGGAATCAAAAAACTCTCTTCTGCAGTCAGGGTAACCGGAGCTGTCTTCTTCTACTGCTCCAATGTAAATGTTATTAGCATCGATAATTTCTGCCCAGCTAACTGCTATGGCAAGGAGGTGGGCGTTCCTAAAAGGTACATAGGTGACAGGTATCTCAGAGCTGGGATCTTCAATATCACCTCTTGGAACTTCGATGGAGGAGTCAGTAAGAGCAGACCCGCCAATTGTCTTTAAGTGGGAGATATCAACGACAAGCCTTTTTTTGATGTTAAAATGGTCTGCAATATTATTGAAGGATTCCAGTTCTCTTGTTTCTGTTCTTTGACCATAGTTTACATGTAGCAGGGCTACCTCGAAGCCTTCACTTTTAGCAATTGAAAGAGTTGTAGTGGAGTCAAGTCCGCCGCTAAGAAGGACTATGGAAAGTTTTTTTGTCATTTTTAAATTCTCTAGGCTTATCTTTTATTAGAACCTATTAAAACATATAACCGCTTGAATTTCATACCTTTTTGTGCAAAAATGACTATAGGTTTAGTATTTTAATTTAAGTTTTGGGGAGATTATATCTTTGGTTATTCAATGTGATAACTGTCAGGCAAAATTCCGCTTAGATGATTCTAAGATCGGGCCAAAGGGAGCTAAAGTAAAGTGCACCAAATGTGCAACTGTATTTAGAGTTATGCCTGACGGGGCTCCTCCTCCTGAGCCGACCGTTGATGGCGGGCTTGGAATATCATTTGATGAAGGCGGCGGAGCGGCTCCTCCAATGCCTCCTGTAGAGGCAGCTCCTCCTGTGGAAGCAGCGCCAGTAATTCCTCCACCTGTTGCAGCGCCAGTGATTCCTCCGCCTGTAGTCGAGACTCCGGCTCCGCCCGTAGTGGCAGCGCCAGTGATTCCTCCACCTGTAGTCGAGACTCCGGCTCCGCCCGTAGTGGCAGCGCCTCCGCCGCCCGCGCCACCAATAGAAGAGCCTTCAACAGAGACAAGCGGTTTTTTCACCGGAGACGATGGGAACTTATCCATAGGGGGAGACTTGGCTGACTCTGACGACTTTAGTGGAGAGACCACTGGAATAGACGGGGGAATAGACGGGGGAATAGACGGGGGAATAGACGGGGGAATGGATTTTGG
>CBDUXU010000098.1:0-7072 GCA_965371285.1 uncultured bacterium | reverse complement strand
ATTACGAGCACTGAATTCGGTCAAGGGGGACGCTTGTTACACCATTTTATTAAAAAATATCTTAATAATTGAAACCGACCTGTATTTTAAACAAAGCTAAGCGACTGTGATGTAAGATAGACTAAAACCAGTGATGACAGGAAAACAGTTACATTTAAAATCATGCTCACCCTGTGGGTTTTGCCAAATTCTTTTCGTAACTTGCCAAGTTTTTCTTTGTCTTCACCAGCTTCTTTTATCTGCACTTTCAAACGCCTTGCCTTCCCCCCTACGAAGATGCCCGAATAAAGTGTAACCACCGCCATGAAGATGAGTATATAAAACCTTACCTCCGGCAATCTGCTGCCTTCATAGTTACCTAGAATAAACAAACTGGCAATAGACAAAAATCCGCATACATATCCAACCATATAATATTTAGGGAATATAAGCCCCACTAACTTCCCTGCTTCTTCCCTCGACAGGGAGCGAAAGATACTGGGGGCTGCAAAAAAACTAAAAAACACTATACTTCCAACCCATACAACTATACTCGCCATATGAATAAATTTAAGTGACTCAATCATAAAAAACCCTCCAATTACTTATTAACAATTTTAAATTTATTTATAACATAATTTATATCATAACCTGCCTAAATTATGTAGTAATTTCAATATATTAGCTCCCCTAAAAGTCACCTCCTGCCTCCTTGACCGCAATTTTTTAGTGTGATAATTTAGTACCTCAGATGTAATGAATACTACCAAAAGGTGCCTGCTGGAATTGAAAAATACCAACCTTATTACAAAATTAACAGTTATTTGGCTTGCCTTAACGCTAACTGGCTGCACTCCTAACGACCCGTACAGGGCTGAAGACTCGGACTCCAGCATCTACTATACAACTTTTGACGAACCCCCTAAATACCTGGACCCTGCGCGCAGTTATTTTGCCAGCGAATATAACTTTTTAGCTCAAATATATGAACCCCTTGTCCAGTACCACTACTTAAAAAGACCTTATGAGCTAGAGCCTCTTATCGCTAAAGAAGTCCCGGTTCCAGCATATTTTGATAAAAACGGAAATACCCTTCCAAGTGATGTATCACCCAGTGAGGTAGCTCGCGCAGAATATAATATTAATATTAAAGAAGGAGTAATGTATCAACCACACCCTGCCTTTGCCAGAGACGGCGAAGGTAACTTACTCTACCAGAGCCTCACCTACTCCGACATGGAAGATATTAACCAGATTATTGACTTCCCTGAAACAGGCTCAAGGGAGCTTACGGTAGATGATTATATCTATCAGATAAAAAGAATGGCAGACCCAAGAATCCACTGCCCAATACTCCCCATCATCTCAAAATACATTTTAGGATTAAGCGAATTCTCGGCATCACTCAAAACGGACCTAGCCTCTATAAGGGCAGAGAGAAAAGAACTCGCAGGCTCGTCATACAACCAAACAGCTGATGAGATGTTAAATCCTATAATATTAGATTATAGTAAGTTCCCCCTTCCTGGCCTCATAAAAACAAGTAAGTATAATTTCAAAATAATACTTAAAAATAAATACCCTCAATTTGTATATTGGCTGGCAATGAGTTTTTTCTCTCCCATGCCGGAAGAGGCAACCCGGTTTTATGCTCAAGGCATATTAAAAGACAAAAACATTACTCTTAACCGCTTTCCTGTTGGCACAGGGCCTTACAGGATGGATAACTACCTGCCTAACATGGAAATAGTTATGGTAAAAAACGAAAACTTCCACGGCGAAGAGTATCCTCACTCTGGAGAACCAGACGATCTCAAAAGTGGCCTATTAAAAGACAGTGGCAAACCCCTGCCTCTTATAGAGAAACTTGTATTCAAACTGGAAAAAGAAAACATCCCACGGTGGAATAAGTTCCTGCAAGGCTATTATGATAACTCGGGAATAGCTTCTGACAGTTATGACCAGGCAGTTACAACCACTGACAGCGGAGCTACTGACCTGACCCCTTTTATGAAAGATAAGGGGATTAGCCTTATTAAATCCGTAAGCCCTTCTACCTATTATCTTGGCTTTAACATGTTAGACGATGTGGTAGGCGGTTATGGCGAAAAACAAAAAAAACTTCGCCAAGCTATCTCCATTGCCTTTGACTTTGAAGAATTCATAGAAGTCTTCTCTAACGGACGAGGCATAGCAGCGCAGGGTCCGCTCCCTCCGGGAATCTATGGACATAAAGTTGGCAAAGCCGGCATGAACCCTTTTGTCTATAACTGGAATGAGAAAGCTCATAAGGTAAACAGAAAATCCATAAAAGAGGCAAAGGGGCTTTTAGCCGAGGCCGGTTACAGGGGAGGAAGAGATAAAAACGGCAGGCCACTTATCATAAGTTTTGACAATGCATGGACAGGGGCAGACTCTACCCAGACCATTAACTGGCTTCGTAAGCGCCTAAAACTAATCGACATACAGATGGAAAATAGAACCACTGACTACAACAGGTATAGTGATAAACTGGATAGCGGTGCCGTGCAGCTTTTCTTTTTAGGCTGGAACGCAGATTACCCTGACCCTGAGAATTTTTTCTTCCTCCTCTATAGCGGTAACAGCCGGGTCGGTAACCACGGAGAAAACACATCTAATTACGCAAGTGCCGAATTTGACCGATTATTTAAAAAAATGGAAAACATGGACAACGGCCCCGAGAGGATGAAGATAATTGACCAAATAAACCACAGAATTCAAGAAGACTCCCCCTGGGTCTGGGCATACCACCCAATGAGCTTTAGCCTGGCAAACAAATGGCTTGGTAACCGCAAGGCGAACTCTATGGCAAATAACACTATTAAATATATATCCCTGGACCAGCATATGAGAGCCGAGCTCAGGCATAAGTGGAACAAACCGCTAATATGGCCTTTTGTACTACTAACTATAATTTTAGGGTTTATATTTGTACCGGCATTTAGAAAAATTAAAGGCAGGCTTTAACATGGCGAACTATATAATCAGAAGACTACTATATGCAGTGCCTATATTAATTGGCGTTAACATCATTACGGCACTGCTGTTTTTCTATGTCAACACTCCTGATAATATGGCTCGCGTCATACTTGGCGATAAAAATATAACTCCGGAAGCTATTGCAGGATGGAAAAGAGAAAAAGGTTACGACCTGCCTATATTTATAAATACAAAAGAGACCGGACTCTCTACCGTAACACAAACAATATTTTTCCAAAAATCTGTAACCCTCCTTTGGTTTGACTTTGGAAAATCCGACAGGAACAACCTGGACATTAAATCTGAAATAAAAGAGCGCATGTGGGCAAGCCTTGCCATAACCGTCCCGGTGTTCATAGTGGGAGTGTTTTCTTTTATAACCTTCTCTATGATACTGGCGTTTTTCAGGGGCACTAATATAGACTTATACGGTGTTATGTTTTGCGTATTTCTTATGAGCGTCTCCACACTCTTTTATATTATCGGAGGCCAATACCTGTTTGGAAAGATCTTCAAGCTCTTCCCTATATCCGGTTTTGATACAGGCCTGCACTCAATTAAATTTGTAATGCTTCCTATAATAATCGGCATAGCTACAAGTATTGGCGGTTCTACTCGCTTCTACCGTACAGTATTCCTGGAAGAAATAAATAAAGACTATGTAAGAACAGCTCGTGCAAAAGGCCTTGGCGAATACTCGGTCCTTTTTAAACATGTCCTTAAAAACGCCATGATACCAATACTTACCAATGTTGTTGTATCTATTCCATTTCTTTTTTACGGCAGCCTTCTTATGGAATCATTTTTTGCAATCCCCGGACTGGGCAGTTTTACAATCGATGCAATTAATTCACAGGACTTTGCCATAGTTCGGTCTATGGTATATCTCGGTGCAGTGTTATATATAACCGGACTAATTTTAACTGATATAACTTATTCTATTTTTGACCCCCGTATAAGACTTAAATAATAATAGGAATTAAAAAATGCCTTTAATACTAGCAACAGACATAATAATCTTTCTATTCACAGCATTTTTAATCTACAGTGCTGCCAGAGTGAACCAGGACGGCATCTCCAAACGCATTTTGGCAGAGGTTAGGACAAACAAACTTGCATTAGTTTGTTTGGTTATACTAACCCTCTACCTCTTTGTTGCAGTCCTTGACAGTATCCGCTGGAGAGATGAGGTCATAAATGAAGATAACACTGTCGCCACAAGCGAGTCAGGCGAGATAATATATAACCACAGGGCTCTATCTCTAATAGACAGGATTTTCGCCAATCAAAGAACTAATACAGAGAAATCCTTCTCATCGCCGCTATCAGACACCCTCTTATCAAAATCGACAATAGAACACCCTGACGGCAGGACAACAAGAGACTACCCTGCCCTAAAATATCCCGGCACTCACTTGCTCGGCACCGACAAGGTAGGAACTGATGTATTTTTCTCTGCCCTTAAAGGCATACGCACAGGCATAACCATTGGAATAGGGACAACCATAGTAGTTATACCCTTTGCCATACTTTTTGGAGTGGTGGCAGGATACTTTGGCGGAAAAATAGACGACTTTATACAATATATATATACAACCCTTGCATCCATCCCGGGGATACTTCTAATAGTTTCGCTTATATTAGTTTTTGCAAAAGAAGGATATCAGGGAGGATTGGTAGAAGATAGGTACTTAATAGGAGGAGTCTTTGTCGTAAAAGAAAGACTCTTCTGGCTCTGTTTAATCATGGGAGTTACCTCATGGACTGACCTATGCCGCCTCATAAGGGGAGAGACCCTAAAACTAAGGGAGCTTGAGTATGTAGAAGCAGCCAGAGCCTTTGGCGTCAGTAGTATGACTATTATATACAAACATATTGTACCAAACCTAATGCATTTGATTTTAATTACCTTTGTCCTGCAGTTTAGCGGTCTTGTGTTGGCTGAAGCTGTGCTTAGTTATATTGGTATAGGGGTAGGGGCAGAGATGGGCAGCTGGGGAAACATGATAAACGCTACAAGGCTGGAGTTGTCGAGAGAGCCTGTGGTTTGGTGGAGTTTGCTTGCTTCCTTTGTCTTTATGATTGGGCTTGTCCTGCCTGCCAATATTTTTGCAGATACGGTGAGAGACGCACTAGACCCAAGACTTAGAAAGAAACAATAATATGGCTATAGAAAATCTAATAGAGATTAAAAATCTGAAAACTTACTTCTCCACCCCGGAAGGCAAGAGCCGGGCTGTGGACGGGGCAAGTTTCGAAATAGCAAAAGGCGAGACCTTTGCCATTGTAGGAGAGTCTGGGTGCGGTAAGTCCGTAACAGGACTTTCTATCATGCAGCTTGTAGCAGAGCCGTCCGGTTATATCGACTCAGGAGAGATTCTCTTTAATGGTAAGAATATTTTAGGCCTGCCCAATAATGAGAAAAAAGCCCTTCGTGGAAAAAATATTTCTATGATATTCCAGGAGCCTATGACTTCCTTAAACCCTGTTTTTAAAGTAGGTTACCAAATAACAGAGCCAATTCTGGAACATAATAAAGAGATAACAAAATCCGAGGCCAAAGTGATGGCAATAGATGTAATGACCAAAGTGGGACTGCCGGAGCCTTCGAGGCTCTTTGATGAGTACCCCCACCAGCTCTCCGGAGGAATGAGGCAGCGCGTAATGATAGCTATGGCGCTTGTACTTAAACCCCAGCTCCTCATTGCCGATGAGCCAACCACAGCCCTGGATGTTACTATCCAGGACCAAATACTTACCCTCATAAAAAACCTGCAAAAAGAACTGTCTGTTTCAGTCCTCCTTATAAGCCACAACATGGCAGTGGTATTTAAAAATGCAGACAAAGTGGCAGTAATGTATGGAGGCAGGATTGTTGAACAGGGTGACACCAAAACACTATTTAAAAATCCCCTCCACCCTTATACAAAAAAACTTCTATCCTCCATACCTTCCTCTGAAAATAAAAACTCCAGGCTGGAGACAATACCCGGGACTGTCCCTCCTGCTACCTCTTATAATGAAATCGGGTGTCGTTTTGCAGGCCGGTGCAGCGAAGAAATGGCTGACTGCTCCTTAGTTACTCCCCTCCTAAGCAGCAAAGAAAAGGGACAATCAGTTGCCTGCCACCTCCTTGACAGCAAGTTTATGGGTTCAAATAATACAGATAAGATTCCGCTGGAGGGTCAAATAGTTAAAAATAATGTAGAAAAAATAATACCTAACAAAGAAATATTTTCTACAAAGGGACTGAAAACCTACTACCCTATCCATCAAGGTATATTCAAAAAAATAACCGGCTATGTTAAGGCAGTTGATGGAATAGATTTAAAAATAAAAAAGGGAGAAACCTATGGACTCGTCGGTGAATCCGGATGCGGCAAAACCACAGCCGGCAAGACCATCATGAGACTCATAGAACCGACCGGCGGAGAGATTATATACGACGGAACAAGTGTAACAAACCTTAAAGGACATCAATTAAAAGAATACAGAAGAAAAGTCCAAATAATCTTTCAAGACCCCTTCTCTTCCTTAAACCCCAGGATGACCGTAGGCAACATTATCGAAGAGGGAATAATATCTCTAATGCCGGAGTTAAATAAAACCGATAGGGAAAATAAAATAAACAAAGTACTCTCGCAAGTTGGACTTACAGTCGATATAAAAAACAGATACCCTCATGAGTTCTCAGGAGGTCAACGCCAAAGGATTGGAATTGCCAGGGTACTGGCAGTTGAGCCGGAGTTTATAATATGCGATGAAGCAACAAGTGCATTGGATGTTTCCGTGCAAGCTCAGGTACTTAACCTTCTTAAAGATATTCAAAAAGAGATGGGACTCTCTTATTTATTTATCACTCACGACTTGGGAGTTATTGAATATATGGCAGATAGGGTAGGGGTAATGTTTGGCGGTAAGATTATAGAAGAAGGCAGAGTAGAAGACATCTTTGCCAATCCAAAAAAGGATTACACAAAAAAACTTTTATCCTCTGTTCCTAAAATAACCATCTAACTTACTGCTCCGGTTTAAAGTTAAGGGAAACTGAGTTTATGCAGTACCTCTTCCCCGTTGGCTCGGGACCATCATC
>CBDUXU010000097.1:0-7309 GCA_965371285.1 uncultured bacterium | reverse complement strand
GCCAAGTTATTAATTTATTTCTACAATCAACTACCCGGAAACCATTGACTCACTAATAAACATAAACAGCGAAGTGACAGAGGGGGAACAGGCAAGCCCCGTAACAGGAGAAGAGTTATACCTGACTCCAAAAGATTACGACTCACTTGCTGCTAATTATAAAAACATACACTTAGACGACAACACTAACAGTAGCAATGAAAAGAGTTCCCACTTAAATTCTCACTCAAGCACAACTCTCCGAATAGACATAAAAGCAAAAAAGTCTTTATCGCCCCTTACAGAACAAATTAAAAAACTTATTGGCGGCGGTTACTCAGTGTCAGTAACTGCCCACAACAAAGGCCAGGCCGAGAGAACGCAGGAACTACTGGAAGACTTTGACTGCCACATAACAACAGGTTTAGACCTTTTGGATAAAAACTCCCTGAACCAAAGCGCAATAAAAATAACAGTAGGAAGAATAAGTACAGGTTTTGTATTAGAAGATTTTAAAATTGCAGTAATAAGCGAAGAAGAGATTTTTGGAGAAAGAACCTATCACAAACCACCTCCGGCAAAAAAACTAAGCGCCTTTGCATCAGACCTCCAAGACCTGAAAGAAAATGATTTCATTGTACACACCCTGCACGGAATAGGCGCCTACAAAGGTTTTAAAAGGCTAAACCTAAGCGGAGTAGAAAACGACTTCCTGATTTTAGAATACAAAGACAAAGACATACTCTACCTCCCTGTGCAGAGAATGGACCTAATAACCAAATATCAGGGACTTGAAGGCAAGACCCCAAGCGTCGAAAAACTTGGCTCCACGGGCTGGGAGAAAGCAAAAAAACGAACTAAAAAAGCCATTGTACAAATCGCCGGAGAACTATTAAAAATCTATGCCCAAAGGGCAAATGCAAAGGGTTACAGGTACTCGGACCCTAACACAATGTTCAGGGAATTTGAAGACTCCTTTGAGTTCACCGAAACAGAAGACCAAATGAAATCCATAAACGATATTTATGAAGACATGGAGTCAGATAAGGTAATGGACCGATTGGTTTGCGGCGATGTGGGTTACGGTAAAACAGAGGTAGCAATGAGGGCAGCCATGAGAGCTGTTATGGAAGGCCGTCAGGTAGCGGTGCTAGTCCCTACTACAATACTTGCCCAGCAGCATATGCGTACATTTACGGAAAGGTTTTCTGCCTTCCCTGTTACAGTTGACATACTGAGCCGTTTTCAATCCAAGGCCCAGCAAAAAGAAACTATAGATAAAACATCCAATGGCAGGGTTGACATACTCATTGGCACTCACAGGATACTGCAAAAAGATATTAACTTTAAAAACCTGGGGCTTGTCGTTGTAGATGAGGAACAAAGGTTTGGAGTAAAACATAAAGAAAAACTAAAAGGACTTCGCGCCGACACAGATGTACTTACCCTCACCGCTACTCCAATACCAAGAACCCTTCACATGTCTCTTGCCGACCTAAGGGACCTGAGCATAATCAGCACACCTCCTGAAGACCGCCTCTCTATTTCCACGAGAGTTATAAACTTTGATGAGTCAATTATAAAGGAGGCTATCAATAGGGAACTTCACAGGGGGGGGCAAATATTTTTCGTACACAACAGGGTGCAAACCATTGACGCCATGGCCGAGAGGTTAAAAATTATAAAACCTGATTTAAAAATCGGCATAGGCCACGGTCAAATGAAGGAAAGAGACTTAGAAAATGTAATGCTCGATTTTATAAATAAAGAATTTGACCTCCTCCTTGCTACAACCATAATAGAAAGCGGGCTGGACATTCCTTCTGCCAATACCATTATAATCAACCGAGCAGACAGGTTCGGCCTCTCGGAGCTCTACCAATTAAGGGGACGAGTCGGAAGAAGCTACCACAAAGCTTTTGCCTATTTGATAACCCCCTCTTACAGCGAACTCACTCCAGAAGCGCAAAAAAGAATGGATGTTATAAAAGAACTCTCAGAACTTGGTTCAGGATTCAGGGTTGCTGCATACGACTTGGAAATAAGAGGAGCAGGAGAACTGCTTGGCAGCGCACAATCGGGCAGCATAAACGACATTGGTTTTGAAATGTACACAGAGCTACTAAACGAAACAATTAGAGAACTAAAGGGAGAACCGGTAGAGGTAGAAATAACACCGGAGATAAACCTGAAAGTAGAAAACTACTTGCCTGAGGACTTTATACCAGACACAAGACAAAGGCTCGTACTCTATAAAAGGTTTGCCACTCTCACTACTACCGAGGAGCTTGATATTTTAAATGACGAACTCTATGACAGGTACGGAGAAATACCGGTACTGGTTAAAAATATCTTCTCTATAACAGAGCTTAGGATAGCCTTAAAAAAGATAGGAGCTATTGATCTTAGCCAAAAATCAGCCAAATATACCGACAATTTATATTTAACCTTCCATAATAGCCTAAAATCAGGAAGCTCAGAAGAAGGGGCGAAATTCATCAAACACATTATGGCACTGGCAGCAGAAAGGCCGGAGAAGTTTCGCCTTACTCCGGACTCCAAATTAGTCTATTTTATGGGAAATCCCCACCAATATGGTGAAAAAGAAGTGGAAAAACCGGACCCTATAAATCATGCAAGATATCTATTGAATGAACTGATAAAAGGATGTTAAAATTTAGGTTCCTATAATCACTCAAAGATGGACAAAGGACTAATAAACTAGAATGATTAATTACTCAAAATTATATACTACTGCGGGGATTTTTGTCTCCCTATTCTCTTTTGTATTGATAACCGGATGCGGAAGCGATGAAGAACTCGTTGAGAGGCAAAAACAGGTTATTAAAGTGGGAGATATGGCAATCACCCTCAGAGACTTTAAAGACAGGCTAAAAGAAGTAATGCCAACAGAAAGCGAAAACGCTACTGAAGAAGAAATAACAGCCCTCAAAATGAACCTGGTAAACCGATTGGTGGAAGAGACGGTTGTCTTAAAAGAAGCACACCGACTAAGGGTTAACATTACAGACGCTCATGTTGATGATGAATTAATGACTCTCAAGAAAGAATATGGCGAGCCTACATTTAAATCTATCATATCAACAAAATTTGGAAATGTTGACAAGTGGAAACAACAAATAAAAAGAGAACTAACAATAAAAGAAGCCATAGACAGGGCAATATTGTCGAGAGTTTCCATATCCACGGCAGGGGCGCTTCAGTATTACCAGGAAAACCAGAAGAGATACAAAATCCCTGCCCAAGTCAGGGCAAGGATGATTATAGTAAAGAAAAAAAGTTTAGCAAAGTCCATTCTGAAAAAATTAAAAAAAGGCGAAGACTTTGCCAAACTTGCAAAAAAATATTCCACAGGACCTGAAGCAGAAAATGGCGGAGACTTAGGTTTTTTTGGTAAAGGCGACATGCCTGAAGAATTTGAAGAAGTTACAATGAAACTAAAACTAAATGAAACAAGTAATATTGTAGAAACAGTCTACGGATTCCACATTTTTAAATTAATAGAAAAACAAAAAAGAAGAAACCTAAAATTTGAAAATGTGGAAGAGTCCATCAAAGAAGAGCTTAAGAGGCAAATCGTTGACAGGGAATACCACCAATGGATTATCGGACTTAAAAAAAGGCTGAGAATAATTATTGACCAGGAACTTATTTTAAAAATATGAAAATATTAATTTACATATTAACAACTCTTACGCTAATAATGCCTACGGTCGCCTCTGCTGAAATAATCGACCGAATAGTTGCAGTTGTAAATGACAGTATAATCACTGAAAGCGGTTTAAAGGCTGCAATAATTGCACAGACAGGAGGGCTTAAAGAAAACAAAGAACCTCTTGCGGCAGATGTAAACACAAGGAGTTATGTTTTAGATATACTAATAGAACAGCAGCTTATGAAACAAAGCGCAGACAAAGAAGGCATAGATGTCAGCGAAGCTGAGATAGACAGGGCAGTAGAGGATATTAAAGACAGAAGCGGTCTCACCGAGGAGTCTCTCCTCATTGAACTTGCAAAATCCGGCCTTACCTACTCCCAGTACAGAGAGCAGTTAAAAGAAGATATTCGCCAGTCAAAATTCACAAGAAGAAAGTTTCGTTCCGGTATAAACATTACCGATAACGATTTAAAAGAATTCTACACCCAAAATATAAGCCAGTTTCAAAAACCACCAACTTACAGGATTTCTATTTTAACTTTAAACAATAAAAAAAACCTGAAGAAAATAAAAAATGACATAGCTTCCGGGTTAGATTTTAGCGAACTTATAAAAAAATATTCTACAACCCCCGGCTCCGACGGAGACCTAGGTTTTTTTGCAATAAATGAACTGGAAAAATCCCTCCAGACAGTTATAAGAGAAATGACTGTTGGTGATGTTAGAGGTCCCGTAACTACAAAAAACGGCATAAAAATAATTACAGTTACAGATAAAAAAGACGGGGCTCCTACCCCGCTGGAAGAAGTTGACAAAACAGTCGGGGAAATGCTCCACAAGGCAATTATAGAAGAAAAATATAAAACCTGGCTTAATAAGATGAAAGAAACTTCTCACATAGAAGTGAGACTTTAAAAGAAATCAAATTTGAAAAAAAAGATAGTCATATCAATGGGAGACCCAACGGGGATTGGACCGGAACTTTGTTTAAAGGCCCTGAGGTCGGCAAGAATTAAACGGCTAGCTACCCCTGTAATCATTGGTGACTATGGGTTGCTTGATTTATTGTCAAAAAAATTAAAACTCCCGCCTTTGAAAAAGAATCAGGTTTTAAATTTATCTAACCTCAACTTAAAAACCCTAAAACCAGGCAAACCTACAAAAGAATCCTCTAAGGCAATGATAGATTACATTACCAAAGGTGTTGAGCTGGTTACCTCTGGCGAGGCAGATGCATTAGTTACTGCCCCTATAAGCAAAGCTGCCTCCCGCCTGTCCGGTTTTAAATTTCCCGGCCACACGGAATATATTGCCCACCTTACAAATATTGGCAAGACAAAGAAAAACAAGCCCCTAATGATGCTCGGAGGAGACACCTTAAAAGTGGTTTTAGTCACAATACACGAGGCAATTAAAGATGTACCGAAACTTATTACAGAAAAAAAAGTGCTGGAAACTATTAAAATAACCAATAGTTCTCTGAAAAAATATTTCAAAATAAAATCACCAAAAATAGCAGTAGCAGGGCTAAACCCCCATAGCGGAGAAGGGGGACTTTTTGGAACAGAAGAAGAAAAAAAGATTTTGCCGGCTATAAAAAAAGCAAAAAAAGCCGGTATAAAGGCCTCCGGTCCCTACCCTGCTGACACTGTTTTTTATCGCGCCAACAAAGGCGAGTTTGATGTGGTTGTCTGCATGTATCACGATCAGGGTCTTGGCCCCTTAAAATTAATTCACTTTGATGACGGAGTAAATGTAACTCTAGGGCTGCCGATAATCAGGACCTCACCTGACCACGGGACGGCGTATGACATTGCCTGGACCGGCAAGGCTAAAACAGACAGTATGTTTTATGCAATTAAAACAGCTGCAAAGATGTCAGAAAGAAAGTAAAACAACACAATGACAAACAATAAAAAAAACACCTTGTCCATAACCGGAGCAAGAGTACATAACCTTAAAAACATTGACATAGATATACCCAGGAACAAACTTGTTGTCATAACAGGGGTATCAGGGTCGGGAAAAAGCTCCCTGGCCTTCGACACTATTTATGCAGAAGGTCAGCGCCGTTATGTGGAAAGTTTGTCTGTCTATGCCCGCCAATTTTTAGACCAAATGGATAAACCTGATGTAGAAAACATTGAAGGGTTAAGCCCTGCCATTGCCATAGAACAAAAAACCACAAGCCGCAACCCCCGTTCCACTGTCGGCACAGTTACAGAAATTTACGACTACCTACGCCTTTTGTTTGCCAGGGTTGGCACTCCTCATTGCTACAAATGTTCAAAGGAGATTACCTCACAGTCAATTCAGCAAATGGTAAACCGAGTAACAGACCTGCCTAACGGTACAAGGGCAATAATACTTGCACCAATAGTCAGGGGACGAAAAGGCACTCAGAAAACAGAGTTCGATAAACTAAAAAAATCAGGATTCACAAGAGTCAGGGTGAACGGAACCATAAAAAACCTGGAAGACAAGATAACCCTTAACAAAAACAAAAAACACAATATAGATGTTGTCGTTGACAGGGTAATACTAAAAGATGACATTACCACTCGTTTAGCAGATTCTTTTGAAACTGCCGCGAGACTATCAGGCGGACTGGTTATTGTTGACATAGGCAAAAAGTCCAAAGAAATGTTTTTTAACGAAAAACTATCCTGCGTAGAATGCGGCATAAGCTATCCTGAGATTACCCCTACTATGTTTTCTTTTAACTCCCCCCACGGGGCTTGCGAAGAGTGTAACGGCCTTGGGCAAAAACTATATTTTGACCAGGACTTAATAGTTCCTGATAACACATTAACGCTAAGAGAAGGAGCCCTGGCACCATGGGCATCCCGCGGAGGCAAAAGGGGTTCTAGTTATTACAACCAAATACTTCAAACACTTGCCGAACACTTTAAGTTTGACATGGACACTCCCTTTAAAAAACTTCCCAAGAAAAAAAGAGATATGCTTTTAAACGGAGCCGGCAAGGAGAAAATAAACTTTAATTACGAAACCTCCGGCGGCAAGTACGAGTTTACGGAAACATATGAAGGACTTCTTGCAAACTTAGGGAGAAAATACCTTGAGACGGAATCTGATGATGTCCGGGAAGATTTAGAAAGATTCATGAACGGTCAGCCCTGCCCTAAATGCAAGGGCGCAAGGCTTAAAAAAGAACCTTTATTTATAAAAATCGATGGTAAATCAATTTGGGACATAGTCAAGCTTCCCATAAGTGATTCCTATGCTTTTTTTTCT
This sequence comes from uncultured bacterium, assembly GCA_965371285.1. Lineage (GTDB taxonomy): Bacteria > Desulfobacterota > GWC2-55-46 > GWC2-55-46 > DRQE01 > CBDUXU01. Next base: position 396 of record CBDUXU010000097.1, on the reverse strand, counting down.
ACCCTCGAGCTTGACGAGGTAAAACTTCATATTGCAAGAAGGATTCTAAAAGAAATAAAAGAGAGACTTGGTTTCCTCTCCAATGTGGGGCTGAGCTATATGTCCCTGGACAGGAGCGCCTCTTCAATCTCCGGCGGAGAAGGCCAGCGAATAAGGTTAGCCACCCAAATCGGCTCAAGCCTTGTTGGCGTTTTATATATTTTAGATGAGCCGTCAATAGGCCTCCACCAAAGAGACAATATGCGCCTTCTATCTGCGCTGAAAAGACTTAAAGACATGGGAAACAGCGTCCTTGTCGTTGAACATGACGAGGAAACAATGAGGGTTGCAGACCACATTATTGATATGGGACCGGGGGCAGGAGAAGAAGGAGGCAGGGTCATTGCAGAGGGTGAT
>CBDUXU010000096.1:0-7336 GCA_965371285.1 uncultured bacterium | reverse complement strand
AAATTCCTGCCGGAATAGTTACTGCTATTATTGGCGGTCCATATTTTTTATACCTGCTTCGCAAAAGAAACTTGTTTGGTGTGTAAATGAATATTTTAGAGTTAAAAAAAATAAACTTTTCTTATAACGAGCTCCCTTTTATTGAGTCATTAAATATGACTCTCTCTGAAGGTGAGCTTGTTGGGGTTTTTGGCTCCAATGGTTCAGGCAAGACAACACTTCTTAAACTTGCCTCCGGTTTATTAAAGCAGGCAGGGGGCGAGGTCTCTCTCTGGGATAAAAACCTGCATGACTATGAAAGTGCGGACAGGGCAAAACTTATAAGTTACCTTCCCCAGGTTTTAACTGCCGGTGTTCCTTTTACAGTTAGTGAGGTTGTTTCCATGGGTTACTATCCCTTTTCTACCTTGGTGAATGATTTTTTTAATAATGCTGAAGCGAAGGGTGGTTTGCCGGAGACAACCCCGGAGACAACATTAGACGAGGCCCTTGACAGGGTTGGCCTCACAGGCAAGAAAGATAACTACCTTGTAGAGCTTAGCGGAGGAGAGCTTAGGAGGGTATTTATAGCTATGACTCTTTTGCAGGGAGCAAGAATAGTGCTCCTTGATGAGCCTTTTGCAAACTTGGATATTAAATACCAAATGGAAGTATTAACCCTCCTTAAAGGGCTGGTTAGTGAGAAGAACTTTTCCATTGTAATGGCAGTACACGACTTAAACCTTGCCCGCCAGTTTGAGAGGCTTTTGTTCCTAAAAGACGGGTCTATTATAGCAGAAGGTCCGCCTGATGAGGTAATCACTCCTGAGCTTTTAAGCCGCGTTTATGATATTGACCTAGACCTTGCCAAAAGCGTTCATCCTATAGACCCAGCCAGGCCATAGATACCGCCCAGTAGTTATTAATACCCTTACTACTGATAGGTCTTTATTCTGTTCCAACCTTTGAAAAATGCCTGAATATTGTGTTATTATATGAAACTATTATGAAAATTCAGACCAGATACGAACTTCAAAATAAATACAAAATTAAATCTAAAATCCTAAAGACAGTTATGTGTTTTTTGTTAATCCTGCCTTATGGATGTAGTGATAAACCGAAAGAGGTAAAAATGCCCGATAACAGTATAGTAGATATTTCTAAACTGCCAAAAGACGGCGGAGCGGAATATAACAGACTTATATTTTCTAAAAGCCCTTATCTTCTTCAGCATGCAAAAAACCCGGTGGATTGGTACGAGTGGGGAGCTGAGGCTTTTGAAAAAGCCAAAAAAGAAGACAAACCAATATTTTTATCCATTGGATATTCTTCATGCCACTGGTGCCATGTAATGGAAGAAGAAAGTTTTGGCGACGAAGATGTGGCAAAGGTACTAAATGAAAACTTTGTTGCTATTAAAGTAGATAGGGAAGAGAGACCTGACATAGACAATATTTATATGGCAGTTTGTCAGGCCATGACAGGCTCTGGCGGCTGGCCTCTTACCATAATTATGACTCACGAGAAAAAACCTTTTTTTGCAGGTACTTATTTCCCAAAAGAGTCTAATTACGGAAGACCAGGGATTATAGACCTGGCAAACCAGATAACCGAGGTTTGGAAAAATGAGAGAGAAAAGATAAACCAAACTACCGCCAACATTGTTGATGCCATAGAGAGGATGGCAGAGAATGAAATAAGAGGTGATGTCGATTTGTTGGATGTCCTCGAAGGTGCTCCGGCGCAGTTTGTTCACAGTTATGACAGCGCTTACGGAGGCTTTACGGCAGCGCCTAAGTTTCCAATGGCACAGAACCTGATTTTTCTAACCCGCTGGTGGAAGAGAACGGGAGATGGTTCAGCTCTTAAAATGATGGAGAGTACTTTAGAGAAAATGCACAGAGGTGGTTTATATGACCACCTGGGTTATGGTTTTCATCGTTATTCAGTTGATAAGGTTTGGCTTGTTCCTCACTTCGAGAAAATGCTCTACGACCAGGCAATGATGACTCTTGCTTATAGCGAAGCATACGGGGCTACTAAAAAACCAATCTATAGTGATGTTGCTAAAAAGACTATTACCTATGTGCTGAGGGATATGACAGCGCCTGAAGGCGGTTTTTATTCAGCGGAAGATGCAGACAGCGAGGGTGAAGAGGGGACTTTTTATATTTGGAACAAAAAAGAAATAACAGATGCCCTTGGCGAGGAGAATGGAAAAATATTTAACCTTTACTACGGTGTTACAGAATCAGGTAACTTTGAAAGCAGGAATATTTTAAATATACAAATGTCTTTTGAAGAGCTGGCCGAGGTGACTGGCCGGGAAGTAAATAAGGTAAAGTTTATCATTGAAGACAGCAGGCGAACTCTTTTTGAACTTAGAGAGAAGCGTGTGCATCCATACAAGGACGATAAAATATTAACTGACTGGAATGGATTGATGATTGCAGCATTAGCTCGCAGCAGCGTACTTTTAAATGAGCCGGAGTTTGCCCTCTATGCCCAAAATGCAGCTGACTTTATAATCGATAAGATGAAAATGTCTAAGGGGCGACTTCTTCATCGTTACAGGGATGGTTCTTCTGCAGTTAGGGCATATCTGGATGATTATGCATTTTTTGTTTGGGGTTTAATAGAGCTCTATGAAGCTACCTATGAAGCAAAGTACCTGGCAGAAGCAATTAGTTTGACCAACGACATGATGGAGCTTTTCAAAGATGAAAAAGGCGGGGGACTTTTCTTTACAGGAATTGACAATGAGGAGCTTTTAACCAGGCCTAAGGATTTCCATGACGGTGCCATTCCCTCAGGCAATGCAGTTGCTGCTTATAATCTATACAGGCTTTCTCTCTTTACTATGGACCATGACCTTGAGGCCAAGGCAGATGAGATAATGAAGGGTTTCTCCGGCGCTTTTGACGGTCCTGCTCAGGGTTATGGCATGGCGCTTAATGCCATTGAGTTTAAAACCGGTAATAATAAAGAAGTTGTAATTGCAGGTATCTTAGGAGACAGCAGCACTGACAAAATGTTGGAAGCTATTAAAAACATCTATATACCTGCCAAAATATTTATTTTTCACGATGAAAGTGAAAAAGGCAAGGAAATTGAAGGTGTTGTGCCCTTTGTTGAGGGCCAGAGGATGCTCGATGGCAGGGCTACGGCCTATGTTTGCGAGAATTTTACCTGCAATCAACCGGTAAATGATGTTGATGACTTTATAAATAACCTCAAATCCGGCGGATAAAGGTAGGTTTAAATAAATACCGGCAATATTCTTGCTTGAGTCTTTTGCCTTAAATGTGTAATATGTTTAGTATTCTTAACAGGGGGTATGATGTTTAAAAAATTTAATTTATTGACAATACTGCTTTTTATGTTTGTAATTGTTTCTGCAAATAACTCACAAGCATCTAAAATAGAAGACATCTTTCTGAAAGCAATCGACACTCTGGATTTTAGGGAAGCCGATGCTTACGCCAAAGAAAACCCTGACAAAATTCCCTTTGAAATTGATAAAGCCCTTGCAAAAAGCCGAGACCAGAAAATAAAAAAATTTGAAAGATTGAATTTTGTAAAATTAGCTGAGGCTATGGCAAGCTCTTATGGGAAAATTAGTGGAGATAAATCCTACAACAAGAAAGTTAAAGGTAGGTATTTTGAAGAGAAGCTATCTGAACAAACTATACCTGAAGTTAGTCTAAAGAGACACGACATAAAAATTATCAACAAAAGATTTTCTATAGACAATCTCGTTATTGATGTTGGTGATTCTGTAGTTTGGATCAACAAAGATAAAAGACCGCATACATTTAGGTCATCACTGGATATTGGAAAGAGGGGTTTGTACTCCGGTAAAATGTTAACTCACCGAGAATACAAACATAAATTTAATGAGCCTGGCGAATATTATTATCATTCAATTATTTACAAGAAAAAAATGATTGGCAAGATTACAGTTGTTGAGGCTGAAGTCACCGGTGGTGGAGCCAAAGAGTCAGTTGAAGAGCCAGATACAAATGAAACTCCGGAGCCTGAAGAAGTGGATACAGTTCCGGCAGAGAAACCTAAAGAAAGTGTGGCAGATAAAAAGAAAAGAATTAACGAACTACTTAAGAAGTTTGATTATCAGCCTGACGAATAATATTTGTTTTTAATATATTGCAGATATAAAAAAAGGTACTTATTAATTTAAGTACCTTTTTTGTTTTTGAAATTAGGTCAAACACAGAGTGTTACGCGTCACGGGTTTATTGGAAAAATACTAACAAAAGTTAGATTAAGTGGTATTACGGTAAGGTGTTCCTGAAATTGCCTCCACTGCAAGTGGTGGTGGAGCTGAGGGGGATCGAACCCCTGACCTTCTGGCTGCCAGCCAGATGCTCTCCCAGCTGAGCTACAGCCCCGTAAGAGAATATTACTATATAAGCAAGTTGCAAAAATAACATCAACTGTCCCCAGAGTCAATCCTTTTCCTTTAAATATCCCTGTTTACATATATTTTTTGCCACACTTGACTTATATTAGCTTTGATTGTATTATATGCAGTCTGGTAAGTGAGTACTCACTTACCAGCATTGTGGTATAAACAGTTATAAAATAGGAGTTTAACTAAATGGCAGTTAGCAGAAAAAATACCGTAAAAACAAATATTAGAATGGATAGGGAAGCTAGAAGGTCCCAGATTGTATCTATTGCCGCAGAGCTGTTCTCTTCAAAGGGTTTTCGAGGAACCACAACCAGAGAAATTGCCGATAGCGCAGGCATTAGTGAAGCGACAATCTACAAACACTTCAAAAGTAAGACAGAACTCTATAGCGCAATAATTGATAGTTATTGTAATGACGAGAAGGGCAATACCGTTTATCTAAAAAGATTAGAGGGGAAAGAAGGTCGGGACCTTTTTGTAGAAGTTGCTCACTTGATTATGGATAGTTATGAAGATGACCCAATCTTTATTCGTTTATTTTTATTTAGCGCTTTAGAGAATGTGGAGTTTTCCCAGATTGTTATTCAAACTAAGGGTATGGAGATGCTTGGTGTAGTAAAAATGGAAGTTGATAAATTAATAAAGTCAGGAGTTTTTAAAGATGTAAATCCTGTTTTAGCCACAAGAGGTTTTATAGGCATGATTAGTCACTACTGCATTTCACAGGAAGTATATGGAATGAAAAAGAAATATAAAACAGATTATAAAGAAGCAGCTGAAGTTTTTGTAGATATATTTTTAAATGGAATAAGAGAGAGGCCTTGTTAAGTAAATATAAAATATGAATTTTAAAAAATATTTTAAATTATTATCCATTTTATCACTTATACTATTTAATATTGATGTTGCTTCTTCTGCCTCAAAGGGGGCCCAGTCCTCTATAACAATAGATAAGGCATGCGCTCTTGCGCTTGAAAACTACGAGATAGTTTCTATTGGCAGGGAAGATGTAACCCAGGGCAGAGAAGATATATGGAAAGTCCTCTCTCAGGTCATGCCTCTTGTAACGGTAGATGGAAGGTATACTACTTATAGCGAACAAAAAGAATCAAACTCGGGCTTTTTAATCCAGCCTGAGGATTCCTCAAGGGTAGATGTAGTTCTCAGGCAGCCTCTTTACTCCGGCGGCAGGGCAACAAGTGCCTATAAGCAGGCTAAAGAGTCATTAGAGATTAAAAAGAACCTGTTTGAGCTTACAAAAGAAGAAGTGGTTATTTTAACCTCTGCTTCCTTCTACAATGTCTTGAAAGCCAAAGGTGATGTGGCTATTAAGGGCGGTGCACACAAAAGAACGCTGGAGCATAAAAAGGCTGCCCGCTTGAGGCTAAAAGTCGGCATCGGTACAAAGGCAGACCTCCTCAGCGCTGAGGCAGAAGAGGCAGGGGCAAATGCTGAGCTTATTAGGGCAGAGAGTGCATTAATTGACTCTTATATAGTTTTAGAAAGGTTAATAGGCGGTAATTATTCACTAGTTAAAGTTAAGTTAGTAGAGCCGGAGCCTACAGGTAAGGTCTTGGATAATATTGATTTCTATATAGAAAAGGCTCTTATGGACAGGAGAGAACTTAAAAACTCCATAGCAAATAAAAAAATTGCCGAACATGGCGTCAGTTTTGTAAAAGGCACCTTCCTGCCAACTTTATCGGTTGAGGGTCAGTATTCTTATAGAGAGCAGACACCGGAGACTACTTTTTTTCAAAATGAACAGGCATCTGCCTCACTGGTTTTAAATTATCCTATTTTTGAAGGCGGCCTTAGAAAGGCAGAACTTGATGAATCGGTAAGCAGGTTAAGGCAAGCAGAGCTTCGTTTGGCTTTAACTAAAAAAGATATAGAGGTAGAGGTCAGGCGTGCTTACAATGATGTTGTATATTTAAGTAACTTGATAAAAAGTTTTTCAAAACAAAGGGATTTTGCACAGGAAAATTATGAGATAATTTTCAAGCAGTATAAACTTGGTCTTGTTGGTTCAGTAGAGGTTACTACTGCAGATTCTCTTTTTGTAAAGTCAGAGAGGGATTACCTGGCAGTTAAGTTTGATTATGAAGTGGCAGTGCTTACCTTAAAAAAGAGTATTGCTTCTTTGGATTTTACAGGCAAGGCAGGCAAAAAAAATAATATTACGGCCAAAGTAGAAAAAGCTGAGGTCGCTGAAAGTGGCACATCTAAGGATATCGAGGGCGGTACTAAGAAGATAGCGGAGGACTTTTAAGTGATTAAAAAAATAAATACATTGTTATTGCTGTTTTTTATATTCATTATAACCGGTTGCGGCGGCGGTGATGAAAGTGGCGAACATGGCAGGCCGGGAGGAGAGAGGGCAGTTAAGGTTAGAACCTGGACAGCTACCCCGTTGGATTACAGCTTAAAGATTACTGCTGTGGGCACATTGGAGCCGGAAGATGAGGTGGTACTTAGCGCAGAAGTTTCAGCCACAGTCAGGTCAATTCTTAAAGAAGAAGGAGCAGAAGTTAAAAAGGGTACAACTCTAGCCGTGCTGGATAGAGAAACATTTGCATTAGTTTTAGAATCCGCAAAGGCTGAATATGAAAATGCAGAGAAGACTTTTTCCAGGATGGAAGAGCTGCTCAGTGAAGATATGGTGAGCCGTGGTACGTATGATGATGCCAAGTTTTTAAGAGACAGTGCTAAGGCTAAGATGAATATAGCAAAAAAGGATTATGAAAACTCTCTCGTTAAATCTCCCTTAAGCGGTTTTGTAAGCGAGAGATTTGTATCTCGCGGGACTTTTGCCCGTGTTGGCGAGAAACTTTTTAAAGTTGTAGATGTTAGAACTTTAAAGGTTGCCGTACCTGTGCCTGATAGTTTTATAAGCGAACTCAAAGTTGGACTAGAGGCAAGAGT
>CBDUXU010000095.1:0-7359 GCA_965371285.1 uncultured bacterium | reverse complement strand
AGTTACCTTTGCTGTTTTCAAAGGTAAGAGCCACCTCTGCCATGCCTACAGGTTTTCTTGTTGCAGCACCTGCAAAAATCAAATCTTCCATAACCTTACCGCGAAGATGGCGTGCGTTATGTTCTCCAAGTACCCACCTGACTGCGTCAACAACATTACTTTTGCCGCAGCCGTTGGGGCCAACTATGGCAGAAGTCCCGGAGCAGAAATTAAGAGTTGTCTTATCAACGAAGGACTTGAAGCCTTGTATTTTTAGTTTTTTTATACGCATTGACTAGTATTATATTTGCCTGAATTTTGCTTTTTTGTGTTTAATCATTGATGGATGGAAAATTTATAAAAACTGCACTTATTCCTCAAATACTATCAGAAATGGCATGAAGTTGTAAAGATAAAAACACTACAAGGAGTGGGTTTTTATCCACAACCCCACAACATATTGTGGATAACTTTTTTGTGGTATTTTTGACACAGAGAGGAGAGAAAGGGCTTTAAAATTGGCAGATTAGAGTATTGGAGAAGACAAAAAAGAGGATGGTATCTTTCGATATCCACCCTCTTTTAATTTTTATTATATTTTAATTTCTATTTTTTCTTTTTAACAACCTTCTTTGCCGTCTTTTTCTTTACAGGCTTTTTGGTTGCCTTCTTTTTTGCTACCGGTTTCTTCTTAACAGGCTTCTTGGTTACCTTTTTCTTAACTACCTTTTTAGTAACCTTTTTTTTGACTGTCGGTTTTTTCTTGGTAGTTGCCTTTTTCTTGGTAGCTTTTTTCTTAGTAGTAGCTTTCTTCTTAGTAGTTGGTTTCTTTTTTGTCTTTTTAGAGACGGGCCCGCTGGCCCTTATGACTGCCTGTGCTGCAGCAAGCCTTGCAATAGGAACTCTGTATGGAGAACAACTTACATAATCAAACCCTTCGCGGTAGCAGAACTCAACACTGGCTGGGTCTCCCCCGTGCTCTCCGCATATGCCGATTTTGAGTTTTGGATTTGTACTTCTTCCTGCCTTCAAACCGTATTTAATAAGCAGCCCAACCCCGTCAATATCCAAGGACTCAAATGGGTCGTCTTCTAATATGCCTGCCTTCTTTTCGTCTACATAATCAGGAAGGAACCTCCCTGCATCGTCTCTGCTCATTCCAAGAGTCATCTGAGTCAGGTCGTTTGTACCAAAACTGAAAAACTGCGCAACCTCTGCGACTCTGTCTGCCAGGAGGGCCGCCCTCGGCACCTCAATCATAGTCCCTACTAAATACTTAACCTTTGTACCCTGCTCTCTCATTACATCTTTTGCCACCCTGTCAATTGTAGACTTAAGTATGGAAAGTTCTTTGTCGTCTATAATAAGAGGAACCATTATCTCCGGCGCCACTTTAATGCCCTTTTTCTGCACTATGCAGGCAGCTTCCATTATAGCGCGAGCCTGCATCTCAAGGATTTCCGGATAGGTAATACAAAGCCTGCACCCGCGATGGCCAAGCATTGGATTTACCTCGTGGAGCATTTCAATTCTTCTCTGAATGCTCTCTAAACTCTTACCCGAAACCTCGGCTAATTTTCTTTGTCCTTCTTCATTATGGGGAACAAACTCATGGAGAGGGGGGTCAACAAGGCGAATAGTCACAGGTAGTCCGTCCATAACCTTAAAAATTCCTGCAAAATCATCTCTCTGGAAAGGCAAGAGCTTATTAAGGGCGTCCCTTCTTTCGGAGACGCTCTCGGCAACTATCATTGTCTGAATGCCAAGACGCCTTTCTTCTGTGTCAAAGAACATATGTTCTGTCCTGCAAAGACCAATTCCTTCTGCCCCGAGCCTGATGGCGTTTTCTGCGTCATAGGGAGTATCAACATTTGTACGAACCTTAAGGGTACGAATCTTATCTGCCCATCCCATAAGCACGGTGAATGCCCCCGGGAACTCCGGCTTGGTAAGAGGCATCTCGGCGCTATATACATCTCCTGAAGAGCCGTTAAGGGTTATTAAATCACCCTCTCGCAAAGTCTTACCGTGAACCGTCACTAAACCTTCTTCTTCGTTTACATCTAACATCTCGCAGCCCACAATGCAGCATTTGCCCCACCCTCTGGCAACAACAGCTGCGTGGGAGGTCTTACCGCCCCTGGCAGTCAAAATTCCCTTAGCTGCGTGCATGCCTCCAACCTCTTCGGGGCTTGTTTCTTTTCTAACTAATATGACATTTTTGCTCTCTCCTGCAAGCTCTTCAGCTCTGGCTGCGCTAAATACAATCTCCCCTGTGGCCGCCCCTGGGACCGCGGCAATACCTGTGGCATAGTAGTGTTTCTTTAATTCTTCTTTACTGATTTTTCTGTCGATTTCAGGATAGAAGAGACCCTCAATGTCTTTGTCCCTTACTCTGAGAATAGCCTCTTCTTTAGTGATAAGTCTCTCTTTCACCATGTCCACTGCCATCTGGAAAGCAGCCCTTGGGCTTCTCTTGCCGCTTCTGGTTTGCAGTATATAAAGTTTACTCTCTTCAATGGTGAACTCAATGTCCTGCATGTCGCCAAAATGTTTCTCTAACTTTGCCCTGACCTTAACAAGTTCATCATATGCCTTAGGCATAATCTTTTTTAGGTCGTCAAGGTGGAGGGGAGTCCTTATGCCTGCAACAACATCCTCACCTTGCGCGTTCATAAGGAGGTCGCCATAAAAAATATTCTCACCTGTATTAGGGTCTCTGGTGAAACAAACTCCCGTTCCAGATGTCTCGCCTTTGTTACCATAAACCATCTGAACAATATTAACTGCTGTTCCCATGAGACCGTTTATCTTTTCAACTTTCCTGTAAGTAATAGCCTTATCTGCCATCCATGAACCAAAGACCGCATCAATGGCGCCCCAAAGCTGCTTCATTGGATCCTGAGGAAAATCTCGTCCTGTGTCCTTTTTATAAACAACTTTAAATCTTTTAATTAACTCTTCAAGCTCTAACTCGTTAACCTCTGTGTCTAACACCTTACCTTTAGCCACGCCCAGGCGAGGCGCACTTAACTCATCTTTTACATCATCAAAGGTATGGTCAAACTTTTTGACATCCATGCCCATGGCAGTTGCGCCGTACATGGCAATAAATCTTCTATAGGCATCTAAAGCAAATCTTCTGTTGTTAACTTTTTTTGCCAGTCCTTCAACTGACTTATCGGTTAAACCTAAATTAAGAATAGTCTCCATCATTCCCGGCATACTCATTGCGGCGCCGGAACGAACAGAAACCAAAAGAGGGTCGTTAACATCGCCAAGTTTCTTGCCGGCAAGTTTTTCTAATTTGCTTAGGTGGGCAGCCACTTCACTTTTAAGCTGTTTAGGATGCTTTTTTGCGTTTTTATAAAACATGTCGCAAACTTCAGTTGTAATGGTAAAACCTGCCGGAACGGGAAGACCGATACTTGTCATCTCTGCAAGACCTGCTCCCTTACCGCCAAGAATTTCTTTCATAGTTCCCTTGCCTTCGGCCTTGCCGCCTCCGTAAAAGTAAACTAACTTCTTTTTTGCCATTATAAAAAAACTCCCTAAAAAATTTTATTAAAATACTAATAGATGCAACACATAATATCTTGCTTCTAACTTAAAAATAACCATCACACTGTTCTCTAATTCGGTCAAGCAGTGACTGCCAGGTGTGACAGCGTGACGCTGACACCTGGACTCAATTTTCAGGTACATCTCAGCATATATTAATATAGTATCTATTTAAAACACTGCTTATTTAAGTAAAGCAGGATGCTTGAGGAGGATATTATAACATGTATTTTTTGTTTGTCAAAAAGAATGAAAAGGACAAAAAAAGTGCCGATTTTGGGGGTTTTTTGCAAAAAAAGCTAAAAAACACCACCTTTCCATAAATATACTGTATACAATAGCTATATATTGCACCACGCTCCGCAATGCCCCTTGACAGTTGCCCAAATCCTTAATACTATATATAGCTTAGTGTCATTATAATAACTACACCCCGCCCTCCGCCCCTCTACAAGGATGGGGGGCGGATAAACGAGAGGAAATAAGACAACCGTGGCCCAACTGCAAATCCCTGTAGCAATAGAAGATGAAATGAAAAAATCCTATCTCGATTACGCAATGAGCGTAATCGTAGGCAGGGCACTCCCCGACATAAGAGACGGACTAAAACCGGTTCACAGGCGGGTAGTATATGCCATGCACGACCTGGGGAATGAATATAACAAACCTTATAAAAAATCTGCCCGTGTAGTCGGTGATGTCATAGGTAAATATCACCCCCATGGCGACACGGCAGTTTATGACGCCATTACAAGAATGGTACAGGATTTCTCTCTTCGTTACCCTCTCATAGATGGCCAGGGTAACTTCGGTTCTATTGACGGCGACGCAGCCGCAGCCATGAGATATACGGAAGTCAGAATGGCTCGCCTAACCAGCGAACTGCTTAAAGATATTGAAAAAGAAACAATCAACTATGTTGCAACTTATGACGAATCAAGCGTGGAACCAACAGTTCTTCCTGCAGGTTTTCCAAACCTTCTGGTAAACGGATCATCGGGAATAGCCGTCGGTATGGCAACAAACATGCCTCCCCACAACCTGACAGAAGTTGTAGATGCTCTTCTTATCCTAATTAAAAACCCTGAGACAGAACTAAAAGAGATAAAGAAAATCGTAAAAGGCCCGGACTTTCCTACCGGCGGTTTCATTCAAGGCAGGGAAGGAATAGACTCTGCTTATAAAACCGGCCGAGGCTCAGTTAAGATGAGAGGCAGGGTTTCCACCGAAGTTAATCAAAGAACAAAAAGAGAGTCCATAATAATCACCGAGATTCCTTATATGGTTAACAAGGCAAGGCTAATTGAAAAGATTGCCTACCTTGCAAGGGATAAAAAGATTGAAGGCCTCTCGGACATAAGAGATGAGTCTGACAGGGACGGCATGAGGATTGTACTGGATTTAAAAAAGGACATTAATGCCGAAGTAATAATAAACATCCTCTACAAACAAACCCAGCTCCAGTCAAGTTTCGGTATCATCAACCTTGCTATTGTTGACGGCCGACCAAAAGTTTTCACCTTAATGGAGCTACTCAATAATTTCATAGACTTCAGGAAAGAAGTTGTCACAAGGCGTACAATCTTTGAACTTAAAAAAGCAAGAGCGAGAGCTCACATATTAGAAGGTTTAAAGATTGCCATAGACAACCTTGACGCAGTTATTAAATTAATAAGGGCATCAAAGACCCCTCTTCTTGCAAAAGAAGGTTTGATGAAAAAATTCAAACTCTCCGAGATTCAGTCCCAGGCAATTCTGGACATGAAACTTCACCGCCTAACAGGCCTGGAGAGAGACAAAATCATAAATGAATATAAAGAAGTTAAAAAACTTATTAAAGGCCTGGAAGACATTTTAGAATCGGAAAAACTTCTAATGGCTATTATCACAGACGAGCTGGGAGAAATTAAAGACCGCTTTGGTGACGAGAGAAGAACTCAAATTGCTGCCAAGGCAGAAGACATTACAATAGAAGACATAATCACAGAAGAAGACATGGTCGTAACCATTACAAGTAAGGGTTATATAAAACGCAACCCTACAAGCCTCTTTAAGATTCAAAAAAGAGGCGGCAAAGGCAAGATGGGCATGACTACAAGAGACGAGGACTTTGTAGAGAGCCTTTTTGTTGCATCTACTCACAGCCATATACTGTTTTTCACCGACAGGGGAAAGGTATACTCCCTGAAAGTTTACGACATACCTCAGGCAGGAAGAACTGCCAAGGGTAAGGCAATTGTAAACATACTTAACATCTCACAAGGTGAGAGGATTACCGCATACCTCCCTGTCAGGGAATTTCAAGAAGGAAAGTTCATTGTAATGGCAACACAAAACGGTACCATTAAAAAAACCGACCTTATGAGTTTCTCCAACATCAGGATAGGAGGAATTATTGCCATTGGGCTTGAAGACGGCAACAACCTAATCTCCGCCCGATTGACAGACGGCACTAAAGAACTCTTTATGGGCACCAAAAACGGTATTGCCATAAGATTCAAGGAAGACCAGGTAAGGGAAATGGGCCGCTCTGCCAGGGGTGTTAAGGGAGTAAAACTTAAAAAAGGCACAAAAGTAGTAGCTATGGAAATTTTGGAAGAAGGCGCAACCATCCTTACTGTTACTGAAAGAGGTTATGGCAAGAGAACAAAGCTGGAGGATTACCGCAGCCAAAGCCGCGGCGGCAGCGGAATCATCAACATTCAGGTAACAGATAAAAACGGAGAAGTTGCCGGCATCTGTATGGTCCAGGAAACAGACGAGGCGATGATAACCACATCACAAGGTAAAATCATTCGCATTGCAGTGAAAGACATATCTCTAATCGGCAGAAGCACTCAGGGGGTCAAACTAATGGGAATGGCTAAAGAAGAGAAAGTAACAAGCATTGCCCTTATTGCAGAAAAATCTTCAGATGTCGAGATGTAACTACCTGTGGGGACTGAAAAAAGAAATAAAAAAAGCTTCTCCCGATTTATAGCAACATTTGCGGGTCTAACCTTACTTCTTCTAATAACCGGATGCGGAGGAGACCCTGCCAAGCTGTTTTATACGGAAGCGGAAAAACTTGTCAGTGAAGGTTACTTTGAAGCAGGGATTGAAGAGTACTACAAAATAATAGACAACCACCCTGACTCTAACTATGCAGGTAAAAGCTATTATAAAATCGGCCTTACATACCATAAATACCTGGGCAGGAAAAGACAAGCCATAGACGCCTATTCTGCCCTCTTCTACCTTCACCCAAAAAGTCCCGAGGCTAAACTTGCCAGAGAAGATAGGGCCAAGATATTCTCTTCAATGAAAAAACACAGGAGAGCAATAGAGGACTATGACATTCTCCTGCAAACAAGCCCTCAGGAGAAAATGAGTAAGCTTCAGTACTTAATTGCCATGGAATATATAAGCATGAATGACTTCATGCAGGCCAGAATAGAACTAGGTGAGATTTTAAACCGAAATCCCGATAAAAAAATGCTGCCTGATATTCACTATAAAATTGCCACGACTTATCACCTAGAAGGCAGCCTTGACGATGCTATAGAAACTTACGAGAAGGTTATAACAGATTACCCGAGAACCAGGTTGGCAATAGAAGCAAGGCTTCAAAAAGGCATAACCCTGGGAGAAGCGGGATACTTTGAAGAAGCAATTGGTGAGCTTAAAATGATTGAGCCTGTCTATGTCAATCACGAAGCTCTTATAAAACGGATTGAACTGCTCCAGGAAAGACTCGACAGCGAGCCTACCCTGACAAAGTGGGAGAGGAAATACCTGGAAAAAGATGCACAAACCATTGCTAAAGAAGATGCTGCCCTT
>CBDUXU010000094.1:0-7408 GCA_965371285.1 uncultured bacterium | reverse complement strand
ATGTTCACTGTGTTTTTTAACGAAAAACCTGTAAGGAATTATAAAGATGCAGCGTCAAGCGACTTAAAGAGGTTTGCAAAACATTTCGGGAACATGTTAAAGAGTGGTATTTATATAGCCCCATCTCAGTTTGAAGCTGGTTTTGTAGGGTTGGAGCATTCATCTGATGATATAAACAAAACACTTGAGGCAGTTGACAGTAGCTTTAAGAAGTTATAAAGGTTTTGTCGCTTTTGCCCAGGTGTTCATAAACATTAAAAAATAACCGGCATTAATATTTTCTTTTTTAAAACCTCCGCTTTCTAAGATTGCGGAGGTTTTTTTTAGGCCGTAAGCATCTTTGTGCTCCTCTATTTCTTCTTTGCTTACAAGGTTTAGGCGTGCCATAGTCTTCAGTATAAGGTCGGTCCATGGGGCAGGGGTGGTCATTATAAAACTTCCCCCCGGTTTGAGTACTCGCAGTATCTCTCTTATAAGAGAGGGAAGCAGCGTCGGCTCAATGTGTTCAAAAACTGCGAGCATGGTAACAGCATCAAAGTTGTTGTCGGGGAAGGGAATTTGTATGTCTTCTTCAATATTGTGAGGCAGGACTGTTACATCATTAATGGTAGTTTCTTCCGGTGTTGTTTGGTCCAGCCCAAATTTGTTTTTGAATTTTGTGTTGATTAAAAAATATGGGTGTGAGCCGCAGCCTATGTCCAGAACAGAACCTTCCCTGGAGGTTTTATCAATAAGCATATTTGCCATTTGAGCTCTTTTTTTACCTAGAAACCCTTCTAGTAGTCCCGTGCCTCGTGTTATATTTGTTTCATTGTGTTTTGTCATTATTGATTGGTATTTATTAGGCGATGGTCGAAATAGTTTAATTGAAAAACTTAAATCTTATAATGCAGTAAAGTGCCGAAACACCATCTTTCCATGTAATCTTTTTGCCTTCGTCATAACTTCTGCCTGAGTAGCTAATAGGTACTTCATATATTATAACTTTTTTCTTTGCTATTTTTGCCGTAAATTCAGGTTCAAAACCAAAGCGGTTAGATTTAAGTTTTATGCCGTCCAGAACTTCTGTTTTGAACGCTTTGTAACAAGTTTCCATGTCAGTTAAGTTTAAGTTGTTTAACATATTGGAAAAAAGTGTTAGTGCCTTGTTTCCCACGCAGTGCCAGAAGTATAATACCCTGTGAGGGGCGCTTAAAAAGCGTGAACCGTAAACAACATCTGCCTTACCGTCAAGGATTGGCCCCAGCACGACCGGGTACTCGTCAGGGTCGTACTCTAAGTCAGCATCCTGAATTATTGCAATTTGCCCTGTCATATTGTCAAATCCTGTTCTAAGGGCTGCTCCCTTGCCTTTATTTTTTTCGTGATAAAAGACTTTTATATTTTTTTCGCCTTCAAATTCCTTTAGTTTCTCGCGAGAACCGTCTGTGGAGCAGTCATCAATAAGGACTATTTCTTTTTCCAGGTCTATAGGCGCCGACTGTACGCGGGAGATTATTTCATCTAAGGTAGATATTTCGTTATATACGGGAATTATTATAGAAAGTTTCATCTGTCTTCTTATCCGGTTTATTAAGCAAGGTTGATTGGCAGCGAGTTTGGACTTTTTTCCATTGCCTTTATAACTTTTTTTGCATAACCTTTTTCAATTTTAAATTCGTTTTTTGTTGCGCTACTTAAGGCTTTTTTTGCCATCTTCAAGCCAAGAGCTTTCTTTTTTGAAATAAAGTGAGACTGGGCATTGGCCAGGGTGCAGTAGACAATGCCTCTATTGTCCTTTGTTGATTTAAAAAGTTTTTCGGCTTCTTTAAAGTTGTTATTTGCCTGCACGATTCTATCTAACATTAGGAGTGAGATGCCTTCTGCCCAAAGGGTGTAAGCATAACTTACCCTGTCTTCAATTTTTTTGTATTTCTTTTTTGCTTCACCAAAGTGATTTAGTGATTCCCTAAACTCATCCTGCATGCGAAGAGAATTCCCAATTCCGCAACTTGTATATGCCATGCCAAATGTGTCTTTAATGTCCGAGAAGATTTTATTTGCTTCAGAGTAGTATTTGTAAGAATCTTTATATTTGCCTTCAACCCTTGTAGCTCCGCCGAGGCCGGCAAGGGTGTAACCTCTTCCTGCTTTATCACGACTTTGGGCAAATATTTTTTTGGCTTCTTTAAAATCTTCTATAGTTTTTTTAATATCTCCCTTAACCCTGTAAGCGCCGCCTCTTGCCCAAAGGGCAAAGGCCCTGCCTTCCTTGTCTTTTTGCAAGGTGTATGTTTTTACGGCGCTGTTTAAATATTTAAGGGCTTCTTTATGTTTGCCTAGACCTCTAAGGGACAGGCCAATTCCCACTACTGCGTCTGTTGGGTCAATTAGCTCCAATATTTCTACGGCACTTTGTGCCCCGTAGGGGTTAGGAGCGCAGATGTCTTTTTCTATTTGCAGGCTTAATTTGTGGGCTTCTTTATAGCTTTTTAGTGCTTTTTCGAAGTCCCCGGTAAGGCGGAATGTGTCTCCAAGAGCGAGAAGGCAGTTTAGCTGAAGCTCACGATCATTGTCTGCGTTCTCTTTTGCATCAATGTATAGAGCCACAGCTTCGCGAAACTTGCTTTTTGAGCGTTTTTTTTCTGCATCAGCAAATCTAAGATAAGGGTTTTTATTTTTCATAGTAGTTTTCTTTGTAAACAATTATTCATTTGATTATAGGTGTTTTTTGCCTATTTTGTAAAGAGACTTTTGCCCTCTGAGAGGGTTCTCTGCAAGAGCATTTCTATTTTGGTCAGCTTGGTAGCAGGTTTAACAATTTTTCTACAAATTGAGTGCAGGTGCCACGCCCTCTGCGACACCAGCGCGACGCGTAGCAGTCACTGCTGGACTCTATTAAAAGGCTCTTTAATCTAGCGGGTTTCCCTGATACTGCCCCCGGCGACCAGCGTGACGCTGGGTCACAAGCGTTTGCGACAGTTTTCCAAAATACAATTAAGTGTCAAGTATTTAATATATCAGTTGATGCTGTGATGTCCCCAAAATTGCGTCCCAACACAGAGTGTTGCGGGGTCACCCCTGGTCTCACCGGTGGCTTTACAGTTACTTAGTGTTTTGATACTCTCTATTCATGGGTAAAGCAAATTATAAATTTAAAAACCTCACCATTGCAATGGCTCAGGTCAATCCTACTGTCGGGGCTCTTAAAAAGAATTCGAACCTGGTTGTCAGGTATGCAGAGAAGGCTAAGTCTAAAGGGGCTGAAGTTGTCATCTTCCCGGAACTTGTTATAACAGGCTACCCTCCCGAAGACCTGCTCTTAAAACCTAAATTTATAGACGATAACATTGAGTGTTTAAACAACATTGCAAAAAGAGTAAAAGGTATTATTGCCATTGTAGGGTTTGTTAATAAAGTTGGCGGCGATATTTATAACGGAGCCGCAGTTATAAGCGGCGGGAAAGTTAAGGGGGTCTATCACAAGAGGGTCCTTCCTAATTACGGCGTTTTTGATGAAGAAAGGTATTTCAAAAAGGGATCTAAACCTATGATTTTAGACATTGGCGATATAAGGGCAGGAATTTGTATTTGCGAAGACCTTTGGGTTAAAGGCAATATTGTTGGTAAGGAAAGCAGCGTTGGGGCAGGAGTAATATTCAACCTTAATGCGTCGCCATATAACGAAGGCAAACACTTTGAGAGAGAAGAATTAATAATAAGTAAAGCAAAAAATAATGGTGTAGCAATAGTTTATACAAACCTTATAGGGGGGCAGGACGAGCTGGTTTTTGATGGCAATAGTATGGTCGTAGATTCTAATGGGAATCCTGTAGCTTATGGCAAGGGTTTTAAAGAAGAGTTAATAGTGGTAGATATAGAGGTGCCGGTTAAGAAAAAACTCAATAACAAATCATTTGATATTATTAAAGTAAGAAGCACCAAAAAAACAAATCCAGTTAAAATAAAAAATAAGGTCAGCGGTAAAGAATATTCCCATGTAGAAGATGTTTATAATGCTCTTGTGCTGGGTACTCGCGACTATGTAAAAAAGAATGGTTTTGAAGAGTGCCTCGTTGCCGTAAGCGGAGGAGTGGACTCGGCGTTGGTTGCTGCCATCGCCGTAGATGCAGTAGGGGCTAAAAATGTAAGAGGAATAATGCTTCCATCACCATATACATCAAAGGATAGTAAGGTAGATTGCACTAAACTATTAAAAAACCTGTCTGTGAAAGAAGATAGACTCTCCATTTCCAAGCTCTATAGTGATTACAAAAAACTTTTAAAACCTGTTTTTGGTGACCGCAGGGAAGGTGTTGCGGAAGAAAACTTGCAGGCACGAATTCGCGGAAACATTGTAATGGCGATAAGTAATAAGTTTGGTTATTTGGTTCTGACCACAGGGAACAAAAGTGAAATGAGTGTAGGTTATTCTACCCTTTATGGCGACATGGCAGGTGGGTTTGCAGTAATCAAAGATGTTCCTAAGATGCTGGTTTATGAGCTTTGTGGGTTTATTAATGAGAGAGCTAATAAGGAAGTAATTCCTAAGCGTATTATCATAAAGGCGCCTTCTGCCGAACTTCGCGAAAATCAAACAGACCAGGACAGTCTGCCACCCTATGAGGTGCTGGATGGAATTCTTAAAGCCTATGTGGAAGATGACCTGTCTATTGGTGAGATAATAAAGTTAGGTTATAAAAAAGCTGTTGTAGAAAAGGTTGTAAATCTTGTAGATTTAAGCGAGTATAAACGCCGCCAGGCTGCACCTGGCATAAAGATTACCCCTAAGGCTTTTGGCAGGGACAGAAGAATGCCAATTGTTAATCATTATAAAAAATAATTTAAAGTTATAAGTTGTCAGGTTTTTTGAATAACCCACCGAACAGAACCTATTATAAGTTTATTATCCAGGCATTTTCTGTCCAAATTGATCTCAGGGAAATTTTTGTTGTTAGGTAGGAGAGTTACAGAGTCCGGTTTTTTATATACTCGTCTGATTAAAATATCTTTATTAGAGGCTTTTACAAGGTAGAGGGCGCCATCTTCAAATTCTCTTTCGTTTATATCCACACCAATTATAGAGTGTTTAGTAATCTGTGGACTCATAGCATTGTTTGAGACTCTGAGGGCAATCATTTTGTCTGAGCCAAAACCCTCGGGCAGCAAAATTGCTGTAGTGGGAATTTTATCTTTTAAGTGGTTGGTTATGTCTTTAAGGTCGCTTTGTTCTGACAGGTCATCAAAATTGTAAATATTTATAGAAAAAAGGTTTTCTCCGCTACCGGTACCGCTGTTTAGCTCCATTGCCCGGAAGGTGTGTTTCCCGCCGTCGCCAGTGGTAAGCCACTCTTCGCTTAAGTTGAATTTGTGACAGATAAGTTTTATTAGAGTTTTCCCGGGGTTTTTCTCTCCAGATTCGAGCATTCTTAAATAATCTGCAGTTATGCCTAAATCAGAGGCAAAAGCTGTTTTCCTATTATTATTTCTAATTTCAGCTATTCGTAATCCTATAGACAAAATAGTCTCCACCCGAACTTTTTTAGGGAATATGGCTTGACATAAAGACTTAATAGGGTTATGTTAGCACTAAACCATAACTTAATCTGGTATGTTAAAGATTTAATATATTACATATTATAAATACAGCTTAGGCTCATGCCTAAGGTACCATAAAGGCACAATCATCAAAAGTTCACTCTTCATTGAAAGTGCCTTTTCTGGTCTATACATAACCCTGCTTTGTCTGATGTGGTGTCGGCTCTGCGGGGTGTGTATTTTGGGCATATTAGCATGAGAGCTTTTTATAGTCAATCATTAGGTTCTATTAATTACAAATTCCAAAATACAGCTTATTATACTATATATAAATGTTTGGTAGTATATTTTTGTTTCACTTTATACACTTGAGTTTGATAGGTAGTTTGATTATCTTCTGCAACAAGAATGGAATTCACGTGAAAAAAGCAGGTAATATAGGCAAAATAGACTCAAAAGGTATTCATGGAAGTGATATCCCTGAAAACAAGAAATTTGGAATACTAGCAAGCTCTATCGCTCATGACCTTAATAATCTTTTTACTGTAATATCTCTAAACCTCTCTTCTCTTAAGTCCTCTGAACTTTCCGGTTCTGCCTACGGAAGAAACCTAAAAAACGCTGACCATGCAGTAAATGTTGCAAGAAGAATTGCAAAAAGGCTTTTTTATTTAGATGGTTCATTCAAGCCTGATAAAGAAGAAATTAATATAAAGGAGCTGCTTGAGCCAATATTTCGTTTTGCCGTCAGCGGTTCATCGGCAAATTGCTCTTTTATCATAGATGGAAATATTAAAAATGTATATGCAGACAGATGTCAGCTGGAGCAGGTTTTCCATAATTTAATTTTAAATGCAGTAGAAGCAACTATAGTTAAAGGTAAATTTGGGTTTATAAAAATGGGTCTGATTAATAAGACAGTTAACAAAGGTGAAGCAAGAGATTTAGGACTATTAAAGGGCGGAGAATATGTACTTTTTACAATAAAAGACAATGGAAGCGGGATAAGCAGTAAGGTTAAAGAGAAAGTATTTGACCCTTATTTTACGACTAAAAAAGACGGCAACGGGCTGGGGCTTTCTACTTGTAAGGAAGTGATTGAAAATCATGGCGGTTGTATTGGAGTAGAATCAGCGGACGGGGAGGGGTGTACTTTTTTTGTTTATTTAACACCAGACATGGATAATTAAGTTGATTAGTAGTTAGACTACGAAGGTAGCTTATTGGTGTGCCTTCGGACTGTGCGTGCCAACAGGTCGTGTTCAGGCGTCACGGTGTCTGCGACACTTTTTTAGGTAAAATATTATTTCAAAAATTTAAAAGATTGGTTAGTGATGTTTCTAACCTGTGCGTGCAGGGGTCACCCCTGGAGTTTTTCTTTGAGGAGTTCGTTTACGACACTTGGGTTTGCCTGGCCTTTGGTTGCTTTCATGGCCTGACCTACAAAAAAGGCAAAGAGTTTGTCTTTTCCTGCTTTATATTGTTCAACATTGTCAGGGTTAGCTGCGATGATGTCGTCTATAATTTTCTCCAGCTCGCCTGAGTCTGATATTTGTTTTAATCCCTTAGTTTCTACAATCTTTGATGCATCATCACCGGAATTAAACATTTCTTCAAAAACTTCTTTGGCAATTTTAGAGCTAATGTCGCCGTTTTTTATAAGTTCCAAAAGACCTGCAAGCCTGTCTGTTGTAACCTTGCAGTCTTCCAGTGGAGTGTTGGTTTCTTTTAAGAGCCTTAGTAGTTCTCCCATCACCCAGTTAGACACTTGCTTTGGGTCGTTAAATTTTCTAACTGCTTCCTCATAATATTCAGCGACTTTTTGTGATGATACAAGTACTCCTGCGTCATAGTAAGGGATTTTATAATCTTGTGCAAAGCGATTTCTTTT
>CBDUXU010000093.1:0-7555 GCA_965371285.1 uncultured bacterium | reverse complement strand
AATGTACCTGAGTGTTTGTTTTTTGAAGATTTTTTTATCCATCTTTTTTCAATTTCATCTGAAAGTCTTTCTGATCCCGGGGCAATAACTTCGTTTATAAATAGTATTGCACTGCTGATTATTAGCCCTGCCAGCATAAGGGGAGTAAGGGCATCTATCAGGTTTCTACCGGAAGCCTTCAGGGCGGTAATCTCATTATGTTTATTAAGCAGGCTAAGAGACACTATGGTTGCCATCAGCACTGCTATGGGCATTATTTGAGAGCAGATAAAAGGAACTTTAAATAAAAAATAGCTAAACATTACTCCAACAGATGCCTTATTTTCCATGAAATCATCAACTTTTTCCACAAAATCAATTATAAAAAATAAACTGAAAAATGCGATGAAAGTGAAAGCCAGCACCTTTAGGAATTCACTGAGGATGAGTTTTTTTATTACTGTCATTTTAACTTTTGCCTCCATAGGAGCTTGCTAACCTTGCGAAAAGCTGCCTCAAAGAGAGGCCCGATTGGTATTTGTTTCTCTTTTAAAGCCATATAAAAAGTAGTTAACCCTATTAACATGAAAATAACTGATGGTCCAAATGCTGCCGGTAGAGGAGCAAGGGAGCCCTCTTCCCCTGCTACTTTAAAAATACGGCTTAATATTTGAAAGATAAGTATGAGGGTTAGGGCGGTTGCTGCACCTGTAAATTTAGGTGTCCTGACCTTTTGAATGCCTAGAGGTATGGCAAGGAGGACAAAGGCAAAGATAGAAAATGGTTGTGCAAACCTTTTATAGATTTCCATGTAGAGTTTTGAAGTATTGTAATCCCTGGCTTTATAATAAGTTATCTTCTCATATATGCCCTTTATGGTAAGGTTTTTTGTATTGTAGGATTTTGTTTTGCCAAAAAATCTCTGCTCCATTGATAGGTCTATGCGGTAAGTGTCAAAGGTCAGTTTGTGGGTCCTGGAATGTTCTCCTTCTTTCTCCTCTTTATAGATGACTCCGCCAAAGAGGTTTAGGGCAAGTGACAGGGTCTCTGAGTCTGATTGCAGGTTGCCGGAGTTTGCATATATTACTACAGGGTCATCGCCTTCTTTATTTCTGAAAATAAATATACCTCCCATGTCACGCTCATTTTCGGATAATTTACCCCTGTTTATTTTATCAATATAAAGAACAGAGTCCTTGAACTGGTCGTAAAATCTTTTTTCTTCTATGCCAGAGGTTAGTTTGGTTTTTGCCGCCTCAAACAGGAGCTCTCTAATATGGGTATTACCTTTGGGGTAGAGGTATATGTTTGATAAAAGTGATGCAAAAAAAACAATAGATGCCAGCAGCATGGTGGGTTTTAACATTGCTGAGAGGCTAATCCCCGAGCTTTTTATAGCAGTTAGCTCATTATCTGTACTTAGGCGGGTAAAAACAATTATAATGGATACCATAAAGGATGCCGGGATGGTGTAGCTAATAGAGTAGGGGACTGATGATGCAACTAACTCTAGAACAAACCATGGGCCAAGTGAGGCGCTTGTGGCAAGCTCCACAGCACCAACAATCTTCCCAAGCATTGCAGTTACTGTTATAATGGCGAATGTTAGCAGAAAGAATGAGCAGCATTCTTTAAATATGTGTAAGGATAGTATTCTTGGCATTTGGGTAATAATACTATAAATGCCTGTTTGGGGCAATAGTATTAAGACTTGATAGGACTGAAAATGCAGTGTAAAATCAATATATTAGTTGGTTAATAATAAATCTAAATGAAGGCAGCAAGGTATGAGTCACAATCATAACCGCGACGGTTTTAGCACCGGCGGCAATTCAGATAGTAAAGTCAAACAGAGACTTATTTTTGCAATTTTGCTGACTTCTATTATATTAGTCGTAGAGGTTGTTGGCGGGTTGATGACAGGGTCGCTGGCGCTTTTATCTGACGGGGTCCATGTTTTTATGGATGTCTTTGCCCTAAGTTTGAGTTTCTTTGCTATGCATATATCAAGTCAGCCTCCCAATGAGACTAGAACCTATGGGCTTCACAGGGCTGAGGTTTTTGCAGCATTTATAAATGGTTCACTGGTACTGCTTATGGCTGGTTTTATTTTTTATCACGGTTACGAGAGGCTTATAAACCCAAGGGAGGTGCATAGTTTAGGTCTACTTATTGTTGCAACAGTGGGTCTTATTGTTAACTTAATAGTCGCCCTCTGGTTAATAAAGTATGCCAAAAGCAATTTGAATGTAAAAAGCGCCTTTCTTCATGTGGCAGGTGACGCGGTGGCATCGCTAGGTGTTATTGTCGGTGCTGTTATTATGTATTTCACAGGAGCCTATATAGTAGATGCAATAATAAGTGTTGCCATAGGAGGGATATTAGTATTCGGATCACTGCGTATTATAAAAGAATCAGGACATATACTCTTGGAAGGAGTGCCGCCGGAGATTAACCTGAAGGAAGTCTTCTCTGATATCAAGAATATAGACGGGGTTACCGGACTTCACAGTTTGCATATATGGGGCATATGTCATAACATATATTCTCTAAGCGCTCATATTGAGGTTGAGGAAGACAAAAAAGAGTTATATTCTGTGATTACCGGTTCTATAAATAAAACTTTAGCAACGAAACACCATATTTTTTATACAACACTACAATTTGATTGTACAACTTGCGATAATTCGAAGTTATTTACTGAGTTTGTTCATAGAGAAGTGTCAGACCACTTACATTAATAAATATTAAATAATGAGGGAAATATAAAATGATAAAACCTATTGAAAAGGAAGACCTCTTTGCAGAGTGTAGTGCCGATAAGTTTTCTTTCACCACCACCGGGGACCTGAAACCATTAACTGAACTTGTAGGTCAGGGCAGGGCGTTTAGTGCCATAGAGTTTGGCTTGGGTTTGTCTAATCAAGGATATAATATTTTTGTACTTGGTGAAAGCGGTACAGGAAAGAACTCAACACTTAAGTCTGTATTGGAAAAAAAGTCCAAGCTTGAGAGTGTGCCCGATGATTGGTGTTATGTTAATAATTTTCGCGACTCTGATAAGATTCGCGCCCTAAGAATGTCGCCAGGTGTAGGTATAGTTTTTAAAGCACATATGGTGGATTTGGTAGAAACGCTCAGGCGAGACATTCCTAAGGTCTTTGAAAGCAAGGATTATGAATCACACAGTAATGAGATATATGACGCAGGGCAGGTTAGGACAAAGATAATATTCGACAAGCTTGAGAAGGTTGTTAAGGAGAAGGGTTTTATACTCAAAAAAAGTCCCAGCGGTTTATCAGTTATACCTTCCAAAGATGGTAAGGCTATAAAAGACAAAGATTATGACACAATGAGTGATTCGGAAAAGGATCAGTTAAGCTCTGCAGGTAGAACTCTTCAGGATAAGCTCGGCGATGCCATAAGAGGAGCCAGAGAAATAGAAAAGGACACAAAAGAAAAAATAAGACTCTTGGACAGGGAAGTGGCAGGGTATGTTCTCAGTCCAATAATACACGAGTTGATCCAGAAATATAAAGAGTCTGATGAGATTGTTTATTATATTAATGAAGTTAAAGATGACATACTGGACCGTATAACTGATTTTATGCCCAGTAATGATGTAAGTTTAGGGCTTCCGGGACTTAAGATGGCAAGACCTGAGATAAGTTTTGCACGATATGAGGTTAATCTCTTTGTAAATAATGCCGACACTAAAGGTGCCCCTGTTATCTTCGAGTCCAACCCTACATATTATAATCTTTTCGGTAAGATTGAACATAGTGTGCAGTACGGGGTGGCGACTACTGACTTTACCATGATTAAGTCAGGTTCTGTGCAGAAGGCTAATGGCGGTTACCTTGTTTTAAATGCATTGGAAGTCCTCAAAAATGTATTTGTTTATGATTCTTTAAAGAAAATTATAAAAAATAAACAGGTCACTATTGAAGATGTGTGGGAGCAGTACAGGCTGTTCTCTACAGAGAGTTTAAAGCCCGAGCCTCTCCCGCTGGATCTTAAAATAATCTTAGTAGGAGATCCTTATATCTATTATATGCTTTATAATTATGACAAGGAGTATAGGAAGTTTTTTAAGGTTAAGTCTGATTTTGACAATGTGATGGAGAGAAACGAGAGTACGCAAAATTATTATGCTTGTTTTATTGCATCAAAATGCGAAGAACACAAAGTTAAACATTTCAACAAGGAAGCTGTAGCAAGGGTTGTAGAGTATGGAAGTCGTTTCTCCGGCAACAAGGAAAAGTTAACTGCAAGGTTTGGGCTGATTGAAGATATGGTGATTGAGGCAGGTCACTGGGCATCTACCGAGGGGAGGGGCGAGGTCACATCAGTAGATGTCAGCAGGGCTTATAAGGAGAAAATTTACAGGAACTCTAAGATTGAAGACAAGATGAAAGAGTTTATTTCAGAAGACTCCATAATGGTTTCAACTGAGGGGGAAGTTGTTGGGCAGTTAAATGGTATTGCAGTTATAAATCCGGGAGACTATGCTTTTGGTAAACCGTCCAGGATAACAGCAAAGACTTATCTAGGTGAGGCTGGAATTGTAAATATTGAAAGTGAAGTAAAAAAATCCGGAAAGATTTACAATAAAGCCCACTTAATAGTTAAAAGTTTTTTGGGGCAGAGATTTGCTAAAAAATCGCCTCTCTCTTTTAGCGCTTCTGTTTGTTTTGAACAGTTATATGAAGAGATAGAAGGAGATAGTGCCACCTGCGCTGAGTATTACGCACTTGCCTCTAGCCTCTCGGGAGTACCTCTAAAACAAGGAATTGCAGTAACTGGCTCTATGAATCAAATGGGTGAGGTTCAGCCCATAGGAGGAGTAAACGAGAAGGTAGAAGGTTTTTTTGATGTCTGCCAGGAGAGGGGGCTGACCGGCGGTCATGGGGTTATAATTCCTCGAAGGAATATCAAGAATTTAATGTTAAAACAAGAAGTACTAGGTGCAGTTGAAGACGGAAAATTCAGCATTTATGCAATGGATTATATAGATGAAGGACTGGAGATTCTCACGGGACTTGAAGCCGGCACTCTTAAACCGGACGGAAGTTATAAGAAGGGCACTTTAAATGGTCTTATTCTGGCAGGTCTGATGAGATTATCTGAAACTTTTAGAGACTTTAAGAAATCAGGCCATAAAAAAC
The DNA here is from genome assembly GCA_965371285.1 of uncultured bacterium. Lineage (GTDB taxonomy): Bacteria > Desulfobacterota > GWC2-55-46 > GWC2-55-46 > DRQE01 > CBDUXU01. The sequence goes on along the minus strand of CBDUXU010000093.1, from coordinate 2,408 downwards.
AGGCAGCTCATAAAAAAAAGTAAAAAAGAATGGTACAAAGAAACCTGCCAAAAATCCAAGGGATAAGTAGCTGCCGCTTAATTTATATTAATATATGTTAGTTAACGAAATATTTTTTTCTATTCAAGGTGAATCCACCTACGCCGGGCTTCCCTGCGTCCTGATAATGCTTGCCGGGTGTAATATTCGCTGCACCTGGTGTGATACTCCCTATTCTCTTACTCCCGAAGATGGGTCTGAATATTCAATACCTGAGATATTAGAAGAAGTTAAAGCCTGCGGCTGCTACTTAGTAGAGCTCACAGGGGGAGAACCGCTTGCCGGAGAAGGTGCTAAGGAACTTTTAAGGGAGCTTACGAGGGAGGGTTACAAGGTGCTCTTAGAGACCAATGGCACGATACTAATGAATGATATTCCACCGGAAGTTGTGAAAATAGTAGATGTTAAGTGTCCTTCCAGTGGATGTGCCGACAGTTTCCTTATGGATAATCTTAAGTTAATAAATGACAATGATGAGATTAAATTTGTTTTAGGGTCTAAGGAAGATTATCTCTATGCAAAAAACTTTCTTGAAGTGAATTTGTTAAATAAAAAATCCCCTGTAATATTTTCCCCTCTAAGTGATGTTCTAAATCCTAAGGATTTAAGTGAGTGGATACTTAAAGATAAATTAAATGTCAGAGTGGGGCTTCAGATACATAAAATAATTTGGGGCAGCGAGAGAGGTAAGTAGTGTCTAATTTTTTGGTTGTTGCATTTATTTTTTATATTGCAGGTTACCTGCTGCACTTGGCAGGCAGGTTTAGATTGGTTATTAAGCCGGGAGCCGAGGATAAAATAGATATGGCCCAGTGGAGCAAGTTTGTTATAACTTCAGGCCTCCTTTTTCATTTTATAGCTCTCCTGCTTAGGGCTTACTCAACCGGCCATGCCCCTATGGCAGACATGTTTGAAACTATCATGTTTTACAGCTTTACCGTCATGTTAGCCACAGTTGTAATAATGTTTCGTTATAAGGAAAGGTCTATTGAGTTAGTATCTATGCCTGTTGCAATGCTTGCCTTAGGGGTCTCTTTTTTTGTTATAAGTCCCGGCAAGCCTTTAACCTTAGTTCTTCGCACATGGTGGTTTGAAACTCATGTGATGAGTAGTTTTGCTGCCTATGCGTTTTTTACAGTCTCTTTTGCCAGTGCTGTTTTGTATCTGATTGTCGGCAGGGGTGAAAGTGTGAGAAAAGCCGCCTTCCAGGAGATTATGGGACGGAGCATTATGTGGGGTTTTTTTCTCTTTTCTATTTCTATGTTTCTTGCAGCGATTTGGTCTTACCTTGCTTGGGGTTCCTATTGGCTTTGGGACGCCAAGGTTATCTGGTCATTTATAGTTTGGTTTTATTATGGCGGTGCTATTCATGCATGGTTTGTGAAAGGTTGGAGAGGCAGGGCATTTGCAGTAGGTTCTATAATAGGATTTTTTGTGGTGCTTTTTACCTACCTGGGGGTAAGTCTTTTAATGAAGAGTACTCATAGCTTTTAGTTTGTCTCAATTATTCCAATGGCATTTAAGTTCCTCTTTCCCCCTCAAGGCATCTCTCGGGACGGTGTAGAGTCTTTTGAAAATGCCTACTGTAAATTTCTCCATACTTCGTCCTTCCAATGTTTCAATGTCTGGGTCCAGGAAGTCTCCTGTAACCCTGTAATAGATACTCATAAAACCATCACCCAGCAGTATTGTGCCAAGGGGCAGTTTTCTTATTAAGTCTATTGTAGTGAAGGGGTGGGCGGCAATTGTCATTTTCATGGTGCCATTGTTAGAATTTATTTTGCCAATTCCCGATAGTCTGAGGGCAGAGCTTTTTATGCTTAAATCATTGGTGGAGAAAATTCCATTAGTTAACTTAAACCGGGCGTCAAGTTTGTCGTATTGAAAACCTTTTTTGAATAACTCGTCATAGGCAAGCGGCGAAAAGACCGCCATGATTTTGCTTATGGCCACAAGCTGTTCCAAATGGCCGTCTTTTGCATCTATTTCAAGTACGCCGTTTAGTCCCTCCGTAAAGTTCTCCATACCTTTTTTTGCACTAAGACACAGCTCGACTTCCATTTCTCCGGTATGAATATCTTTTTTCATGCCAAATTCCCTAAGCATGGACTTGATGTTTATATGTTTGGCTTTTAGGTTTGTCCTAAACATTGTTTCTTCCATGTAGGACCTAAAGTATGTGAACCTGCCGTTTACAAAACCTCCGTTACTTTGCATATTATTTAATGGGAACCTTAATTCGTCTTTTGTAAGTTCTATGTCGGTTGAGAAGTTTTGAAAGCTAAGTCCCAGCCCGTGCCCTTCCTTAACCGAAACAGAACCTATTCCCGTAATGAAAGGTTCCATCATTAACCCGCTGCCTTTAGGTA
>CBDUXU010000092.1:0-7568 GCA_965371285.1 uncultured bacterium | reverse complement strand
CCGATAGCGCTAAAATCAAAGGGTTTTACCTCGCTGGAGCCTTTATATATGTCTATATATTTATTTTTTGGGTCAGGATTGTTTAAAGGAAATTTAAACTTAGGCGCCTCTGAATAAGTGCGCATTGGAGCTGGTTCGTTTTCCCAGTCCATTGCTCCCGCGCTCTTTGCATAACCATCGGTGCGGTGTTTGGTTCTATTATGATATTCTATAACTCTTTCAGAGTCTGTCTCAGATAAGAGAGAATTACATTCAAAGTCTTCGTTCATAGGAGTAACAGAATACCATATATAAGACTTCTCTTGGAGGGATATTTATTCAGAATTATTTTACATCTACCTTACGAACCCCGCTGGGGCGCCAGGCAGGAGAAATCACACCGCTATCTTCCTCTTTTTGAAAAACACTGCCCCACCCTATGGAAGTGGTGCCAAAACTGGAATTAACAGAGTCCATAACCTGCAAGAGTTTTTTCTGTTTAGTCTCTGTTTCAAACAAATCATCGGAGAAGTCTTTCCTAATAGAAGAAATACTTACTCCCAAAAGCCTTATAGGTTTATGAGGTTTTATATCTTCCAGTAAATCCAGACAATATTTATAGATCTTTTTTGTATCATTTGTATAGACTGTCATAAGTTTTTGTTTGCCAGTACCATCAAAGTCCCAATAACGAATATCCAGAGCGACCTTCCTCCCAACAAGGTCATGCCCCCTTGCCCTTCTGGCCACCTTCTCCGTTAACTTTAGAATATTTTTTTTGATAGTTACAATATCTTTACTGTCAATGTCTTTTGATAATGTCGCAGAGTGACCAATACTCTTGGGGAGGGCATAGCCCTCTTTTTTTTCGGGAACTACCTGGTCATCAAAAAGTCCCTGCCCCATAAGTTTAAGCCTCTCGCCGACAATACCAAACCTGGACCTAAGTACAGATGCAGGAAACCTCCCCAGCTCCCCGCAGGTGCGAACCCCCAGAGCCTCTAAATGGCCGGAGAGCTTACTGCCTATACCCCAAAGTTTACTTGCAGGGAGACTTTCTAATATTTCTTTTTTATTATTTTCATCAATAAAGAAAAGCCCGTCTGGTTTTTGCCTGCTCGATGCAAGTTTTGCCATAAGTTTATTATCACTTATCCCTACTGATGCTGTTATTCCAATTTCATTTTTTATGGCTTCTTTAATCTTTTTTCCTATCTCCATTGGAGTCCCTAGAAGTTTTTCCGTGCCTGTTAAATCTATAAAAGCTTCATCTACCGAATAGACTTCCACTAAGGGAGAAAAACTTTTTAAAATATCCATAATCCTGGTAGAAGCGCTAGTGTACTTTCTATTATCCCCTTCCACGAATATAAGGCTTGGGCAAACCTTTTTTGCCTCATACTTGTTCATGCCGGTTCTTACGCCAAGAGCGCGAGCCTCATAAGATGAAGTAGTCACAACGGTTCTTTTATTTGCCCCTACTACGGCAATCGCTTTGCCTCTTAGACGGGGGTTACACCTCTGTTCAACAGATGCAAAAAATGCATCCATATCTACATGTAAAATTATTTTATCCATTCAATGACCTCTAATTTAATTTTAATGACTACTTAAGTCTTATTAAAAGACAGGCTCTGCCTGCTGCGGCTAAAACAAAAATCTTTTTTAATAATTGACCGCCCCGTCACGGGGCTAGGGGGCTTCAATTTTTTCTAAAGACCAATTAAGAGAATTACTATCATAGGCAAGTTCGTATAATATGTTTCCATCAGAGGCGCTAAAGTGATAAATCTTGCTCGCACCGTCCATAGAGTTCCATGAATAGGAAATATCCATTATGGTTATTTCCTGGTTTTTCCACTTAAACCTTACGGGACGCAAACCTGGCGCAGAGCTGCCACCGATGGGGTTGCTGCCAAAAACCGCTATAACCTCTACTCTCTCGCCAATATCCGTTACCAATTTTACAAACCCCCTACCTTAAATATTCTTTATAATCGACACAACAACTCCGAGCACAGAGAAGTCGCCCCCCATAATTCTAACGGGCTCCATCTCCGGATTTTCCGGTTTTAATATAATCGCATTACCCCTGCGGGAGAACCTTTTCACCGTAGCCTCACCGTCTATAAGAGCCACAACAATATCATTCTCCATTGCCTCTTTTGCCTTGTTAACTAAAAGATAATCTCCTTCTTCTATGCCGGCGTTTATCATGCTCTCGCCTTCAACCTTCAGGAGAAATCCGTTGTCACACTTAAAAAACCTCTTATCCAGCTCTACATACTCCCCCGCCTCTTCCACTGCCAAATGAGGCACCCCTGCTTTTACAGTCCCCAAGATAGGCACTCTAACACTATCACCATAACTATCACTGCCGTTACCGGATGATCCGGCGCTACTGCCCGCAGGAGCTAAAATCTCTATACCGCGAGCTACACCAACCGCGCGGCTAATATAGCCTTTCTTTCTCAGTGCTTCCAGGTGTTTAGTGGCATTTTTAGGGCTTTTTATATGGAAATAACTTGATATATCCCTAATTGAAGGTCCATACCCATGGTTAGAGACATATTCCCTTAGAAACTCCAATATGCTCGCCTGTCTGACGGTTAGCTCCGCCGTAGGCGGCTTATTATGTTCATTTCTGATAGTCATTATTAGTTGTCTTAGTTATTATAGTCACGACAGTCATTATATTCACGCTGCACTCAACAAGGGCAATAATAGGGGTACAACTGTACCCCTATTATATAACTATTGCCGGAAAAGTCAATAATATACAATAAAAAAAGGGCTAAACCTCTATGGCTAGCCCTTTAAAATAAGTAATTATTTATACACTAAATGAGTTTATTGGTCAGATGTACCTTCTATATCCTCTGCATCCCCGCCTCTAAGATCTATAGAAGACCTTTCACCGGTTTCCCTGTCTATTAAGGTTAATATCTCATCTGTTAACTCTATAACCTCAAATTTATCTATCATCGTATCACCCTTTCTGATAATAAATACTTCATCATCAGAGTCTGAAAGATATACAGTTCTCTCGGTTTCCTGCTCCTTAAAACCCATAAAAGTAAGAGAAGACTTGAAAACATCGACAGGTTTTGGCGGCTCCGGCACTATTGCCTTAGGTTTAGCTACAACCTTCGGTCTCTTGGGGCGTTTTACTGCAGGTTTAGCCACAGGAGAGAAGACATCCCTCTTCACCCCGGGATATTCATAAATAGGCTTGGCTAAACTCTCAGGGTTTAATATAGGCACAGGCTCTTTACCCTTACCGGTGCTATTTTTACTAACAGCGGTGCCCCTGATGCCGAAAATATCAGTATTATATGCAAAAACATATAATATAAATATGGCAACAATTGTTATTATTTTTTTCATGTCAATCATTTTTTATTCCGCTTCTTAAGACTCTGCTTTTAAATAAACAGATATGCCGACATTAATGCTTATAGTAGATTTTTTCCCGGAACCGGCCCTTAAACTGATTTTGTCAATAACGAGGTGATGTTTTAAAGATTCTATGTCGTAAATAAACTTCTTAATTGACTTATAACTGCCTTCAATAGGAAAACTCATAGAGTGCCTGTTTATAATGGACTGCTTTTTTATTTCCGTACTATATGTAGTATTTAAAATCTTAAGCCTGTTTTCTTTTGCAATATTGTGAATGTCATTTATTATGGGAGTTATTTCTTCATTTCCCGGGAGAGCGCTCTTAAAATCTTCCAGAGCAGACAGTGTGTCAGTTAATATTTTTTTATCACTAACCCTACCTTCACTAATCTCAGCATCATCTTTAAGTTCTTCCAGGAGCCTATCGTACTCGCTTATCTCGCCCCCGCGGCTCTTAATAATCGTCAGCTGAAGCGCCAAACTGATAGAAAGAATAACTATTGATACAAAAAAAATATTCCCCGTCTTGCCTCCTATAAAATCTAGAGCCCTATATTCTTTTCTAATTCTCTCCATGGGAGGAAGAAGGTTTAGACCTTCTAACTTTTCAACCAGCTTACTCATTATCGCCCTCCCCACTAAGAGGTTCTTTTAAATATTTCGCTTTAATACTAAAAGAGACTGTTTCTGCTCCGTAAGCGCCGCTGCCTACAAGTGCCTGGTTAAGGGGCACAACATGTTCAAAGTCGTCAGAGCCGTTAAGTTTGTCTATAAAGTAATTAACCTCTGAGTATGACCCTCCCATGCCGGAGAGAGAAATATTACCGCTGATTAAATCAGGAGACACCTGAGTGATGTAAATATTCTTTGGTACATTAGCTTCTATTGCCGATAAAAGCCTTACCCATGAATAACTCTCTCTTTCTATGAGCTGGTTAACCACTTTCACTTCTTGTGCAATTTTTTTCAATTCTCCGGCAGACATATGTTTAACAGATGCATCTAAATTTTTTCTTTTTATCAGTTGAAGGTCTGCTTCATACTCGTCTAACTTTAAACCCTGCAACATAAAAACAGTTGCCACAGTCAGTAGCAGGGCAGCAGAGACCACTAAAGTTGTCCATGCAAGAGCTCTGGGCATTGTGTCATTCTTAAACTCTAGAGTTGATATGTTTATATATATTCTTTTCATTAAGTTTTCTTCTCTGCAACTAACTTTTAATTGAACCTACTGATGGCAGGAGCAGCTCCGTAGGAGCTCCGCCCTGATTAACAAATAATTTATCCAACAGGGCATCACTGTCAATAAACTCTACTTCACCTATACCTAAATCTTTCAAGTCGCCGCTTTTCTCTGTTAAAACAAAAAACTTCTCTAACTCATAACCTGCATTCTTGCCTAAATAGGACTTCAAAGTAGTACTCGCCTCGCGTCTAATAGATACTCCGCCGGACAGCGCTTTTGTTCTTATAAAATCTATAGTATCGTCTTTAAATATAATAATAGTAAAGTAATCTGAGCCGTAATAAAGCAGCGAATAATTCGATAGGCCCCGAGCTACATCTGTTAACAAACTAAGGCTATGCAAAGTCCTTGGGGCTGCGCTCCAAACATTTAAACCTGTCTTTTTAAGCACTTCTTCATAAAGAGAAATAATATTTTTCTCTACTGCCACTGACATTATTTTTATAGGTTCCGCGCCGCTGTTTAATATATGGTAATCTATAGATAGGTTCACTTCAGGAATGTGCAAGTTTTTTGCTACTGTCCACTTTATGAGGTTTTCTCTTTCCTTTAGGCTGCCGGGAAGCTCTGCAAAACTATGGATAGCCATGTGACAAACGCTATCGGGCAGTGAGAGAGATACGCTGGAGTCCCTCATGCCGACTTTATCTACCAAAGCTTTGAGCTCGGTCTCTAAATCCTTAGAGCTAAGACTCCAGGCGCTACTTATAAAGTCCGAAGAAAAAGTTTCCCTGCCAGTTGCCTCATCGGAACGCCAGGAGAGGACCACGCCGCTCTGCCCAACTGCAACTCCGGTTTCTATTCTATTTAAAATTTTTATCATTAATCTAAAAAGACCCTTAATATATTAATTTACAAAAGTAACCCTGTTTATTTCTTCCAAAGATGTAACCCCCTCCACAACCTTGCCTACGGCAACCTCTCTTAAACTAATCATGCCATCATCAAGAGCTTTCTTTTTAATTGCCGACATAGGCTCTCTTGCAGATATCATATCGCGAATACTGTCGTTTAAATCAAGCAGCTCGACTATTGCCAAACGGCCCTTATAACCTGTATTAAAACAATTATCGCACCCTACAGGAGAGAAAAACTTCTCCTTTTTATACTCTGCCGGGTCCAGCCCCGACTCTACTAACTCGCTGTCAGTATACTTATGTTCGCTCTTACAATCAGGACATAAAAGCCTTATAAGCCTCTGAGCTATAACCCCGTTAAGTGAAGATACAAAATTATATGGTTCGATACCCATATGTACAAACCTGCCAATAACATCAAAAACATTATTAGCATGAACCGTTGTAAAAACAAGATGTCCCGTAAGGGCTGCTTGGATGGCAATTTGCGCAGTCTCGGAGTCTCTAATCTCTCCTACCATTATCTTGTCCGGGTCGTGCCTTAACACCGATCTAAGCCCCCTGGCAAAAGTCAGGCCTTTCTTCTCGTTCACCGGTATTTGCACAACACCCTGCATTTCATACTCCACCGGGTCTTCAATGGTTATAATCTTATCCATGCCGGTATTGACTTCGCTGAGAGCAGCATAGAGGGTGGTGGTCTTGCCGCTTCCCGTAGGGCCCGTGACCAAAACCATGCCATAGGGTTCTTTAATCATACGCCTAAGATGATGAAGCTGGCCTTCTCCAAAACCCAAAATGTCCAGTGAGAGCTCATCAAACTCTTGGGTTATATTTTCTTTATCAAGAATACGAATAACAGCGTCTTCGCCGTGAATGCTTGGCATAATAGAAACCCTGAAGTCGATAGCCTTGTGTTTGAATTTTATTTTGAACTTACCGTCTTGGGGAATTCGCCTCTCCGAGATATCCAAGTCGCTCATAACTTTTATTCTTGAGATAATACTTGCCTGAAAGTTCTTGTCAATAGGCCCCATACCTTTATAAAGAACTCCGTCTAAACGATATTTAATATATAAACCCCCGTCAGTTGACTCCATGTGTATGTCACTTGCTTTTTTTACAATAGCATCATAAATTGCCGTATCCACAAGTTTAACAACAGGGCTTGAGCTCTCGGTAATCTTCTCTAAAGTAAGGAGGTCGTCACCATCTTCATCGCTGACTTTTAACTCTTCAAGGTTGAAACTCTCTTCTGCTTCTTTTAAAACCCTCTCTGCCCCCTCGCCTTTACTAAGAACCGTTTCGATACTTTTTGCCGTTGCACAGTAAAGAGGCCCCACCTTTATACCCTTCCTCGTCAACTGGTTGGTAACATCATCTATGGCAAGTATGTCTGTTGGGTCTGAAGTTGCAAGAACTGTTTCTCCGTCCACCTTCAGGGGTACAACTTTTGCGCTGCTAAGCAGGAGCGACGGTATAGAGTCCAGGGCTTTATCATCAATTTCATAATTTTTTATGTCAATTGACTCAATACCGTACTGGTCCGAAAGAGCGTCTCTTAGCTGGCTTTCGTCAATGAGGGTAAGTTTTATACATGATTCGCCAAAACGCACCCCCTCCTCGCTTGACACCTCAAGGATTCTAAGGATGTTCTTCTCCTCTATAAAACCCAGCCTAACCAGGACTGCTCCTATTTTTTCTGACATAACGGTAAACCTTTCTCTTTAAATAACACTACCCATCATAAATATCGGCACATAGAGAGCCACAACTATTATAGCAATCACAATGCCCATTAAAACTATAAGAATAGGCTCTAACAAGCTTGTTAAAAGCCCCAATTTATAATCCACCTGCTCTTCATTAAAAAGGGCTATATCGTCGAGTATCACTTCTAAACTTGCAGACTTCTCTCCCACATCAAACATCTTTAAGCTAAGGTCGGGAAGAATAGCGAACTTTTCCATAGACTCAGTAACCGAAGCTCCCTCTTTGGAGCTCTGCACCACCTTGGACATATTAGACTCCAGGTATCTGTTAGAGAGGACAGCGCGACTCATCTCCAGTGATTGAACCAGTGG